>DASVNF010000173.1:0-20712 GCA_036384015.1 Burkholderiales bacterium
GTGTGTGCGGTGTCAAATCTACAGTTCCCCGATTCCGCCGAACTATACCCGAAGGCCCGGCCGGCGCGGCGTCGGCGGTTCCATGCAAGATGCTCAGCCGCGAAAACACCGGTCCTCGTGTACAAGCCGAAGCGGGCGGCAGCGGAGAACGCATCCGGCATCGCGGTTAGAATGCGCAAAAAGCCGATAGGAGGGGGCTGGATGGGTGCGATCGTGCGTTTCGGGATTGCCAGCCTGCAGTTGCTCGTGCTGTCTGCGTGCTCTTCTCCGGAAACCACCTTTCCGTCGAAACCGGTGACACTGATCGTGCCCTTCCCGGCGGCAGGTTCCTCCGATCTGCTGGCACGAGTGATCTCGGAGCGCGCAGCCCGCGCGCTGGGCCAGCCGATCGTCATAGAAAACCGGCCCGGCGCGGGTGGCAATGTCGGCACCGAAGCCGCCGCCCGGGCTCCGGCAGATGGTTACACGCTGGTGCAATGTACCATCGGCACTTGCGCCATCAACCCGGCGATCTACGAAAAAATTCCCTACGACCTGGAGCGCGATTTCCGGGGCGTGGTGCTGTTCGGATCGATCGCCAACCTGCTTACCGTGAACCCGTCGGTTCCGGCAAGAAGCGTGGCCGAGCTCGTCGCGCTGGCCAAATCGAAACCCGGCAAGCTCAGTTACGGCTCCTCGGGCTATGGATCGTCGCCGCACCTCTCCGGCGAGCTGTTCAAGAAAGCCGCCGGCATCGACATCCTGCATGTGCCGTATCGCGGCTCCGCGCCCGCCATTACCGACCTGCGCGGCGGACAGATCGACATATTTTTCGACAATACGCCCTCAATCCTGCCGCAGGTCCGGGCCGGCGCAGTCAGGGCGCTGGCGACCACCGGCGCCACCCGCTCCGCCCTCATTCCGGATGCGCCGACAATGGAAGAGGCCGGATTCTCCGGTTTCGTCATCGCGCCCTGGTTCGGCGTGATGGCGCCGAGGAAAACGCCGGACAGCATCGTCGCGCGCATCAACAAGGCCTATGAGGAAGCCCTGCTCGATCCGGAAATCGTAAGGCGCCTCGCCGAAATGGGCATGACCATCAGCGGCGGCACGCCGGCCCGGTTCCAGGATCACATCCGCGCGGAATCCCGCCGGTGGAGCGAGCTGGTCAAGGCACACGGCATTCGCGCCGAAGAACTCAGGTAACGGGCAGGCCGCACATGAAAATTACCGCGATCGAAACCATACGGCTGCCGGACAGGCCCAACCTGCTGCTGGCGCAGGTCCACACCGACGAAGGACTGATCGGGCTGGGCGAGACTTCGCGCGGACCGGCCACCGTCGAAGCGCAGCTGCATGAACTGGTCGCGCCCTACCTGCTCGGCAAGGATCCCCTGGAGATCCAGAAGCACAGCCGCCACCTGATGACCAGCTATCTCGGCTTCGCCGCGAGCAGCGCCGAGATCCGCGCGGCCTCGGTGGTGGACATCGCGCTCTGGGACATCTTTGGACAGGCGTCGAACCTGCCGGTCAGCGTTGCCTTGGGAGGCGCGACCCGCGAGCGGATTCGCGCCTACAACACCTGCGCCGGATACAACTACAACACGCAAAGCGTGGCAAGGCGTTCGCTGCGTGCCGGAGAGGCCGTGCCGAAATCCGACGGCCCCTACGATGACCAGATCGCTTTCGTGCACCGTGCCGATGAACTTGCGCAAAGCCTGCTGGACGAAGGCTTCACGGCGATGAAAATCTGGCCGTTCGATCCCTACGCGGAGGACAACGGCGGCGCGTTCGTGTCCGCGCAGGATCTCGACAAGGCGCTGGAACCGTGGCGCAGGATCCGCAAGGCGGTCGGCGATCGCATCGAAGTCATGGCGGAATTCCATTCACTCTGGAACCTGCAGCAGGCCAAGCAGATTGCGCGTGCGCTGGAGCCTTACCGGCCGTTCTGGTCGGAAGATCCGATCAAGATGTGCGATGTGGAGACGCTGGCCGAGTACGCGCGCTCGACTTCCATCCCGGTTTGCGCGAGCGAGACCCTCGGTGGCATGTATCCGTTCCGGGACGTGCTCGCCAACCAGGCCGCTGATATCGTCATGCTGGACGTCGGCTGGCGCGGTGGGCTCACCGAGGCGCGCAAGATCGCGGCACTGGCGGAGGCCTACCAGCGGCCGGTTGCCCCGCATGATTGCAACGGCCCCGTGGTCTGGATCGCATCCATCCACCTGATGACCCATATTCCCAACGCGCTCATCATGGAAGTGGTGCGCGCGTACTATTCAACCTGGTACAAAGACGTGCTGACCGAGCTGCCGCTGGTTCGCGACGGCTACATTCATCCGTTGAGGGGTCCGGGCCTGGGTACCAGGCTGCTGCCCGATTTGTTGAAGCGGCCCGGAGTATCCGTCAAACGCAGCAATGCGTAACTGGCGGTCAGGCTGCCTGCGGTTCAGGGCCGGCCGAAACGGTTGCGCCGGCGTGCTTCCCCGAATCGATGGTGAGCGAGGAGGGCGTCATCGCTTCGATGACGACCGTGCCGTCCGTTTCGATGACCTGGCTGACGCCGGGAACCAGAAAGTCGTCGCGCGCAACGCCTTCCTGCGTGATCCACAGGTTCCCCCTGTCGCAGGAAAGGCGCACGCCCCTTGCCCCCCGCATCCTGATGATCTGCAGCCTTTCAAGGTCCATGATCGCCCTTTCCATATCCACTTTCATGGCGCCCATGCTATGCCCCGGTCATGGACCATAACAGATTCGGAAAATGGAAATTGTTTCCATAACAGTTTCCGATACGGCAAACTGTTATGGTCCAACGTGCCGCCAGCTGTGCCTGTTCGATCCGCCGCGGGCTGCTTAGAGTGCCTCCATGACCCAGGCCGTGCTGTACGAAACCGTCGCCGACTCGATTTCCGGCATGATCTCGGCGGGAACCCTGCGTCCCGGCGAGCGGGTGCCCTCTGTCAGGCGGCTTTCCACGCAGCGGCGCGTCTCCGTGGCCACCGTGTTGCGCGCGTATGAAGTGCTGGAAAACCGGGGCCTGATCGAGGCCCGGCCGAACGCCGGCTATTACGTCCGTCACCGTACGCGGATAGCGGACGAACCGTCGATTTCCAATCCCCCGAGGGCCGCGCAATTGGTGGGCATCAGCGCCCTGGTCCAGGACGTGCTCGATTCGCGCCGTCCGGGGATCATGTCGTTCGGCACCGCCTGTCCGCCGCCGGAATACATGCCAACCGGCAAGCTGCAGCGGTTGATATCGTCGATCGCCCGCCGCAAACCCCTGGCCCTCACCCAGTACGTGCTGCCGCCCGGCAACGAGGAGCTGCGACGCCAGATCGCCCGCCGCTCGCTCGATCTGTGCTGCAACCTCGCGGCCAAGGACATCATCGTCACCAACGGCGCGATGGAAGCAATGAATCTGTGCCTGCGGGCGGTGGCCAAGCCCGGCGATACCGTGGCGCTCGAATCGCCGACCTATTTCGGGCTTTTGCAGACCCTGGAAAGCCTGGGCATCAAGGCCCTGGAGATCCCCACGCATCCGCGCGAGGGCATTTCGCTCGACGCACTCGAGTTCGCGCTCGATCGGTCGAAGATTGCGGCGGTCATCGCGATGCCGAATGCGCAGAATCCGCTCGGCTTCACCATGTCCGACGAAAACAAGAAACGCCTCGTCAGGATGCTCGACAAGCGCAATGTGCCCCTCATCGAGGATGACGTGTACGGGGACCTGCACTACGGTGACGACCGCGCTCTGCCGGCAAAGGCGTTCGACCGCAACGGCAACGTGATGCTCTGCTCGTCCTTCACCAAGACCCTTGCGCCCGGTTTCCGGCTTGGCTGGGTCGCGGCGGGGCGCTGGCACGCGCAGGTGCAGATGCTGAAGTTCATCAATTCGGTCGGCTGCCCGGAAATCCTGCAGCTGGTCATCGCCGAATTTCTCGCCAGCGGCGGCTATGACCGGCAGCTGCGCTCGCTGCGACGCGTGTTCCGCGACCAGGTCGCGCACATGTCCTCGGCGATTGCGCAATTTTTCCCCGCCGGCACGCGCATCACCCGCCCGGCCGGGGGCTTCATCCTCTGGGTGGAACTGCAGGAAGGACGCGACTCGGTGGAACTGTTTCGGCAGGCCCTGCGCAACAACATTTCCTTCGGACCGGGCGTTCTGTTCACCGCCACCGACCGCTACCGCAACTGCATGCGCATCGGCTGCGCCGAACCCTGGGCACCCAAGGTCGAGCAGGCCATCGCGCGGCTGGGAGAACTCGCGGGCAAGCAGCGCTGACGCGCGCAAATTCAACCATCACCATGTCGCCGCCGGACGACATCGCGGCGTCACGCCCCGCCGAACTTATTCGCCGGTCTCGCGCCTAATTGCCTGAGCATGCATTGCTCGAAGCGCTTCGCACCATCCACAAGGCAAAGAGGAAATCCCATGAAGAAATCATCGATCATCGCGCTCGGACTCGCCGGCGCCCTGGCGGCACCGCTGGCCATGGCGCAGGATCTGAACCAAGGCCTGTCATTCGGCGGCACGGTCGGCATTATGAAACCGCACGGATCCGACAATGAGACGGGCCTGACCATCGGCGGCAGGCTCGGTAAGGAGCTGCAAAGCGGATTCTCCGCGGAGGCTGACCTCAACCTCGGAATCGTCGACGGAGAAATCGGCAGCAATAATGATTACAACATCGACTCGATCGCGGCCTATGGCGTATGGCGCTCGCAGGGCGACGTCCATTTCAAGGCGAAGGTCGGCCTCAGCTATTGGGATGATGATTTCGACAACGACTTCAATCTCGCAGGCGGCGTCGGCGTCGGCATTCGCCTGGGCACGGGCGTCCTCGACGTCGAATACACCCAGATCAACGACTACGTCGACTACGTCACGGTTGGGTATTCGCTGCCGTTCTGATGGCGGTTGCCGGACCCGGCAAACAAAAAGCCCGCACCTTCCGGTGCGGGCTTTTGTTTTCCGCTTCGACGAATCAGCCGCCGATGTTGGCGCCGCGGGTCTCCACGTAAACCGAATACAGCGATGTGCTTCCCGTCATGAACAGGCGGTTGCGCTTGCTGCCGCCGAATGCCAGGTTGGAAACGATTTCGGGCATGCGGATCATGCCGATGCGCACCCCATCCGGCGCGAACACGTGCACGCCGTCGTAGCCGTCGCCCACCCAGCCCATCCCTGCCCAGACATTGCCGTCCTCGTCGCAGCGGATTCCATCCGCAAACCCGACCTTGCCATCCATTTCCATGCTGGCGAAAGTCTTGCCGTTCTTGAGCTTCTTGCCGTCCAGGTCGTAAACCCAGATCACGCTCTTGGCGTTGGGATAGTGCGACAGGCCCGTGTCGGCGATATACACCTTCTTGAAATCCGGCGAGAAGCACAGGCCGTTCGGCTTGAACGGCTCATCCGCCACTTTCTCGACTTTGCCCGGAGCATCGATGCGGTATACCGCTTCCTTCTGGATCGGCTGCGGGGTGTTGGATTTCAGGCGCTCCCCTTCATAGTTCATCAGGCCGCCATAACCCGGATCGGTAAACAAATACCAGCCGTCCGGATGCGCAGCGCCGTCGTTCGGCGCATTCAGGCCCTTGCCATCCGATGATTTGTCTGCCAGCACGGTGTAGCTGCCGTCAAGCTCGTAACGGCCCACGCGGCGCGTGCCGTGCTCGAACGCGACCTGGCGGCCCTGGTAGTCGAAAATGTTGCCGTTGGAGTTGCCCGAAGGAAAGCGGAACTGGCGGGAGACATGGCCGTCTTCCTCGATCCAGCGCAGCTGTTCGTTGTTCGGGATGTCGCTCCAGATGAGGAAGCGGCCGACCGTGTTCCAAGCCGGGCCTTCCGCCCACATCGTGCCTCGGTAGTGGCGGATGATGGGCGTATTGCCGAGCTTGTACTTGAAACGCTTGTCGAAGCCGATGATGTCCGGGTTCGGATAACGCGCGATGGGCCCGTCGGCATCGTACTTGTCGATGAAGTTGCGCGCGAAAGCATCCGGAGCCATGGCCGTGATTGCAGCCAGTCCGGTCGCGGCCGCCAGGAAGCCGCGGCGGTCAAGTGACTTGGACTCCTTGCGTTGCACCGGTTTGGACTGATCGATGAATTCTATTTCCTGTACTCGTTCCATGTAGCCATCCTCCTGTTTGTTGGGTTTCTACCCTCCCCCTGCAGGTACCTACCCCCAAGGGTCCGGGTTCGGATGCCATGTTGCATCGCAATCCGCGGAGCCGGTGCCCCGCGGCCGAGACCGGACTGGGGACGTTATTCTTCCGCGCAGGAAAATACAACATGAAATGCCCTGCGCCATCGGATTTCCTCCGGCTTCATCGATGTAAGACAATGCCTGCCGGACAGAGCCGATAATTTCCAACTTGTCATACACCGGGGCAGCGTCCCACAATCCAACCCGTCCACGAGATTACAAAATGAAATTTATCGAGCAACTGGTTTCGCGACATATGGGCCGCTACCCCGGCATGCAGCTGGAAGACATCTACAAGCTGCTGCACCAAGCGGCCCTCGGCCCCGGCCATGCCGTCAAGGACAAGGTGGAGGCGCGTGCCCGGCTCGACGCGGAGGCCGCCGCCCTGGGCGACGGACCGGATGAACCGGCCCGGGACATCATCTCTCCTGACGGCAAGCTCGCGCGCATCCACCTGCGTCCGTTCCTGGCGAGCGGCGGGAACCTGCAGGATTTGTGCGCCGCATTTGTCGAGACGGCAAACAGCCATCCGCCGTCGCCGGAGAAACTGGCAAAGTTCTGCGGCTGTCTGGGAGACCTTGCCACGGCGGGGGGCGTTCCCTGGCCTAAACAGGACGTCGTCGTGTGGTTCGACAGAATTGCGGAGTCCGGCTATCCGGCCGTCCATCATTCGCCTGAGTTCACGGAAAATTACCGGCCGGCATATAGAGTAGTGTCGGTCGATTTCCTGAAATAGCAAGGTAAGCAAGAAAAACACAAGGAGGACGGCATGGCAGGCCTGCGAATCACGGAAGTCCGCGCATATCCGACATCGTTCCCGGTGGACCCGAAAAACGCCGTGACGCTCGGCATCGGCCGGACTGTCAAACGCGATGCGGTGATCGTCAAGGTTTCGACAGAAGACGGCATCACCGGATGGGGCGAGGCGCATCACGGCCGCTGCCCGGGCGCGGTGGCGCACCTGGTCAACACCACGTTGCGATTGCTGGTGGTCGGCCAGGACGCCAATGACATAACCGGCGTGTGGAAAAAAGTTTACGACAAGCAACTGGCCAGCCACGGAATGGGGGCCGGCGCCTGCCTCGCCTTGTCCGGCATCGATATGGCGCTCTGGGACATCCGCGGCAAGGCCATCGGACAACCGCTGTACAGACTGCTGGGCGGCAGCAGCAAGCCGGTGCCCGCCTATGCCGGCGGCGTTTCGCTCGGCTACCAGGACCCCAAGACCCTGGTAGCCGAAGCGCGGCCCCATGTCGAGGCCGGTTACAAGGCGGTCAAGCTGCGCATCGGCGATACCGTCGCCCGTGATGCCGAGCGCATCGCGGCCGTGCGCAAAGCCTTTGGCGACGATCTCGTGATACTGACCGACGCCAACACCGGCTACGACGTCGCCGATGTGCGTGCGGTGATGCCGGCCCTCGACGAACTCAACGTCGGCTGGCTCGAAGAACCCTTCCCTGCGCACGACTATCTGTCCTATAGGGAAGCGGCGCGACACGGCCGGACGCCGCTCGCCGCCGGCGAGAACCACTACACCCGATTCGAATTCAATCGCGTGATCGAAGACGGCGCCATTACGATATTGCAGCCGGACTTGTCCAAGACCGGCGGCATTACGGAGGCCTTGCGCATCGCCGCCATGGCGTCGAGCTGGAAACTGCCGATCCATCCGCACACGTCGATGACCGGCCTGAACATGGCCGCGAGCATCCATTTCCTTGCCGCCATCGAGAACGGCGGCTACTTCGAAGCGGACATCTCGAAGAACAACCTGTTCCGCGACGAACTGGTGACGACGCCCTACAAGACCGGAAAGGACGGCTGCGTCACGCCGCTCGAGGCGCCGGGCATAGGCGTCGAGCTCGACGAGAAGTTTCTCGCGGCGCATCCGGTCATCGAAGGCCCTGCTTACGTCTGAAAGGATTTAGCCATGGCAAACAGCATCAACCTGGATCGCAGCGGCGCAAGCACAATCGTCGTGCTCAACCGGCCCGAAGTCCTGAACGCCATCAACGTCGAGATGCGCGAAACCCTGGTCACGCTGCTGGGTGAACTGAACCGGGACGACGCCGTGCGCGCGATTGTCCTTACCGGTGCCGGTGAGCGCGCATTCTGCTCCGGCCAGGATCTCGACGAGACGTCGAAATACGGCGTCGGCGACATCGATGCCTGGCTCACCCGCCAGCATGCGATGTATGCCGCGGTCCGCGATCTCGACAAACCCTGCATCGTCGCCTTCAACGGCACTGCCGCCGGCGCGGGATTCCAGATCGGTCTGTGCGCCGACTTGCGCATCGGCTACCCGGAGATGAAGCTCGGCCAGCCGGAGATCAAGGCGGGACTCGCCAGCATCGTCGGCTCCTACCTCATGACCATGCACCTTGGATTGTCGAAAAATATCGAGCTTTCGCTCACCGGGGAATTGATCTCAGGCAAGACCGCGCACGAGATCGGCATCCTCAACCACCTCGTTCCACGAGAACAAGTATTGAGCAAGGCCCTCGCGCTCGCTGGCGACATGTCCAAGCTCGCGCCGACCGCGATGCGGCTGACAAAACAGCGCTTCCGCAAGCTCACCCAGGCAGGATTCGAAGCCGCGCTGGAAGAGGCCAAGATTGCGCAGAAGGAAGCCTACGCCAGTGGCGAACCGCAGGAAGCCATGCGCAAGTTTCTCGAAGCAAGGAAAACGAAGAAAAGCTAGCCAAAGAGGAAAGAAAAACGCAGGAGCGGTCGAGATATGAAATTTCGGCATCCCGTATCGGCAATCCTGGCAGGCAACCCCGTGGAATTTCCGGTGCCAGTGCGGCGACTACGTCTTTTCAACTCCGTCCGCGTTTTTGTTTTCCTCTGTGTCCTTTGTGGCTCATCGCCCTTCGCATTTGCCGAAGGCTATCCGAGCAAACCGCTCCGCATCGTTGTGCCCTACCCGCCGGGCGGATTCAACGACACGCTGGCGCGAACCCTCGGCCAGAAGCTCACCGACGCCTGGAAGCAACCGGCCGTCGTCGACAATCGCCCGGGCGGAGGCACGACCATCGGCACGAATCTCGTTGCCAGGGCGCCCGCGGATGGCCACACGTTGCTGATCGTCTCGTTCGCCTTTGCCGTCAACCCGGGGCTCTACGAGAAGCTGCCCTATGATTCCGCCCGGGACTTCGTGCCGGTGATCCTGGCCGCCGGTACGCCAAACCTGCTGGTCGTCAATCCATCGCTGCCAGTCCGTTCGGTCCGGGACCTTCTGGGTCTGGCGAAAAAAAAATCCGGCGGATTGAACTACGCCTCGGCGGGAAACGGTTCTTCGAACCACCTGTCGATGGAATTGTTCAAAAGTCTTGCCGGCGTAGACCTGGTTCACGTCCCCTACAAAGGGAGCGTGCCGGCGGTCACCGATCTCATCGGCGGCCAGGTGGATGCGATGTTCGACAACGTCCCGAATGTCATCCAGCACGTCAAGGCGGGAAAATTACGCGCACTGGCGGTGTCGAGCCGGGAGCGCTCGGCTTTCCTTCCCGAAGTCCCCACCGTCGCCGAATCCGGCGTGCAGGACTTCGATGTGTCGGTCTGGTTCGGTGTCGTCGTCCCCGCCGGCACACCCGCCCCCGTCGTCGCCAAACTCAACGCGGAGATCAACCGCATCCTCGGCCTCGCGGACGTCGTGAAGTTGTTTCACGCGCAAGGTGTCGAGCCACGCGGAGGGAGCGCCCGGGATTTCACGGCGTTCCTGCGCGCGCAAACCGCCAAGTGGGGCAAAGTCGTGAAAGACTCCGGCGCCAGGCCAGAGTGAACCACTGTGATCGACGCGCGCGAGATTGGCTGGCCTCAACGCTCGATCTGAACACCCCTAGGGACTTCCAATGATCACATCCGCCCTTCCCACTTTCTACCTCTCGCATGGCGGCGGACCTTGGCCCTGGATGGAAGGCCCGCGGTATGACGCCCACCGCAAACTCGAAGCCGCATTGCAACAGCTTCCTCAACTCGTGGGCGTCACGCCGCAAGCCGTACTGATGATATCGGCACACTGGGAGGAGGATGACTTCGCCGTCATGAGCCATTCCAGCCCGTCAATGATCTACGACTACAGCAATTTCCCCGCCAACACGTATCGGATCCAGTACCCCGCGCCCGGCGCGCCGAAACTCGCCGAGCGGGTGCACGTTCTGCTCCAGAACGCGGGCATTGCCTCGCATCTTGATGCAACACGCGGCTTCGACCACGGCGCATTCGTGCCGATGCATGTCATCTATCCGGATGCCGGTGTTCCGGTTGTCCAGTTATCCCTCAAACGCGGCCTCGATCCGCAAGACCATCTCGCCACCGGGCGCGCCCTGGCAACGCTTCGCAACGAAGGCGTGCTCATCGTCGGAAGCGGCTCGAGTTACCACAACCTCAGGATGCTTGGCCCGGAAGCGAAGGAACCCTCGGCCGCGTTCGACGACTGGCTTCAGCAAATTCTGGAGGGGCCGAACTTCGCGCAACGCACTGCCGCTCTGGCCTCCTGGGAATCCGCCCCCTCGGCGCGATTGGCCCATCCGCGGGAAGAACATCTACTGCCACTGATGGTGGCCGTCGGCGCCGCCGAACAGGATGTCGCCACACGCTTCTATCACGAGAACACATTTTTCGGCAGTGGCAGCGTATCGAGTTTCATGTTTGCCAAAAACTCATGAATTCCCTCTTCCAGCTCTAGCATTAGTCCAACGCAATATACTTCCTGCTCATCTTCCAGCGTTAGCTCGTCCGGCATGCGTGGCCACCGACCCTCCATTTCTTCAAGCTGCGGAGCGACCGTGTTGAGGAACCCTTTCGACAGTGACGGCAAATGACGTTCGTCCGAACCAATCGCGTTCTGCTGGCAACTTTTCCGCCTGTTGCCGTATTGCTACTGAATGCCTATTGGAAGGAGCCTCTCTACAACCTTAGTGTGAGTGCGTTTTGGCTGACGGATTTTGCACAGAGCATCTTGCTGCCTGCCATTTGCGCTATCGCTCTGGGGTTGTCTGTAAGAATCTGGCCCAGAGACTACGGTTTCGCCGCTTTTCCGGCCGGATGGTCTACTCCGAAAAAGTTATTGGCGTTTTTTATCACGGCCCTGATGCTACTGATTACCTACAGGATGGCACTGAACATTTCCTGGCGCCACTTATGGCAATACGCATCGAGCTTCAACATAGGCATTCCAAGCCAGAACCTTGCAAGAGGCTCGGTCATTTTGTACTTTGCACTTACCGCTGCCGTAGTCGAGGAAGCGGTTTTCAGGGCCTTGCCTTGGTTGTACATTTCCACCCGCTTCCCGGGTCCGCGAGGAACCATTGCCTATATTCTGGTCACTTCTATCCTGTTCGCGGCAGCGCACTCCGAACAGGGGCCTCATGGAATCGCAAGTGCGTTTGCCTTTGGGTTGGTCGCCGCCTGCGCATACAGCAAACTACGCAATGTGTGGCCATTGGTACTTGGTCACGCCATCACCGTCATATGGGCATATGTCTGAATCAGCAGATGACTTCTGCGGGTAAATAACTCAGAGATAAGGGGTGCCGCTCGTACCTCGTCCTGCTGATGCAGCCAGAGATTTATGACCTTGATATCCGATTTCACCCTGACCGGAACGCTGGCTCCACAAGCACACAGAGCAACCATCACGTCCTCGCCAAGTTGTTCCTCTGCGTCCTCTCTAGTCTTTCCTCCGCGCCCTAAAAGGGTACTCCGACGTGTCCTACGGCACGTAGGGTATCTGCGTCAACGCTCCTAACGCCGGCCCGTGGCCGGCTAGCGACAGCGCTCACCACGTATACCTCACGGTGTACCGCACCACCGCTTCCGAATCCGCCGCCACAGTCACCGGATAGTGGATGGTCCGCGAATCCTGTTTCTCGTAAGGCTGGTTGGTCTGCGTGATTTTCCAGTTGGTCCAGCGGTAAAGGTTCTCTTTCACCACCACCGTCACCGGCTCGTCTTTGCGGTTGCGGATCTTGACTTCGATTTCCTCGGTCATGGTGTTGCGGTTCGAGTCCACCTTGAAATCCACCTGGCGGCGCTCGCCGACGACATCGAAGGCGCTGCCGAGCTTGAGCTGCAGGGTTTCGTTCTTCGGCGTGTGGTCGATGCGGTCTTCGCCGATGAACTCGAGGCTGCCGTCCGCGGTGTCCAGCTTGGACACGCGCACCCGGCCGGAGGGCAGCGGCACGCCCATGCCGTTCTCTTCGCGATTCTTGAACGAGAGATAAGTATCGACCTTCTTGTTGCCGGTGATGCCGTAGCTGCGGTCGGTCATCAGGCCGCCGCCGTACCACTGCCCGGCCTGGCCGGCATAAACCAGCGTTTTCTCGCAGGCCACGTTGGAGACTTTCGGGAACAGTTCGATCTGCTTGGTGGAATTCTCGGGCAGGGAGCTCGGCCGGCCCAGCGTGTAGAGGTGATATTCGAAGAAGCTTTTCTCGGCGAAGCCCGCCACTTCCTCGCGCGCCATGTCGGACATCGCACGCTTTGCCATTGCCGGCGCGGCAGCACCCAGATTGTCCGCCCGATGCACGTCGCCTGCGACCAGCTTGATTTTCGCATCCGGATAACCGGCTCCCGACTGGTTGAGGATGCTGACCCAGGCACCCACGTCCAGCTTGCAGGTATTGGCGTTCGCCCCTTCGGAGAACGTCAGGTTGTAGTCGGCCCACCAGGTGATCCCGCCGGTCTGATAGGAAACCCGTGTCTTGTGCCCGCCCGCCTTGCCGGCATTCACGTCCCACACCAGGGTGGGGCGGGTGATGAGGCCGCCCGGCAGCGAGGGCAGCCGGACGCCTGCATTGTAGGGCACCGTGCGCACGGAGCCGTCCGCTTCGCGGATCACGATGCCGCCCTGCGTCGACAACAGTGTGCCTTCGAGGGTCTCGATCCTGTCACCCAGCGTCCGCTCGATGGCAATGTTGCGATCGATGAACTTCGCCAGGAGCTTTTCCGTGTTCACCAGGTCGAACTGGAAATTCTGCTCGATCACCCGAGTGCCGGCGACATCGGTCAGCGAAGAGAACGAAACCGTCGTCGGATCGATGAGGCCCGCCACATCGGTGAAGCGCACGGTGTTGCGGCCGGCAACGAGCGGGATCTGGCGTTCATGGCGCACGGTCGCGTAGCCTGGAATATTGTGTCCGCCCCCGCCGTAACGATAGGCATCCGGAGAGACGGCACCCGGACCGGCTGTGCTATATATGGTGAGGGCATGGCCGCCGCCGTCGTCGCCGATCGCAGCGGAAGAGAAGGCGAAAGCCAGCAGCATCGGCAGCGTGGATAAGCGCGGCAGCGGTATCGAACGGTTACGGCGGATCATGGACGGTTCCTTTGTGAGTGAAGGACTACGCCCCGGTAAACGGCGGAATCTGTAAAACGGGGTTAAATTGGCGGCCGGGAACCTCGACGAGCCCGCCGGACTCTCACCACCACTGGAAACCGGGAACACGACATGACACTGGAAAGCTTCGGAAAACTACTGCTTGCCGCCGCGGTGTTCGCATTTGCCGCGCCGCTGCCGGCGCAGGAGCCTGCGCTTGAGCCGCTCGGTCCGGAAATGGAAGGTTTTCCGTATCCTTATGCAGTCAGCCACCTGCCCCTGGCCATGGACGGTCGGCAGGTTCGGATGGCTTACATGGATGTCGCGCCTGCCGGAACCCCAAACGGTCGTACCGCCGTGCTGTTTCACGGCCGCAATTTCGGCGGCTACTACTGGGAAAATACCATCCGCTTCCTCAGCGGCAAGGGCTACCGTGTCGTCATCCCGGACCAGATCGGTTTCGGCAAATCCTCCAAGCCCGAAGTCGCGCTGTCATTCCACGGCGGCGCCGATCACACGCGCCGGCTGCTGGACGAGCTTGGCGTGGACAAGGTCACACTCGTCGCGCACTCGATGGGCAGCATGTTCGCCATGCGCTACGCGCTCATGTTTCCGCAACGCGTGGAAGCTCTGGCCATGGAAGGGCCGATCGGCCTGGAGGACTACCGGCTTAATGTGCCCTACGCGACCAAGGACGAATTGGCGCGCGAGGCCGCCGGCATGACTCGCGAAGGCCTCAACCGCTTCTATCGCGGCTACTTCGTGGAATGGAAGCCGGAATACCAGGTTTTCGCGGATGTCGCCTGGCGCTGGACGCTCGGTCCGGCGGCGCCCCGCCTGGCGCGCGTCGCATCCCATACCTACCAGATGGCCTTTGAGCAACCCGTCATCTACGAACTGCCGCTGATCAAGGCCAGGACGCTACTGGTCGCGGGCGACCAGGACCGCTCGGCCATCGGGCGCAATCGCGCCACGCCCGAGGCCCGCGAGAGCCTGGGCCGTTTCACCGTCCTGATTCCGGCGGCCGCGAAATCGATGCCTGACGCAAAAGGCGTGATCCTCGAAGGCGTGGGCCATATCCCGCACCTGGAAGCGACCGACCGATTCCATGCCCTGCTCGAGGAATTCCTGGCCCGGCAATAGCAAGCGCAGTATCCGCCGGAGGGCGGAGGCATTAAACTGTGGCCTGCAAAATCCACGGTTTCCCAGAGTCAGCGTGAACAAACCAGCAAACAGTCACGGCACGGCGCCGCATTCCCACGCCCAGGTCACCAATTTCATCCGCAACATCATCGAGGCCGACCTCGAAAGCGGAAAGTACGCCTCCCGCACCTGGGGCGGGAAGCCGGGTCCGGCATCGACGCACGCCGGCGCCTCGGCCGACCCGGCGAAAATCCGTACGCGTTTTCCGCCGGAGCCCAACGGTTACCTGCACTTCGGACATGCCAAATCGATCTGCCTGAACTTCGGCGCCGCGTTGCTGTATGGCGGCCGCTGCCACATGCGCTTCGACGATACCAACCCGGTGACGGAAGACACCGAATATGTCGACACGATCCTCGATTCGGTGAAGTGGCTGGGCTTCAGCTGGGAACCGCACCTCTACTACGCGTCGGACTATTTCGACCTGCTCTACCGGTTCGCGGAAATGTTCATCGAGCATGACCTCGCCTACGTCGACAGCCTCAGTGCCGACGAGATGCGCGCGTACCGCGGCACATTGACCGAAGCGGGCAAGGCAAGCCCGCATCGCGACCGCTCGACCGAGGAAAACCTCGACCTGTTCCGGCGCATGAAGGCCGGCGAGTTCCCAGATGGCGCGCATGTGCTGCGGCTGAAGATCGATATGAACTCGCCCAATATCAACATGCGCGATCCGGTCATCTACCGCATCCGCCATGCGCACCACCACCGCACCGGCGACAAGTGGTGCGTCTATCCGCTATACGACTACACGCATTGCATTTCGGATGCGCTGGAAAACATCACCCATTCCCTGTGCACGCTCGAGTTCGAGGATCACCGGCCGCTTTACGACTGGGTGCTCGAAAAACTGGCCGGGTTCGGCGTGTTCGCACACCCGTTGCCGCAGCAGTATGAATTCGCCCGGCTGAATCTGTCCTATGTCGTGCTCTCCAAGCGCAAGCTGATCCAGCTGGTCGAGGAAAAGCACGTCGACGGCTGGGACGATCCGCGCATGCCGACGCTGGTTGGCGCGCGCCGGCGCGGCTTCACGCCGGAAGGGTTCCGCCTGTTCGCCGACCGCATCGGAGTCTCGAAGGCCGATTCCTGGATCGACATGGGCGTGCTGGAAGATTGCATGCGCGAGGACCTCAACGAACGCGCGCCGCGGCGCATTGCCGTGCTCGATCCGCTCAAGCTGGTGATCGACAACTATCCGGCGGGGCAGGAAGAAATGTGCGAAGCCCCGAACCATCCGCAAAAACCGGACTGGGGCAGGCGCAGCGTGCCGTTCTCGCGCGAACTGTGGATCGAGCGCGAGGACTACATGGACGTGCCCTCCAAGGGCTATTTCCGCCTGTTTCCCGGCAACCAGGTGCGCCTGCGCTATGGTTTCGTATTGAAGTGCATCGGCGCCGACAAGGATGCGGCCGGCAACGTCACGGCCGTCCACTGCGAAATGTTTGCCGACTCCAAGTCCGGCACGCCGGGTGCTGACAACTACAAGGTCAAGGGCAACATTCACTGGCTCTCGGCAAAACACGCCTGCAAGGCGGAAATCCGGCTCTACGACCGCTTGTTTGCCGTGCCGCATCCCGGCGCCGAACGGGATTTCCTTGCCGACCTCAATCCGAAGGCGCGCCAGACCATAACGGCTTATTGCGAGCCGTCGCTGGAGAACGCCAGGCCGGAGGCGCTTTTCCAGTTCGAACGCCACGGTTACTTCATCGCCGACGTGAAGGACTCGAAGCCGGGTGCCCCGGTTTTCAACCGTTCGGTGACGTTGCGCGATTCGTGGGGCAAGCCGACCCCATGATCCCGCCCGCCGCGGCCCACGCGGCGCGGCCCTGGCAACCGGGCATTGCGATCCGGCTTTCCTTCGTTTTTCATCTGGCCTGCCTCGCGGCCGCCGTCATGCGCCCGCATTTGTGGCTGTGGGCGCTGGCGGCGATCGTGGCCAATCACGTGGTTCTCGGGCTGATCGGCATGTGGCCGAAAAGCCGCATGCTCGGGCCGAACATGCTGCGCCTGCCGGAAGCGGCCGCACGCCGCGGCGAAATCGCCCTGACCTTCGACGACGGCCCCGATCCCGAGATCACGCCGCAAGTGCTCGAACTGCTGGATCGTTATCAGGCCAAGGCCAGCTTTTTCTGCGTCGGCCGGAGGATTGCCGCGCACCCGGATATCGTCCGGGAGATCGTGCGCCGCGGGCACAGCGTGGAGAACCACAGCCATCGGCATTCGGGCTTCTTCGGCTTCCTCGGCCTCCGCAGCCTGCGCGGAGAAATCACGGCGGCGCAGACGGTGATAACAGCGGTCACCGGACGTTCGCCGGCATTCTTCCGCTCACCGATGGGAATCCGCAATCCCTTCCTGGATCCGGTGATGGCAAAGCTCGGTCTGACCTACATTTCCTGGACGCGGCGCGGCTTCGACACGGTCGCGAAGAATCCGCAGGCAGTGCTGCGGCGGCTCACCCGCGACCTGGCGGCTGGCGACATCCTGCTGCTCCACGACCGGCGCATGAGACTGGTCGATCCGCCGGTTCTGGAAGTCCTGCCGCTGCTGTTGCAGAATATCGCAGCGGCGGGCCTCAAACCCGTCTCCCTGCCGATGGCGATGCGTTGATGGAACCCGAAGTCCGTAGCCTGCTCAAAGCGGCCGCCCGCCCCTACCTGCGCGGAGGGCCCTATCCGTATTTCTTCGCGCGCAGCAAGCTCAGCATCGATCCGATATTCCTGGCCATGCTCCGCGCCGACTCGATCCCCGACGGTGCACGGGTCCTCGATCTCGGCTGTGGCCAGAGCCTGCTGGCTGCGTTGCTCCTCGCCGCGCGCCGTCAGCATCAGGCCGGCAAGTGGCCGCAGGGGTGGCCTGCACCGCCCAAGCCGTCGCAATTGCTGGGCATCGAAAAAGATGCCACCAGCGCAAAATGGGCGCGGAAGGCCCTTGGCGCGAATGTTTCCATCCAGACAGCCGATCTGCGCAATGCCGAGCTTCCCGACGCCGACGTCGTGGTGCTGTTCGACGTGCTCCACTACCTGAACGACGACGAGCAGGTCACGCTGCTGGACAAGATCGCGCATTCGCTGCGCGGCGGCGGAAAAATGCTGCTGCGCGTCGCCGATTCGCAAGCCGGCTGGCGATTCAGTCTCACGCGCATCGTCGACCATTCCACAGTCCTCATGGGCGGCCGCATCTCGGCGCAGTTTTTCTGCCGGACGATCGGGGACTGGACCGATCTGCTCGGGCGGTTCGGCTTCCGCACCGAGCACGAGCCCATGAGCCAGGGCACGCCCTTCGCGAACATCCTGCTCACCGCGCGCCTCTGAGCCTCAGCCCGGAAAATGGCGGCTGGCGCGCTTTCGCGTTAAGGTAGCGCCACTTTCCTGCAACTCGAACGGGTTCCCACCATGCCAATGGATCGCCCCCCTCTTGCGCCTTCCGTCAGCGGACGCGCCGCCTTTCTCAAGCTGCTGTCTTCCGAAGGCATCACCCACATGTTCGGCAACCCGGGGACGACCGAGCTGCCGATCATGGATGCGCTGGCGCACCACCCCGAGATCAAGTATGTGCTCGGCCTCCAGGAAGCCCTGGTGGTGGCGATGGCCGACGGCTACGCCCGCGCCTCGGGGCGCCTCGCCGCCGCGAACGTGCATGTCGCGCCGGGACTGGGCAATGCGATGGGCTCGCTGTTCAATGCAAAGTTCTATGGCTCGCCGGTGATCCTGACCGCGGGCCAGCAGGAGCAGGGCCACGGCCTGATGGAACCCATGCTCTACGATCCGCTGGTGCCGATCGCGCAACCCCTGGTGAAATGGGCGATCGAAGTCACCCGGGTGCAGGACCTGCCGCGCATCGTGCGGCGTGCCGCGAAGGTGGCGATGACGCCGCCGACCGGCCCGGTATTCATCAGCCTTCCGGGCGACATCCTCGATGACGAGGCACCGCTCGACCTTGGCAAGCCCACGCACGTGGATGCCTCGGTGCGTCCGTCGGATGCCGCGCTCGAGCGCCTCGCGGATCGCCTGCTCGCGGCACAGAATCCCGTTCTCATCGGCGGCCACGAACTTGCGACGCGCGATGCACTGAAGGAAGCGGCCGAGCTGGCGGAAACCCTCGGTGCGCCGGCATTCCAGCAGACCGTGCCCTACGCCGCGCATTTCCTTTCGGAACATCCGGCGTTTCTGGGTGCGCTCACCCGCAACCAGTCACAGGTGCGCGCGGCACTGCAACCTTACGACCTCGCCGTGTTCCTTGGCGCCGATGTGCTGCGCATGTCGGTCCATAGCAGCATAGACGCGCTGCCTGACGGCATGCCGGTCATCCAGATCGCCGAGCGGGATTGGGAACTCGGCAAGAACTACCCGGCAGAAATTGCCATCAACGCCGACGTCAAGGAAACCTTGCGGGCACTGATTCCGGTACTCAAGCGCCGCATGAGCGCCGGGCGCGCGGGGCAGGTCGGACAGCGATTGAAGGACATCGCCAAGAACAACTGGACGGCGAAACGCGAGCGCTTCGCCGCGGAAGCCCTGGCAGCGGGCGGCAAGGCGCCGATGGACCCGCGCGTGCTGATGATGCACATCTCCGACGCCATTCCCCGGGATGCGGTGGTGGTCGAAGAGGGCCTGACCTCGACTTTCTCCCTGCAGAATTTCCTGCGCTTCCGCGACTCGCAAGGCTTCTACGGCCTCGCCAGCGGCGGCATCGGCTTCGCCATGGCCGGCGCGGTCGGCATCAGCCTTGCCCTGCCGGACCGTCCGATCGTGGCCATCGTCGGCGACGGCAGCGCGATGTACAGCATCCAGGCGCTGTGGACCGCAGCCCACCTCAAGCTGCCGATTACTTATGTGATTCCCAACAACCGCAGCTACCGCATCCTCAAGGAACGGCTGGTGTCGATGCGCAAGACCGAGAAGTTCATCGGCATGGACATGCGTGATCCCGAGATCGACTTTGTCGCGCTCGCGCAATCGCTAGGCGTGCCGGCGCGGCGCATTGCCCATCCCAAAGACATCGCCTCCGCGCTGCGGGAATGCATCGGCGGCGACGGGCCGCAGTTGCTGGATGTTGCGGTGATGGACGGCTTCGGCTCATGAGACACTCGCACGCCGACCTTTGGTTTTATGCATTTTTCGGGAGGGACTGATGGCCGCCCGACCGGCGCAATTGCGTCAGCGATATCGGCAGTGGTTGGACGGGAGCGGGTGCGCGTAACCGCAGGTGAATTCAACGCTGGAAGGTGGAAAGCCGCTCCGAAAGCATCGTTCAACACAATTTCGCCTTCGCCATCAAATGCACGTTCCGGTATTCGCCCGAAGGATGAATATCGTGACCAAATCGGCGATAGCTGCATTGTCCGGAATGAAATCTATGAACTGGTTTCCTACGAATCCGCCAAATAACGGGTCCGCAGTTTGCCGCGAGGATTGCGATCCCGCAGAATACGGCCTGATCCTGCCTCATGGAAAATAAGCATGCATTTCAAAGTCGGACAAGCATTCCTGATACTCGCCTTCATCAGCACGGAGGCGATGGCCGCTGAAGACCCCATCCGCATCGGGCTCATCGAAGCGCTCAGCGGCCCGATGGCGGTACAGGGGGAATATGTGTCGCACCACCTGCACGCCGCGGTTGACGAACTGAACGCGGCTGGCGGCGTCCTTGGCGGCAGGAAGTTCGAGGCCGTGGATTTCGACAGCAAGCTGAGTCCGCACGAGGGACTCATCGCGCTAAAAAACGGCCTCGACAAGGGCATCGTTTACTACACCCAGGGCCTGGGCTCCAGCGTTGGCATCGCAATCAGCGAAGCCATCGCCAAACACAACGCCCGCAATCCGCAACGTCCCGCCCTCTTCCTGAATTACGGCGCCCTGGATCCCGCGCTCACCAACGAAAAATGCCATTTCTGGCATTTCCGTTTCGACCCCAACACCGACATGCGCGTGGCGGCGCTGACTGCTTACCTGGCCGGACAGCCGCGCATAAAAAAGGTCTATCTGTTCAACCAGGACTACGCCT
>DASVNF010000174.1:0-9959 GCA_036384015.1 Burkholderiales bacterium
CTGATTGTACCGGAACCGGTGGCGGCTTCCATGATCCTTGATGCGGCTGCTTTTGTTCTCGGGGCGTGGGGGTTGCAGCAGCAAGCGCTGCTTCCCGGTTTGACCGGCGCCATGGCATTGGTTCCGTTGGCGATGCTCGCCTGGTGGGCAGCGAAGCGCGGCGGTGCCGGAATGGGCCTGCTTGCGCGCCTGTCGGTGATCCTGTGCTGGGGGTTGGCGGGATTTTTCTGGTCGGCGGCAACAGCCAGCTGGAAACTCGGCGACGCGCTGGACCGGGCATGGGAAGGCCGCGATGTCGAACTGCGCGGCGTGGTGGCCGAAATGACGCAGCCGTCGGAACGCGGCGTGCGCTTCCGGTTCGACGTCGAACAGGTCTATTCGCTCGGCGCCATCGTTCCCGGGCACCTTTCCCTGGTCTGGTATCACGACGACAGGGGCGAAGCGGCGCCGGATCTGCGTCCCGGGCAACGCTGGCGCCTGGTTGCGCGGCTGCGCCGACCGCATGGCACGGCGAATCCGGACGGCTTCGATTTTGAGGCCTGGATGCTGGAGCGGGGCATCCGCGCAACGGGTTACGTGGTTGCGAAGTCGGAGCCGCAACTGCTTTCACCGGTCGTCCACCGGCCCGGGTATTGGCTCGAACGGCTGCGGGAATCGATCCGGACGGAGCTGCTGGCCGCACTGGCCGACCGGCCGTACGCCGGGGTCATCGTCGCATTGGTCATCGGCGACCAGCGCGCGATACCCCCTGCCCAGTGGCAGGTATTCACGCGCACCGGCGTCAATCACCTGATGAGCATCTCGGGGCTGCACATCACCATGGTGGCAAGCCTCGCATTCGTGCTGGTATTGCGCGTATGGCGCCGATCCAGCGCGCTGGCCACGCGGCTGCCGGCGTTGCGAGCAGCCGCTGTTGCCGGATTTCTTGCGGCAGCCGGCTATGCCGCCCTCACGGGATTCGCTGTGCCGGCACAACGCACCGTCTGCATGCTGGCGGTGGTAGCCGTCGCCTTGTGGCTGGGTTGGGCGATGCGGCCGCTGGCGGTGTTGGCGGCCGCTGCCGCGGTGACGGTCGCCGTCGATCCGATGGCAGTTAATTCTCCAGGGTTCTGGCTTTCGTTCGGCGCCGTCGCCGTCATCATGCTGGCGGGCGGCGGACGCCTCGGGCGCGCGAATTGGCTCGACGCATGGATGCGCACCCAGTGGGCGGTAACGCTCGCCCTGATTCCCCTGCTGCTGGCAATGTTCCAGCAGGTATCCCTCATTTCGCCCCTGGCCAACGCGGTGGCCATCCCGCTGGTTAGCCTCGTAGTGGTTCCCTTTTCCTTGCTCGCGGCAGCCATCCCATTCGATTTGATTGCGCTCGGCGCGCATTCGGTGATGACGCTCTGCATGGCGTATCTGCAGTGGTTGAATGCGTTGCCGGAAGCAGTCTGGCAGCAGCACGCGCCGCCTGACTGGGCGATGCTCCTTGCGGGCGTCGGAGCGCTGTGGATTCTGCTCCCGAAGGGAATGCCGGCGCGCTGGGTGGGCGCCTTGTTGTTTCTGCCGCTGTTCCTGGCCACGCCGGCCGCGCCCCGGCCGGGAGAACTCTGGCTTACGGTGCTCGATGTCGGGCAGGGCCTTGCGGTGGTTGCGCGCACCAGCGGACATGCCGTGCTCTATGACACGGGGCCGGCGTATTCCGACGACATCGATGCCGGCGAGCGGATCGTCGTACCGTATATGCGGGCCGCGGGCGTAAGGCGGCTGGACGGTTTGATCGTGAGCCATGGAGACCTGGACCACAGCGGCGGCGCCTTGTCCGTTTTGCGCGCCATGCCCGTCGATTGGTTTGCATCGTCGCTATCGCCCTTGCATCCGATCAGCAGGGCGGCCGGGCGGGGGAGCCGGCGGTGCGCGGAAGGCCAGCACTGGGACTGGGACGGCGTGCGCTTTGAAATTCTTTACCCGGATGCGGCCAGCTATAATGACGACCAGCGCAAGGACAATGATCGCAGTTGCGTTCTCAGGATCGTCTCGCCGCATGGAAGCGTGCTGTTGCCGGCGGACATCGAGCGCGCAGGCGAGCGTGCCTTGCTGCGCAGCCGCGGCGCCGATCTGTCCACGGATGTGCTGGTAGTTCCCCACCACGGCAGCCGCACTTCTTCCACCCCAGAGTTTGTTGGCGCAGTTTCGCCGCGGCTGGCCATTTTCGCGATGGGGTATCGCAACCGCTTTGGCCATCCGCATCCCGCGGTGGTGGCGGAGTACCGCCGCCGCGGCGTGAACATGCTGCGGACGGACATGGCTGGCGCGGTATCCGTGAAAATGACGGCGGAAGGCGTCCTTGTGCAAAACTGGCGTGAAATGGAACGGCGTTACTGGCGCGATCGCCAAGGCGATCTACGGACGAATTGAATGGTGAAGGTCAGGGAAACTACGCGGGATGTCGAGGCCTCCGGCTGGCTGGAAGCTCTGACGTCGCGCCTGTCCCCGGCGGAGCGGGAGGTGGTCGCCCGCGCCGATGCCTGGGCGCAGGAAAACTATGCCGGTCGGACCCATTCCGATGGTGCCTTGTTGACCGAGCATGTGCGCGGCGCTGCGGGCGTGCTCGCCGGACTGCGCGTGGACGGCGATGCCATCGCGGCGATATTGCTGCTGGGCGCCCCCGTGGGCTCGCGTGCCGAACGCGAAAAATTCGAGACGGCTTTCGGGGGGCAGGTGCTCGCCCTCGTGGATGGCGTGCTGAGCATGGCGCAGATCCAGGTGCTGCGGGGCCGGGTCGAGCAGACCGGGGGGAAACACGCCGATCGCACGGCCCAGCTGGAATCCCTGCGCAAGATGCTGCTGGCGATGGTTCAGGACGTGCGGGTGGTCCTCATCAAGCTTGCCGATCAGCTGCAATGCATGCGCGAGCTCGCCGCGAATGGGGCCGAGGGCGATCGCAGGGAGGCCGCTCGCGATGCGCTGGATCTGTTCGCTCCACTGGCGAACCGGCTCGGCGTGTGGCAGTTCAAATGGGAACTCGAAGACCTCGCGTTCCGGTGCACCGAGCCGCAGACCTACAAGAGCCTGGCGCGACAACTGGACGAGAAGCGGGTCAACCGGGAATCCTACCTGGCCGAAGTCATGCGCATCCTGCGCGAGGAACTTGCCCGCGCCGGCGTAGGCGCTGAAGTCACCGGACGTCCGAAACACATCTACAGCATCTGGCGCAAGATGCAGCGCAAGGGGGTCGGGCTGGAGGATCTGTTCGACGTCCGCGCCGTCCGGGTGCTGGTGAAAGACATCAAGGACTGCTACGCGGTGCTGGGACTGGTGCACAACCTGTGGACCCCGATTCCGCACGAGTTCGACGACTATATCGCCAAGCCAAAGGCCAACGACTACCGATCCCTGCATACGGCGGTGGTCGGTCCGGAGGACAAGGTCCTGGAAGTGCAGATCCGCACCGAGGACATGCATCAGCATGCGGAACTGGGCGTCGCGGCGCACTGGCGCTACAAGGAGGCGGTTCGCGGCGACGCCGTCTTCGACCAGAAAATCTCCTGGTTGCGGCGGGTGCTGGACTGGCGCGACGAGCTTGCCGACGCCGGCGAAGTCGCCGAGTTCTTCAAGACCGAACTGTTCCAGGACAGCGTTTATGTAGTGACGCCGCAGGGACGGGTGGTCGACCTGCCGCGCGGATCGACGCCGGTGGATTTCGCCTATCACCTGCATTCCGAGCTCGGACACCGCTGCCGCGGCGCAAAGGTAAACGGCCAGATCGTGCCGCTGACCTACGTCCTGTCGAATGGCCAGCGGGTTGAAATCATTTCGGCGAAGGAGGGCGGGCCTTCCCGCGACTGGCTCAATCCCGCGCTCGGTTTCATCAAGAGCAATCGCGCCCGCGCCAAGGTCAGGCAATGGTTCAACAGCCAGCAGCTCAGCGAAGCCATCGCCGGCGGCCGTGCCGCGCTTGAAAAGGAATTGCAGCGACTCGGCAGGACCAGCCAGAACCTCGACCAGCTCGCGGAGCAAATGAATTTCGGCAAGGTGGAGGAACTATTCGCGGCGCTCGGTCGCGGCGAGGTCACGCCGCGACAGATACATATCGGCGTGGGTCTGGAAGAGCCCGCTACGGAGCCGGGGACTGCTGCGCCTCCGGCAACCGCTGCGCGACAGCCGGCAGTGGCGAGCGGCGTCCTGCTCGTCGGCGTGGACAAGCTCCTTACCGTGCTGGCGCGCTGCTGCAAGCCCGTCCCGCCCGATCCGATCGTCGGCTTCGTGACGCGGGGACGCGGCGTGACAGTGCATCGCCAGGATTGCGCCAATGTGGGGCGCCTGCCTGCCGAACGCCTGATCGCCGCGGACTGGGGCAGGACCGGTGAATCGCGTTTCCCGGTGGACGTCGAGATCGTCGCGGGCAGCCATCCCGCCCTGATGCGCGACATCCTCGATATTTTCACGCGCGAGAAGGTGCGGGTTGCTTCCAGTACGTCGTACAGTCACGACCTGAATGCGCGCATGGCGTTCACGCTGGAGGTCGGGGATCAGACCCAACTCCAGCGCCTCCTGGCGCTGATCCGGGATATTCCGGGAGTGGAGTCGGCGCGCCGCCGCTGACAGCCGGGGGCTACGACAAAAAACCCGCGGGGGTTTGTACCCGGCTGGGGTTTCCGCTAGAATCCGCCGTTCCGTAGGCGCGTAGCTCAGCTGGTTAGAGCATCACCTTGACATGGTGGGGGTCGTTGGTTCGAGTCCAATCGCGCCTACCAGCTTCCCTGTAGATCCCCGTGGGAAAGGCGAAAAATGGATTTCCGAACTTGCACGGCGGCGCTGCAGCTTCGCAACTGAACCCCTTTCCATTGGTTGAGAAAAAGTGCGGTTCGACCGCACTTTTTTTTTGAATCAAGCCCCCGCATGCCGAACATTCGATTGCCAGACGGAACGCAGAAACCCTTCGACAAACCGGTGACGGTCGCCGAAGTTGCCGCGTCGATCGGCGCGGGACTCGCCAAGGCCGCGCTCGCGGGCAAGGTCGACGGCAAGCTGGTCGACACATCCTATTCGATCGATCACGACGCCGACGTCACGATTGTGACCGAAAAGGATCCGGCCGGGCTCGACATGCTGCGCCATTCGACCGCGCACCTGCTGGCCCACGCCGTCAAGGAGCTCTATCCCGATGCCCAGGTGACCATCGGCCCGGTGATCGAGGACGGCTTCTACTACGATTTTTCCTACAAGCGCCCGTTCACGCCGGACGACCTGGCGGCGATCGAAAAACGCATGGGGGAAATCGCCAGGCGCAACATCAAGGTCGAACGCCATGTGTGGGACCGCGCCAGGGCGGTCGACTTTTTCATGAAGCTGGGCGAGGTCTACAAGGCGAAGATCATTGAGGCGATTCCCGGCGACGAGCCGATCTCGCTTTATTCGCAGGGCGATTTCACCGACCTGTGCCGCGGACCCCATGTGCCGTCGACCGGCCGGCTGAAGGTCTTCAAGCTGCTGAAAGTGGCCGGCGCATACTGGCGCGGCGATTCGAAGAACGAAATGCTGCAGCGGGTATACGGCACCGCCTGGGCGAAAAAAGAGGATCTCGATGCCTACCTGTTCCGGATCGAGGAAGCGGAAAAACGGGACCACCGCAAGCTCGGCAAACAGCTCGACCTGTTCCACGTCCAGGAAGAGGCACCGGGCATGGTGTTCTGGCATCCGAAAGGCTGGGCGATCTGGCAGCAGGTGGAGCAATACATGCGCCGGACGCTATCAGCGCACGGATACCAGGAAGTGCGCACGCCGCAGGTGATGGACCGGTCGTTGTGGGAGCGCTCGGGTCACTGGGAAAATTATCGCGAACTGATGTTTACCACGGAGTCGGAAAAGCGCGATTACGCCGTCAAACCGATGAACTGTCCCGGCCACGTGCAGATCTTCAACCAGGGCATCAAGAGTTACCGGGATCTGCCGTTGCGTCTTGCGGAGTTCGGCGCCTGCCACCGCAACGAGCCCTCCGGCGCTTTGCACGGGATCATGCGCGTGCGCGGCTTTACCCAGGACGACGCTCATATCTTCTGTACCGAAGACCAGGTTCAGGGGGAGGCGGGGGATTTCATCGACCTGCTGCAGGGGATTTACGCGGATTTTGGCTTCAGCGAGATCCTGATCAAGTTGTCGACGCGGCCGTTGAAGCGCATCGGCAGCGACGAGACCTGGGATCGGGCGGAGTCGGCGTTAAAAAGCGCACTGGACGCTAAAGGCCTGAAATGGGATGTAAATCCGGGCGAAGGCGCCTTTTACGGCCCGAAAATCGAGTTTTCGCTCAAGGATTCGATCGGCCGGGTCTGGCAGTGCGGCACCCTGCAGCTGGATTTCGCCCTGCCGGCCAGGCTGGGGGCGGAATATATCGCCGAGGACAACGGCCGGAGGCTGCCGGTGATGCTGCACCGGGCCATTCTCGGCTCGATGGAGCGTTTCATCGGGATTTTGATCGAAAACTACGCCGGCGCGCTGCCCTTGTGGCTGGCGCCGGAGCAGGTCGTGGTCCTGAATATCTCGGAACACCAGGCCGCCTATGCCGCGGAAGTGGCGGAAAATCTGCGCCAGGCCGGCTTCCGCGCCGTGGCGGACTTGAGAAACGAGAAAATTACCTATAAAATTCGGGAACATAGTTTGCAGAAGCTACCCTACCAGGTCATCGTTGGTGACAAGGAGGTCGCTGCAAACGCGATTGCCGTGCGAACCCGTGCAGGTGGTGATCTCGGTCAAATGTCGCAGACTGCTTTTGTCGAGCGGCTGAAATCCGAGTTACCCCTGACGGATGGTGCGGCTTAATTTTTTAATGGAGGCCTGCTTATCGCTCAGGACAGGGATGTAAGGATCAACGCCGAGATCACTGCGCCGGAGGTCCGGCTCATCGGAATCAAGGGTGAGTCACTTGGAGTTGTCGCCACCGCGCAGGCGAATGCGATGGCCGAGGAACTGGAGATCGATCTGGTTGAAATTGCGCCGACCGCCAAGCCACCGGTGGCCAGGCTGATGGATTTCGGCAAGTTCAAGTACAGCGAGGCCAAGAAGAAGCACGAAGCCAAGCTGAAGCAGAAGCAGATCCAGGTCAAGGAAGTCAAATTCCGTCCGGGCACGGACGAGGGTGATTACCAGATCAAGCTGCGCAATCTGATCCGTTTCCTCAGTGAAGGCGACAAGACGAAAGTCACCCTGCGTTTCCGCGGACGGGAAATGGCCCACCAGGAATTCGGCATCAAGCTCCTGGAACGCGTCAGGGCGGACCTGGGCGAGCACGGCGTGGTCGAGCAGTTTCCGAAAATGGAAGGGCGGCAGATGATCATGGTTCTGTCCCCCAAGAAGAAGCAGTAAGCGCAATCCGCAAGACGGTGCGTGGAAGCAACAGGGCGGGCCGCGGTTGGCTTCAACCGATGGCATAACGCCCATAACAAGTGATTCCCAGGCAACAAAGCGCCCCGTCGGGGACGCCTGGAGTCAGGCTAAAACGAAGGAGTAGGGAAAAATGCCCAAGCTCAAGTCAAAGAGCGGCGCCGCGAAGCGTTTCAAAGTCCGCGGCAACGGGAAGTTCAAGCGTGCGCAGGCCAATCTGCGCCACATCCTCACCAAGAAGTCGACCAAGCGCAAACGCCATCTGCGCGGCGCGACTGCGGTCAACCCATCTGATCAAGGGCACATCCGCGCGATGCTGCCTTACGCGTAAGGGAGCCGGCCATGCCAAGAGTCAAACGTGGTGTAACAGCCCATGCGCGTCACAAGAAGGTTCTCGAGAAATCCAAGGGATTTCGCGGCCGCCGCAACAATGTCTACAGGATCGCCAAGCAGGCGGTCATGCGCGCCGGACAGTATGCATATCGCGATCGCCGCAACAAGAAGCGGGATTTCCGCGCTCTGTGGATCGTGCGCATCAATGCCGCGGCCCGGGATTTCGGAATGACCTATAGCACGCTCATCAACGGCATGAAAAAGGCGGCGATCGAGGTCGATCGCAAGGTGCTGGCGGACATTGCCGTGTTCGACAAGCCGGCTTTCGAAAGGATCGCGAGTCAGGCAAAAGCCAGCCTCGGCGCCTGATTCGGAAGCCAGTCGGAAAAGGAGGCTCGCGGGCCTCCTTTTTTTATCCCGTAAGCAGGTAAAAGCGCATAACGGAACATGCAGGATCTCGAATCCATCGTTGCTGAAGCAAAGTCGGTGTTCGACGGCGTAGCCGAGGGGGCCCAACTCGAGCAGGCCAAGGCGCGCTATCTGGGCAAGACCGGCGTGCTGACCGAGTTGCTCAAGGGCCTTGGCAAGCTTCCCGCGGACCAGCGGCCCGCCGAGGGGGCGCGCATCAATCAGGCAAAAGTGCAGGTTGAAGCCCTGCTGGCAGCCCGGCGTGAAGCCATTCAATCCCGCTCGCTGGAGGCACAGCTCGCACAGGAAGCACTCGACGTCACGCTGCCGGGGCGTGGACGCGTCCTCGGCGGCATTCATCCCGTGATCCGCACATGGCAGCGGGTGGAGGACATTTTTCATTCCATCGGCTTCGACGTCGCGGACGGTCCGGAAATCGAGACAGACTGGCATAACTTCACGGCATTGAACCAGCCGGAAAATCATCCGGCGCGCTCAATGCACGATACTTTCTATGTGGAGGGCGGGCTGCTGCTGCGCACCCACACCAGCCCGATGCAGGTGCGCTACGCGCGCATGCACACGCCCCCGATCAAAGTGATCGCGCCCGGGCGAACTTATCGAGTCGACGACGACGCCACGCATTCGCCGATGTTCCACCAGGTCGAGGGCCTGTGGATCGACGAAAACATCAGCTTCGCCGATCTCAAGGGCGTGTATACCGATTTCCTGCGCCGCTTTTTCGAATCCGACGACTTGCAGGTCCGCTTCCGTCCTTCGTTCTTTCCCTTCACTGAACCTTCCGCGGAAATCGACATGGCCTTCGACAGCGGACCGCTGAAGGGCCGCTGGCTGGAGATCTCCGGCGCCGGTCAGGTGCATCCGAGTGTCGTCCGCAATTTCGGCCTCGATCCCGAGCGCCATATCGGCTTCGCTTTCGGCAGCGGACTCGAGCGTCTGACCATGCTGCGCTATGGAATCGACGATCTGCGTCTGTTCTATGACGGGGATCTGCGCTTCCTCGCGCAGTTCAACTGACGACGGGAAAACCAGAACGATGCAGTTCTCGGAAAAATGGTTGCGAACCCTGGTAGATCCGGGGCTGAACACGGAGCGCCTGGCGCACCTGCTCACCATGTCGGGACTTGAAGTCGAGCACATCGCGAGTGTTGCGCCGCCTTTCACCGGCGTGGTGGTCGGCAGGATCCTTGGCGCGGAAAAACATCCCAATGCCGACCGGCTCACGGTTTGCCAGGTGGATGCCGGGCAGGGATCGCCCCTGAGCATCGTATGCGGCGCGCCCAACGTCGTCGTCGGCATGAAAGTGCCTTGTGCTCTGGTCGGGGCCAAGCTGCCCGGTGAATCGGCGGACAGGCCCTTCGAGATCAAGGCGGCAAGCATGCGCGGCGTCGAGAGCCGCGGCATGCTGTGCTCGTCGCGTGAACTTGGCCTTTCCGAGGATCATAGCGGGCTGCTGGCACTGGCGAACGACGCGCAGCCCGGCAGTGACGTTCGCGATCTGCTGGCCCTTGACGACAAGCTGCTTACGCTCAAGCTGACGCCGAACCGGGCAGACTGCTTGTCCGTGCTCGGCATCGCGCGTGAAGTTTCCGCATTGACCGGCGCGCCGCTGCAAACGCCCGAGACCAGCCCCGTGCCGAAGCAGGGGAATGCCGGTTTCCCGGTGAAGATCTCCGATCCGCAAGGCTGCGGGCGCTTCACCGGCCGCGTGATCCGCAATGTCGATGCCAGGGCAGCGACGCCGGATTGGATGAAGCAACGCCTGGAGCGGGCGGGGCAGCGCCCGATTTCCGCGCTCGTCGATGTCACCAATTACGTGATGCTGGAACTGGGAC
>DASVNF010000175.1:0-11580 GCA_036384015.1 Burkholderiales bacterium
ATGCGCCGGCTGCAAACTATGCCGGCAGCGACAGCTTCAGCTACAAGGCCAGCGACGGATCGCTCGACTCCAACGTTGCCACGGTGACCCTCGCAATCCGGGGCGTGAACGACAATCCGGTGGCCAATGCCGATGCGTACACCGTGAACGAGGATGGCAGCCTGGTGGTCTCGGCTGCCGGGGTGCTCAGTAATGACACGGATGTGGATGCGGATACCCTGACGGCGAGCCTGGTGACGGGTCCGTCGCACGGCAGCTTGTCTTTGAATACGAATGGCGGGTTCGTGTATACCCCGTTTGCCAATTACTTCGGTTCGGACACCTTCACCTACAAGGCACTGGACGGGCAGGGCGGATCGAGCGTCGCCAACGTCCAGCTGAACGTGCAGTCGGTCAACGATGCACCCGTGTTCACCAGCACCCCGGATACGACCTTCATCCTCGAAGGCGTGCCCACGGGGGCGAACAGCGACAGCGTGTTCCAGGTCACGGGAACGGCCGGCCAGAACGTGAAGGTGCGGTTCGACTGGACGGCCCGCAAGGCGGACTACGACAACGAAGTGGGCATCTTCCGCATCGACGACCTGGATGGCTCCATCGGCAACCTGCGCCCGGGTGACGACGGCTACGCCAAGGCGGCCCTCGCCGCCGGACGCGCGCAGGTGATCTTCGCCAGCGGCAAGGGGGCGGGGGCCAGGACCGAGCTGACGCTCGTGGGTGGCGGCCTGTACGCCTTCTACCTGGTCCAGGATGACACCACCGCGCACATGAGGAAGTCCAATCCCGACAACCAGCTGGGTTGCGGGCCCCTGGCGTTCTTCTCGGTGGCGGAGGCCAACCCGGACGGCTACGACCACCTGCGCGCGAGCACGGACTCGAGCGGGGCGCTGAAGCTGGCCTGGGAAGACCAGAGCAACGGCGGCGACCAGGACTTCGACGACGTCGTCATGAAGACCTCCGGCATGCGCTTGCCGCAACCGCCCTCGGCGACCTACACGTACGCGGCAAACGCTACCGATGCCGATGGCGACGTCCTGACCTACAGCCTGGTCCAGGCGCCGCAGAACGCCACGATCGACAGCAAGACGGGACTGGTTTCCTGGAAGCCCACGCAAGCGGGCGATTACCGGTTCGTGCTGCGGGCCGATGACGGCAAGGGTGGCGTGGCCGAGCAGAGCTTCGATCTCGAGGTGGCAACGCCCGGGCGGGTGCTGAACCTGCACGGGACGGACTGCAATGACCAGATCGAGATTTCCGAGCGCGATGGGTTGGTGCGGGTGAAGATCAACAACGAGGTCCGGGCCTATTCGGGGATCACTGCAATCCACGTGGATGCGCATGGCGGCAACGACCAGATCTGGCTAAAGGATCTCACTATCGCCACTCTGGTGGAAGGTGGCGCCGGGAACGATACGATCGACGGGTCAGGGGTAAGCGCGGCGCAGCTGGAATTGCGCGGCGAAGCCGGGAACGACGATTTGCGCGGCGGCGCGGATGCCGACTACCTGGTGGGCGGCGATGGCAACGACGTGCTGCGCGGCAAAGCGGGCAACGACTGGATCCTGGGCGGGGCAGGCAAGGATACGTTGTTCGGCGATGACGGCAACGATGTGCTGGTGGGCGGCGAGGGTGACGACGTCCTCAAGGGCGGCAACGGCAACGACATCCTGGTTCGCGGTCCAGGCAGGGACAACCTGGATGGCGGCACCGGCAACGATCGCACGGTGGATTACGTGGCATTCATGGCGGGCACGGTTCCCGGCATTCCCACGCCACCGGTGTCGATGCTGGACTGGCTGCCCGTCATGCCAGCGGATACTTCTGGCAAGTCCAAGCGCTCCGACGACGATTGCTGCGGACCGATCGACTGGAGTGACTCTTCGGGACGCAAGGGCTCCTGCGGAGTCAGCCCCTACAAGCACTACGCCTGGATGGCGGATTTCATGCGGCCGACGGCGTCACACCATTCGCACGATGACCGGGACAAGCAGTCTGACCGCGACCTGGAAGACTGCATGCCGGGATGGAAGCCATTTGACCGCTAGCTAGTTGCAGTTTCCCCCGCGTTCGTCCCGGCGGCGTTCACATCGGCGGCTGAAAGCCGTTGCGGCCGATCAGGAATCGCCGTGGTTCATACAGGTTGCCGGTCATCTCGGTGACGATGAACACTTTTGCACCGCGAACGATGAGGCCGGTATTGCCCGGCTTGAAGGTGACGACGGGAACGCCGTCCGGAACGATCACCTTCTTTTCGCCATCCTTGTAGCGCAGCGTCAGCGTGCGGCCTTGCGGCGACCTCGCCAGGTCCGCGACCGTGGCGTTGGTCATGGTGCTGTCCGGTTTGAGGTCCCACGGGTAATGTCCTTCGCCCGAGCCGCGCGCCGCTTCAGGAAATACGACGACCTCCAGCGCTTGCAGCTGTCCGTCAGTGCGTGGCATTGCCGCCGTGCCGATGAACGAACCGGGTTGGATGGTGGTGATGTCGGTCGGGATGACTTCCGCGATGGGCAGACCTTCGGGCAAAGTCATTTCGATGATCTTGCCACTGCGCTCCTTGAGGACAAGCCTGGGCGCATCGTAGCTCTGCACCTCGCCGCGCAGACGGACTATGGTCGTGTCCTGGGCCGCGGCCATGCCGCCACAAAGCGCGAGAGCGAACAGCAGAAGGGTTTTCATGATGGTTTCCCGGTTGCGTCGTGAATTGTTGACCGGAGCGCCGTCGTACGGTCGGCGAATTAATACCGGTGTCAGCCCGATTTCATTTTCGCGGTGACATGCGGCTGGATCAGTTGCAGGAGCTGGCTGAAGATCTTGGGGCTTGCGGCCACGATCTGGCCCTTTTCCATGAATTTCTCGTTGCCTTCGAAGTCGCTGACGAGGCCGCCGGCTTCGGTCACCATCAGGACGCCTGCCGCCATGTCCCAGGGCGACAGGCCGATTTCCCAGAAGCCGTCGAACCTGCCGGCGGCGACAGCGCATAAATCCAGCGCGGCCGCGCCCGGGCGCCGGACGCCCGCGCACTTGGTCATCATCTCCCTTAGCATGGCGTTGTACGCATCCAGGTGCTCGAACATGCGGAAGGGGAATCCCGTGCCGATCAACCCGTCGATGAGCTTGTCGCGCTTCGAAACCCGCAGGCGCTTGTCGTTGAGGAAGGCGCCACGGCCCCGCGACGCCGTGTAGAGGTCGTTTCGCGTCGGATCGTAGATGACGCCGTGGGTGGGCACGCCCTTGTGCAGCATGCCGATGGACACGCAGTACTGCGGAAAACCATGTAGGAAATTGGTCGTGCCGTCGAGCGGGTCGATGATCCAGACATGCTCCGAATCGCCGGAAGCGCCGCTTTCCTCTGCTAGAATCGCGTGGTCCGGATAAGCGCTCCGGATTATCTCGATGATCGCGTCTTCCGACGCGCGATCCACTTCCGATACCAGGTCGTTGAGGCTCTTGTGCTTGATGGTGAGGACATCGAGGTTTTCGGAAGCGCGGCTGATGATGGTGCCGGCACGACGTGCGGCTTTCACCGCGATGTTGAGCATCGGATGCATGGTGGATGGGCGCTGGTAAAGAACGAAAGCCGCAATTCTATTCGATGATGACCCCTGCCGCACTCGACAACGTGCGTGTCGTGCTTTGCGAGACCAGCCATCCCGGCAACATCGGAGCCGCGGCGCGCGCGATCAAGACCATGGGCCTGTCGCGCCTGGTGCTCGTCCAACCGAAATTGTTTCCGCATCCCGACGCCCGGGCGCTTGCAACCGGTGCAGATGATCTGCTGGATGGCGCAGTGGTTTGCGACGATCTCGGCCAGGCGCTCGCAGGGACGGTGCTGGCGATCGCCGCAACGGCGCGTCATCGAGATCTGGCGCATGAAGTGCTCGATTGCCGGGCAGCGTGCAGCCGGCTCGCGCAAGAAGCGATGACGGGACAGGTGGCCCTCGTGTTCGGCACGGAACGGTCCGGCCTGACAGCACGCCAGGTCAGCCAGTGCCATCTGATCGGAACCATTCCCACCAATGATAATTACTCGTCGCTGAACCTCGCGCAGGCGGTGCAGGTATTTGCGTACGAGCTGCGCATGGCTACGCTCGGCGCGCCGGAGTTTGCCCAGCACGCCGCTTCGCGCGAGGGCGCGGAGCTGGCAACCCACGAGGAGATGGAGGGTTTCTACGGGCAGCTCGAACAAACTTTCTATTCCACCGGATTTCTCGATCCCGCCGAGCCCAAGCGGCTGATGCAGCGCATGCGCCGTCTGTTTGCGCGCGCCCGTACCGAAAAAACCGAGGTAAACATCCTCCGTGGCTTTCTCAGCGCCATCCGCTCAAAACTTGAGTAAAATAGTCGCAATTACCAAGCCACAGTAATAAAAGGGTTTTTCCATGTTCAACCGCATCAGGGAAGAGATCAGCGTGGTCTTCGACCGCGACCCGGCCGCTCGTTCGACCTGGGAAGTGGTGACCTGTTATCCGGGTTTTCACGCGTTGCTTTTCCATCGGCTCTCGCATCGCTTCTGGACCTGGGGGCTGAAATGGTTGGCGCGCTTCACATCGCACATCGGGCGTTGGCTGACCGGTATCGAGATCCATCCGGGCGCAACCATCGGCCGGAGGTTCTTCATCGATCACGGCATGGGGGTGGTGATCGGCGAAACGGCCCTGATCGGCGACGACTGCACGCTGTATCACGGCGTCACCCTGGGAGGCACTTCATGGAACAAGGGCAAGCGCCATCCGACGCTGGGCAGGGGCGTAGTGGTTGGGGCAGGGGCGAAGATCCTGGGTCCGGTCACCATCGGAGACGGGGCGAAGGTCGGATCGAACGCGGTCGTCGTGAAGGACGTTCCCGCGAGGGCCACTGCTGTCGGCATTCCGGCGCGCATCCTCGACGACGAAGCAAAGATCGCACGCGAGCAGTCGGCTGAGAAAATGGGTTTCTCGGCTTACGGCGTCGGCGCGAGCATGAACGATCCCGTCGTCAGCGCCCTGCACGGACTCATCGACCATTGCGTTGAATCGGACAAGCGCATCGATTACATCCTCGAGCAACTCACCCGGATGGGGGTGAAGGTCGAAGATGCCCGCGCCACGGCAGACAAGTTCGATCCGGTCTATCTCAACAAGATTGTTGACTAAGTTTGTCGGATTTAGGTATACTTGAGCAGGATGGTAGGTTATTAACCTGCTGAATAAGTGCACATTTTATAGGGGCGACCCATGCGACTTACTACCAAAGGACGGTTTGCTGTCACCGCCATGATCGATCTGGCGATGCATAACGGGAAAAGCCCGGTAACGCTTTCGGAGATCAGCGAACGCCAGAAGATTTCGCTGTCCTACCTTGAGCAGCTGTTCGGAAAGCTGCGCCGGCGGGAACTGGTGAGCAGCGTGCGTGGCCCGGGTGGGGGTTACAACCTGGCCAAGCCGACGGATGAGGTATCGGTTGCGGACATCATTACCGCGGTGGACGAGCCGATCGATGCCACGCAATGCGGGGGCAAGGAAAACTGCAAGGACGAGCAGAAGTGCATCACCCATGACTTGTGGACCGATCTTAACCGGCACATTTTCGAATACCTGCGGGCGGTGACGCTGTCGGAACTGGTATCGAAGCAGTTGAAGAAATCCAGCGATGTGGCGGTGCTGCAAATGCATGACAACCGTCAGAACAGCAAACCGAAGGAACCGGCGACGGCCTGAGGAAGGGAATGCAGGTTTATTTCGACCATAACGCGACCACCCCCCTCGATGAGGGCGTGCTGGCGGCCATGTTGCCGTACCTCAAGGACGAGTACGGCAACGCATCCAGCCGGCATGAGTGGGGCACCCGCGCGCGCCGGGCCGTGAATCAGGCGCGCGAACAGGTCTCGAAGCTGGTGAACGTACAGCCGGCGCAGGTGGTGTTCGTTTCAGGCGGCACCGAGGCGAACAACTTGTTTATTCGAGGCGCGGCGGCATATTTGAAGCCATCGCAGGTGGCGGTGAGCGGCATCGAACATCCCTGTGTGGCCAAACCTGCGCAGGACCTGGTTCGCCAGGGCTGGAAATTGCGCAAGCTGGCAGTCAATGCGGACGGCCGGGTCGACGTGGCGGACGTGCAGGCCGCGTTGCGTGATCCGACCGGGCTGGTCTCGGTGATGCTCGCCAACAACGAAACCGGGGTAATCCAGCCGGTCGCGCGGATTGCGGAAATGGTACGGGGACAGAAGGCCTGGATGCATACCGATGCGGTGCAGGCACTGGGCAAGATCCCGGTCGATTTCGAAGCGCTGGGCGTGCATGCGATGACCTTGTCTGCGCACAAGATTTACGGGCCTAAAGGCGCGGGAGCGCTGATCGTCGACAAGCGGCTCGAATTGAGGCCGATCATCCACGGCGGCGGACACGAGAGCGGGCTGCGCTCGGGAACCGAGAACGTTCCCGCGATCGTCGGATTTGGCGCCGCGTGCGAGCTCGCGGCCTCCAGGCTTGCCGGGATCGGGGTTCGCGCCGGGGCGTTGCGTGAGCAGATGGAGCAGGGCCTTGCGGCGCAAGGCGCGTTGATATTCGGCGGCAAGGCGGAACGCGTGCCGAATACCACTTATTTCGCCATGCCGAACATCGATGGCGAGACGCTGGTGATCGAGCTGGCCAAGGCGGGTTTCGCGGTGGCCAGCGGAGCGGCCTGTTCCAGCACCAGCACGGAACCCAGTGCGACGCTGCTGGCCATGGGCGTGGCGCCGGAACTGGCGCGCGGGGCGGTGCGCATCAGCTTCGGAGCAGGCAATACCGCCGGGGAAGTCGGAGAATTTCTGCAGGCGCTGGCGGCAACGCTGGCCAAACTCCGGCGAATGGCCGCAGTCGCGGTCTGAGCCGGACAACGAGAGGTCGAGAAACATGGCAATCACGGTGACGGAAAAAGCGGCAAAACATATTCGCGATGCGCTGGCCAGGAAGGGCGGCGTGGGCTTGCGCTTCGGGGTGAAGAAGGTCGGATGCTCCGGCCTGGCTTACACCTTCGACTACGCGAAGGACGTCGGCGCCAACGATGAACTGTTCAAATCCCAGGACGTGACCGTCGTGGTGGACAAGGGCAGCCTTGAGTACCTGGACGGCTCCACGCTCGACTATGTGCGCGAAGGCCTGAACGAGACCTTCAAGGTTGCGAATCCCAAGGCGACCGCGATGTGCGGATGCGGTGAGAGTTTCACCGTCGCCGAGGCCTGAGGCACCGGAGCAGCCCGTGAGCGCAGTCATCCAGAACCTGGTCAACCAGCCGTACAAGCACGGCTTTGTGACCGACATCGAATCGGACGTCGTCCCCAAGGGGCTCAGCGAGGACGTGATCCGGCTGATCTCCGCCAAGAAGGGTGAACCCGAGTGGCTGCTCGAGTTCCGGCTCAAAGCCTATCGTCATTGGCTCACCATGACCGAACCGACATGGCCGAACGTCAAATATCCGAAAATCGATTTCCAGGGCATCAGCTATTTTTCCGCGCCCAAACCGAAGAAGCTCGCTTCGATGGACGAGGTCGATCCGGAGCTTTTGCGCACCTTCGAGAAGCTCGGCGTGCCCATGAACGAGCGCGCGGCGCTTGCCGGGGTCGCGGTTGACGTCATTTTCGACAGCGTTTCCGTCGCCACCACCTACAAGAAGAAGCTTGCCGAAGTCGGCGTGATCTTCTGCTCGTTCTCGGAAGCGGTGAAGGATCATCCGGAACTGGTGCAGAAGTACCTGGGCAGCGTGGTGCCGGCGGGCGACAATTTTTACGCCGCGCTCAATTCCGCGGTGTTCACCGACGGATCGTTCTGTTTCATCCCCAAGGGCGTGCGCTGCCCGATGGAGCTGTCGACCTATTTCCGCATCAACACCCAGGAATCGGGCCAGTTCGAACGCACGCTGATCGTGGCGGAAGACAACGCCTACGTTTCGTACCTCGAGGGCTGCACCGCGCCGAAGTTCGACACCAACCAGCTGCACGCGGCGGTCGTCGAGCTGGTCACGCTCGACAACGCCGAAATAAAGTATTCGACCGTGCAGAACTGGTACGCGGGCGACGAGAATGGCAAGGGCGGCATCTACAATTTCGTAACCAAGCGCGGACTGTGCAAGGGCGTTAACTCGAAGATTTCCTGGACCCAGGTCGAGACGGGTTCGGCGATCACCTGGAAGTATCCCTCCTGTATTTTGCAGGGCGACAATTCTTCCGGCGAGTTCTACTCGGTGGCGTTGACCAATCATCACCAGCAGGCCGATACCGGCACCAAGATGGTCCACATCGGCAGGAACACCCGCAGCAAGATCATCTCGAAGGGGATTTCCGCGGGGTTCTCGAACAACAGCTATCGCGGCCTGGTGAAAATCGGCGCCAGGGCGGCAGGGGCGCGCAATTTCTCGCAGTGCGATTCGATGCTGATCGGGGACAAGTGCGGTGCCAATACCTTCCCGTACATCCAGGTCGCCAACAGCACCGCCAAAGTGGAGCATGAGGCGTCCACCTCCAAGATCGGCGAGGACCAGCTGTTCTATTTCGCCAGCCGCGGCATCGCCAACGAAGAGGCTGTGTCGATGATCATCAACGGCTTCGTGCAGGACGTATTCGTGCATCTCCCGATGGAGTTCGCGGTCGAGGCGACCAAGCTCCTCGGGCTCAAACTGGAAGGAAGCGTCGGATGATCAGGGACAACGCCCCGGAATTGCTGGAGGTCCGCAATCTTGCCGCGAAGATCGGCGAGCGGGCCATCCTCAAGGGCATCAACCTCCGGGTGAAAGCCGGCGAAGTGCACGCCATCATGGGGCCGAACGGCTCGGGCAAGAGTACCTTCGCGAAAGTCCTGGCCGGCCATCCTTCCTATGAAGTGACCGGAGGAGACGTCCTGTTCGAAGCCAGGAACCTGCTCGAGCTGTCCCCCGAGGAACGGGCGCGGGCTGGCGTGTTCCTGGGCTTCCAGTACCCGATGGAAGTTCCAGGCGTCAGCAATAGCGCCTTCCTGCGCCTGATCTACAACACGGTCCAGGGTGCTCGGGGCCGGGAAGAACTGGATCCGCTCGAATTCGACGACTACGTGCGCGAGAAAATGAAGCTGCTGGAGATGGATCCCGCATTCCTCGAGCGCAGCCTCAACGCCGGGTTCTCGGGCGGTGAGAAAAAGCGCAACGAGATTTTGCAGATGGCGCTCCTCGAACCGAAGCTGGCGATCCTCGATGAAACCGATTCCGGCCTGGATATCGATGCCCTGCGCGTTGTCGCCAACGGGATCAACAAGCTGCATTCCGCCGACGATGGAATCGTGCTCGTCACGCACTACCAGCGCCTGCTCAACTACATCGAACCCGACTACGTCCATGTGATGGAAGGCGGGCGCATCATCAAGACCGGCGACAAGTCCCTGGCGCTGGAGCTGGAATCGCGCGGCTACGATTGGGTCGCGAAAGAGGCCGCGTGAGCCGCTCCGCATGAGCAGCACCATCCGCAACGACTATCTCGACCGCCTGCTCCAAGGCCATGATGCCCTGCCGGCGGCGTCAAGCGCATGGATGCACAAGCTGCGCATGCGGGCGGTTGAGCGCGCCAATGAGCTGACGGTCCCCACGACCCGCGATGAGGAGTGGCGCTTCACGGATCTCGCGCCGCTCTACAAGCTGCCGTTCCGGCCTGCAACCGTACCGGGCACGGTCGAGGCCTCCCGGCTCGATCCCTACGCCATTCCCGAAGCCGGAATCCGCCTGGTCTTCGTCGACGGCCGCTATTCGCCGTCGCTATCCAGGTTCGCGCCCATGGAGGGCGTGGCGGTCGGCAATCTGGCTGATGTGGGCGCCAGAACGGGCAGCGTGGCCGAATCCCGTCTCAGCCAGCTGGCACTTTTCGAGAACGATGCTTTTGTCGCCGTCAATACGGCGTTCCTGGGTGACGGCGCAACTGTGCATGTGTCCCGTGACGTCAAGGCTGCCGCACCCATTCATCTGCTTTTCGTTGCCACACAGAAGGACATTGCGTCCTATCCCCGCGTTCTGGTCGTCGCCGAATCCGGCGCTGAATGCACGGTCGTCGAGGATTTCATCGGGCTTGCCGACGGCCCGTATCTGACCGATGCCGTCAGCGAAGTCTTCATCGCCGGAAATGCGCAGGTTGCCCATGTGAGGCTGCAGCGCGAAACGCCAACTGCGTTCCATATCGCCACAACTGCCGTGAGCGTCGCCCGCGACGGTCACTATTCCAGTTGGACGATTTCCCTCGGTGCGCGCATTTCCCGCCAGAACCTGAATATCGGGCAGGACGGGGAAGGGACTGAATTTTCGGTGGACGGTTTGACCCTGATCGGCGGCCGCCAGCTGGCCGATACCCACAGCAGCATCGATCACGCCCATGCGCACGGAAAAAGCCGGCAACTGCACAAGACGATCGTGGGCGGCGGGGCACATGCCGTGTTCAACGGCAAGATTCTGGTGCGGGAAGGCGCGCAGCAGACCGATTCAGGCCAGCAGTCGCGCAGTCTGCTGCTCTCGGACAAGGCCAGGGTCGACGCCAAACCCCAGCTCGAGATATTCGCCGACGACGTCAAGTGCGCCCACGGTGCGACGGTGGGCCAGATCGAGGCCGACGAACTGTTCTACCTGAAGAGCCGCGGCCTGGATGACGCCGTGGCCCGCAATCTCCTGACTTACGCGTTCGCGGCGGAAATCATCGAGCGCATTCCCGTCAGGTCCGTTGTCGGCAAGCTCGAGCAGCACGTGCTTGAACAAACCCAATCCGAATCCACCCAGAGCAGGCAAGCATGACCCAGACCGGATCCGCACTGCAGGCGGTACGTACCGCCGGCGACTACGATGTCGGGCGCATTCGCGCCGATTTTCCGATTCTCGGCCTGCGCGTGAACGGGAAGCCGCTGGTCTTCCTGGACAACGCCGCAAGCAGCCAGATGCCCAAGGCAGTCATCGACCGCCTGGTGCATTACCAGACAGCGGAGCACGCCAACATCCATCGCGGCGTGCACTATCTTTCGGAGACGGCGACCCTCGCCTACGAAGGCGCGCGCCGCAAGGTGCAGCGCTTCATCAATGCCGGCGAAGAGCGGGAGGTCATCTATACGCGCGGCACCACCGACGCCATCAATCTCGTGATGCACGGGTACGGCCGCGCGTTTCTCGAAGCGGGTGACGAGATCATCGTGTCCCAGCTCGAGCATCACTCGAATATCGTGCCCTGGCAGATGCTTTGCGAGGAAAAGGGGACGAAACTGCGCGTGATTCCATGCAATGACGCCGGCGAGTTGCTTTTGGATGAGTACGCTGCATTGTTCAGCGCCAGGACGAAGTTTGTCGCCATTACCCACGTTTCGAACGCACTCGGCACGATCAATCCGGTCAAGGAAATGATCGCGACGGCGCACTCCCATGGCGTGCCGGTGCTGGTGGATGGTGCCCAGGCGGTGCCGCACATGAAAGTCGACGTGCAGGATCTGGATTGCGACTTCTATGCGTTTTCCGCCCACAAGATGTGCGGGCCCACCGGCATCGGTATCCTTTACGGAAAGGCAAAGCTGCTGGAGAAGATGCGGCCCTACCAGGGCGGCGGCGACATGATCCTCTCAGTCACATTCGAAA
>DASVNF010000176.1:0-7753 GCA_036384015.1 Burkholderiales bacterium
CAAGTCCAGTCCGCAGGAAAGCGTGCTGCTGCTCAAGCAGGTCACCGACTCGGGCATCCGCTATCTGACGCAAGGTGCCGGATCGAACGTCGCGCACGCGCTCTCCGAGGCAGTGGCCAAGCACAACAGCCGCAATCCGGACGCCTCCGTGCTGTACATGAATTTCGCCGCGCAGGACCCGGCGCTGACCAACGAAAAGTGCAACTTCTGGCACTTCCGCTTCGATGCCAACGTGGACATGAAGCTGGAAGTCATCACCGACTACATCGCCCGCCACAAGGACATCAAGCGCGTCTACCTGTTCAACCAGGACTATGCCTTCGGCCAGGCCATCAGCAAGGCGGCGCGCGAAATGCTCGCCAGGAAACGGCCCGACATCGAGATCGTCGGCGACGACCTGCACCCGCTGGCCAAGATCAAGGATTTCGCGCCGTACGTCACCAAGATCAACGCGTCGGGTGCCGATGCCGTCGTCACCGGCAACTGGGGAACCGACCTCACGCTGCTCATCAAGGCCAGCGAGGAAAGCGGCCTCAGGGCGCAGTTCTACCTGCTTGGCACAGGACTGAAAGGCGTGCCGACGGCCATCGGCAAAGCCGGCGAGAACCGGCTCCGGATCGTGATGCCCTTCGTGCGCGATGCCGCCGATCTGCGTCACCCGGCATTCGCGGACGCGTTCAAGAAAAAATACGGCGAGGACTGGAGCTTCCAGTCCGTCCGCAGCATTGTGCGCATGCTGGCTGCAGCCATGGAGAAGGCAAAGTCCGCTGATCCGCTACCCGTGGCCCGGGCACTGGAAGGCATGCGCATGCAGGGCGACAACGGCGAGATGTGGATGCGCGCCGAAGACCATCAGCTCTTCGTTCCGCTTTACGTCGCGACGCTCGCACGGGCGGGATCGAAGGGCGTGGTCCATGACTGGGAAAACACCGGTTTCGGTTTTCGCGCGGATGCCCGCATCGAAGCGCGGGATTTCACCCTGCCGACGACGTGCAGGATGAGCCGGCCCTGAACAGCCTGACCCTAATATCGCGGCCGGCGTGGCCGTTATTCGTCCAGGAACGGGATAAGCCATCGAGGACAACATGACTTTCAAGCACGCCGTCATCGCCGCCCTTGCAATACTGGTTCTCGTGCCACTCGCGCCGTTCGCCGACATGTATAAATGGGTCGACGACAACGGCAAGGTGCACTACACCGACAACCCCCCGCCCGGAAAAAAAGCGAAGAAGCTTGACCTGAAGGTCAATTCCATCAGCGGGCCGGCGATCGTATCGACCGTCGGCAAACCCGGTTCCGCAACGAGCTCGGCAAAGATCAGGCTCTATACCACCACCTGGTGCGGGTACTGCAAAAAAGCAAAATCCTACCTGCAGGCCCGCGGAACGCCCTTCCAGGAAATCGACGTCGAAAACTCCGCGCAGGGGCGCAGCGAATTCAGCGCATTGGGAGGCCGGGGTGTGCCGGTCATCCTGGTCGGCAACCAGCGGATGGACGGTTATAGCGAAGGTACGCTGGCCGGCATGCTGAAGCAGGCTGGCTTCTGACGCCGACGGCGTCCGGCGTGATGGGTGATTGGTGCACCCTTACGGGTATACCTCGCTGTCGTCCATAATTAGTGATTGGCAAAGATGATCCCGAGCCTGCCAATTACCGCCCTTTCGCCTGCTCCACATGCGGATCGGCCAGAGCGGCTCGGGAGCGGATGGTATTGCGCGCTTCGTCCGCGACGGCTTCCAGGTGCACATGCACGGCATGCACGCCCTGCATCACCATCATCTTGAAATATTCCACGCCGGGACCGCGGCTGGCGAACTTCACCGCGTCGGGATGCTTGGTGAGATCGTAGATCGGCGGAAAATGGCTGCGCGCCTCGTAAGTAGTTTTACGCAAGTCTTCCATTTCCCGCTCCGAGCCGGGTACGCCGTACTTGAGCCGGTCGGTGAAAGTGTAAGTCTGCATCGTCAGCTCGCCGACGAACCACTCAATGACCCGCCGCTGGAGTTCGCCGCCCTCGGTGCGAAAATGGACCGCCACCTCGTCCGCTTCCTCGCCGTTGAGCGTGGCCGCCACTTGTTCGGACCATGCTTCCTGCACCCAGACGCCGCTCGCAACCTTGCGCTGGATCAATGCATCCGTCCCCGCGATCAATTTGTCTTCCGCGGCCTTCCATTCGGGATGATCGAGGTTCCAGGTCTTCGAATTGAGCCCGGCGGCCCGGCCCTTTTCGTACAGGAGATCCCGGGCGGCAGTCAGCGCGGCCTGCTTGACGTAGACGCGACCGATGTTCACCGACAGCGAAACATCATGCGCCTCGACGAGCCGGTTTACCGCATCCCGCTTGAGCCCATCCTCGTCCTTCTCGCCGGCGGCGCCAGCCGCGGACATCATCGTCAACAACGCGGCCAGCGCAAGCGGCCTTGACAGTCCCTTCACACGCATCTCCCCGACAGCATCACGCTCTGGTTTCAGCTTACCGCTCAATCGGCAAGCGGCAACGATCGATTCATCACCGCGGGGAAGGATAGCGCGCAGGGACGGTTCGATCTAGCATAAAACCGCCCTGTTTCAGGTGGAAACAGGTCCGCGCGGGGGCCCGCGCTTTGCCACGGGGCGGGACGGCGTTAGCATGGGCCTGCGGTCCTGCCGCCCAGGTAAAACTGCGAGGCACGGACAGGCATCTACAAAAACCATCCGGCGAGAGAGACATGAAGCTGGGATTCATCGGCGCGGGATTCATCGCCCGCTTCCAGGCTGTGGCGATCCACCAGGTGCGCGGACTGGAGATCGCCGGCATTCTCAAGCGCCGCGGCGCCGAAGCGCTGGCGGAATTCTGCCGCTCGCACCGGCTGGGCGAGGCAAGAATTCACGGCAGCATCGCCGAACTGGCGCAGCAAGTGGATGTGCTCGCGATTTACGTCCCCAACTACTGCCGCCTGGAGGTAATGGAGGAAGTCGCCGCCGCGGTGAGAGCCGGTGCCAGGGTCAAGGGCGTAATTCTCGACAAACCCCTCGCACGCAACATGAAAGAGGCCCGGCGCATGGTCGAACTGGCGCGCGAGGCGAAACTGCTCACCGCGTACTTCGAGAACCAGATATTCATGAAGGCGATCCGCAGCCAGCGCGAGCAACTGCGGCCCGTGACGCAGTCGATGGGGCCCCTGACGCTGACCCGTTCCGCCGAGGAACACGGCGGCCCGCACGAACCCTGGTTCTGGGACCCTACCCGCCAGGGCGGCGGCGTGCTGCTCGACATGGGCTGCCACAGCATCGCCGTCGGCCGTTATGTGCTCACGCCTCCCGACAAGGACCTGCTGTTCCTGCAACCACTCTCGGTGAGCGCCGACCTCGGCCTGCTCAAGTGGGGGCAGAAAAAATGGCGCGAGAAACTGCTCAAGGACCGCGGCGTCGACTACTCGAAAACACCGGCCGAGGACTTCGCGACCGGCATGATCACCTATCGCAATCCGGAAACCCGGCAAATCGTCAAATCGCAGTTCACCGATTCCTGGATGTTCGAGAAGCAGGGCCTGCGGCTGTTCATGGACGGCATGGGCCCGGGCTATGCGTTCGAGATCAATACGCTGGTTTCGCCGCTGAGCGTTTTCATCGGCGACGTGGCGGCCGAGGCCATCGCCGACCAGGAAAGCGCGCTCGAGAAGGCCACCGCGAGCCGCGGGCTGCTGGCCGTGCAGTACAACGAGGCGGACCTGTATGGATACACGGACGAAAACCGCGATATGCATGAAGCCTTCAGCGCCGGCCGCAATGCCATGCTGTCCTGGGAGTACGGACTGGAAGTCCAGCGCCTGGTCATGGCAAGCTATCTTGCGGCCGAGCGCGGCAGGACCATCGATCTGACCGACAAGGCAACGAACGCGGAGCTCGACAATTACGTTCCGCTCATCCAGCAGGGAAAGGGCGCGGCCCAGCTCCTGGGCTGAGGCCGGGCATTTTGCCGGTACCATGGCGCAAGCGGGCGCGTAGCGCCGGCCTGTCCCGGGCAAATCAGACCATGAAAAAAAGCACCAGCAAACTGCGGAACGGTCCGCTGCGCCTGCCGGCCCGGCTGGTGGCGGTTTCCTGGCGGGACCTGGCGGCGACGGGTGTGCCGGTGTTGATCCTGATCCTTGTCCTCGTGTGGCTGGCGTTCAAGTTCGTGCGACCCGCGCCGCCCGAAACCATCGTCCTCACTGCCGGCCCCGAAGGCAGTTCGTACCAGAACAATGCCCAGAAGTACAAGAAGATCATCGAACGCAATGGCATCAGCGTGCAGATTCTCACATCGCACGGCGCGCTCGAGAATCTGCAACGCCTCGCCGATCCGGCTTTCAGGGTGGATGTCGGGTTCGTTCAAGGCGGCCTCAAGGACGGCATCGATACCGAGCGCCTGCGTTCCCTCGGCAGCATCCAGACCCAGCCCCTGCTTGTGTTTTATCGCGGGGAGGCCCGCGTGGGCCGGCTGTCGCTGCTGCGGGGCAAACGCCTTGCCATCGGACCGGAGGGAAGCGGCACCCGCTTCCTGGCGATGAAGCTGCTGAAGGCCAACGGCATCGATGCGGCGCCGACAGTCCTGCTAGACATCGGCGGAGAAGAGGCGGCAAAGGCACTGGCCGAAGGCAAGGCAGATGCGGCCTTCCTGATGGGGGATTCCGCGACACCGGCGGTCATGCGGGGTCTGCTCAGGGCACGAGGCTTGCGGATAATGAACTTCGAGCAGGCGGACGGTTATACCCGCCGGCTGCATTTCCTGTCGAAGCTGACGCTGCCGAAAGGCGCCGTAGACCTTGGCCAGAATCTCCCGCCGGAGGACCTGTACCTGATCGGCCCCACCGTGGAACTGGTGGCCCGCGAAGACCTGCATCCCGCCCTGTCCGATATGCTGATCAGCGCCGCCCGCGAGGTGCACGGCGGTCCCGGCATGTTCCGCGACGCCGGTGAATTTCCGGCGCCGCTGGAGCGCGATTTCCCGATCAGCGATGACGCCGAGCGCTACTACAAATCGGGGACGCAGTTCCTGTACAGCCGGCTGCCGTTCTGGCTGGCGAGCCTGGTCGACCGCATGCTCGTCATCCTGCTGCCGTTACTGGTGCTGATCGTGCCCGCATCGAGGCTGGTTCCGACGCTTTATCGGTGGCGGGTGCGTTCGCGCATCTACCGGTGGTATGGCGCCCTGATGGGCATCGAGCGCGACATGCTCGGCACGCCGACATCGCAGGAGTACGAGGAGATCCTGCAACGGCTCGGTGAGATCGAGGAAGCGGTAAACAACATCAAGACGCCTCTGTCTTTTGCCGACCAGCTCTACGTGCTGCGGGAGCACATCAGCTGGGTACGGCACCGGCTTGAGGTAAAGGCCGGCGAGCCGCATAGCGCGAGGTCATTGACCGAGCCCAATAAGGTATAGTGAGTTCGCCGGGAGGGAGGCCCTGCCCCTTTCCGTTTTTGCCCCGTTCCTCCGAGGAATCTCGAATGAGAACCGTGGTGTCGGCCCTGTTGGGCCTGCTGGTGTTCGCAGCTCCTGACGCCGATACGTCCGCCGCCTGGTATCGCGGCGGCTTTACGGGCGAGGAAATCCTCGAGCATTGCAGCCAATCCCTGAACACCGACCCGGTCAAGGACTTCAACCGGGGCATTTGCGCGGGCTTCATCGATGGTTTCACCGCCGGGCATTTCGTCGCGGAAACCTACCATGCGTTCCATCACCGGGACGAAAAGCTCGAGGACATCTACGGCCATTTGTGCGTGCCCGACACCACCAGCCGCGGCCAGATGGCACGCGTCTTCGTCCAGTTCCTGCAGGCGCACCAGGACAAGCTCAAACTGCCCGCCGCCCTCCTCATCGAGGACGCGTTGCGCGAAGCCTATCCCTGTCCCAAGTAGCTCCGCCGCACGCTCTCCCGGGCGCGCGGAAGGGATCACATCAACCCGTACTTGCCCTGTACGGCCTTGATGCAATTCTGGCGTTCCGCTTCCAACAGCGGCTCGCATGCCTTCAGGGCGGACAGGTATTCCTGCTCGCGCTCCGTGATGTCACGCGGGGTAAGCGTCGGATCGGGCGTGTTGTCGACAACGGGAGCCTTCGGATCGGCTTGCGGTTGCGTCTGGATCTGGTCCGCGCCTGCCATGCCGACGAGCAGCAGGCCGCTCAGCAGGACCAATATACGTAGCGCAATTCCATTCAACATGTTCACCTCCTTGCAACCAGTGCCTCGTCGCCGTTTTGTCCCCGCGACGCCTTCCACGCAGGCGTTCTTCCGCGCGGCCTACATTTCTCCAAACTTATTGCGCACGGAATTCTTGCAGGCGAGCCTTTCCGCGGCCACGCCGAGGGTCTCGCAGCGTCGCAGTTCCGCCGCATAGTATTGCTCCTGTTGCGACACGTAGGCCGGCCGCCGGTTGACCGGATTTCCCGGCGCCGTCGAGCCCGGGGTGCTGGTGTCGGGGGTCGACCGCCGCTGGCTCAGAAACCACGGAGCTGGCTTCACCAGTTGCGCGTCCTGGACCTGGAGCTTTGGGTCCGCATGGACCCCCCAACTCGCCGACATCACTGCCACGCCTGTTATCAGCAACGCTTTCATGACGCCCTCCGCTGCTACATCTGGCCGTATTGCTTGCGCACGGAATCGACGCATTGCTGCTGTTCCGCCACGCCCTTCAAGGCGTCGCACTGGGCTATCGCGGCGAAATACGCGTCTTTTTCCTTGCTGACGTCACGCTGCGAAGCGGTGCCGCCATCTGCCGGATTTGCGGCTGGATTCTGCTGCGTCCCGTCCGGCTGCGTGCCCGGGTTCTGGTCAGCGGCCCAGGCGATGCCGCCCAATGCCAATGCCACCAAGCCTGACGTCAGGAGCGAGAGAGATCGCTTATTCATTACGCCTCCTCTACATAGAGCCGATTGTTAATAATTCGGTTACGAGATGCTGTATGAGTTAGGCAGAAATTCTGTGAACAGGTTCTGCAAAAATGTGTTGTCCGCGGGCGACAGCAGACGGATTGGCGGGACGAAAGATAAAAGGATTGCCTCGCCGGCCGGCGCCTTTCCACGTACGGACTTTCAAAAAACAACGGGCGCCGCGAGGCGCCCGTCATTCACTTGCCAGGCCGGATCCAGCGACCCGGACCCTTGGTGCTACATCTGGCCGTGTTTCTTCTTGGCTGCGTCGATGCATTTCTGCTTGCCTGCGGCCGCAACAGAATCGCATTTCTTCAGTGCAGCGAGATATTCCTGCTCGCGCTGTTCGGCCGAACCGGGTTGGCCCTGCGGTGCCTGCTGCGCCTGGGGCTGGTTTTGCTGCTGGGTGCCAGCGTTGTCGGCGGCGGCGGCAATGCCGCCCATCGAGAATGCCAGCACACCTGCGCCGAGCATCGTTAGAAGCTTGCTCATCTGAACCTCCTTTGGCCATGTAATTGGAAAATTTCGCGGCACGCGACTTGCGATTTCGTCAGCGAACTGCGCCGCAAAATGACGCAGCGTGATGCCTGCGTACGAGTTAGTGGCTGCGCATGCATGGGGAGTTCAGGAAATTTATGTCGCCGGGCGACGACGTGCCGGCGCTGGATGCGCCGGTAACTGACCGGGATAGTCGTGATTAGTGAATGGTAAAAACAGATTTAGAGCTGATCGCCAGTCACCAATTACCAATCACCGCTCGTCAACTTCTGACGAGCACCGGTTGCCGGCGCAGAATCTCTACGGCGCGCTCGAGCTGGCAGTCGTCGCCGCGAGACACAGCCGGCACCGGGTTGATGT
>DASVNF010000177.1:0-17174 GCA_036384015.1 Burkholderiales bacterium
CTTACCCGGATGTAGTCATGCCCATGCCGCTTTCCCCCGGCCGCCTGGCGGAGCGCGGCTTCAACCAGGCAGCGGAACTGGCCCGTCTGGCCGCGGCGGAATTCGGGCTCGGAATTTCCACCACGCTCGTCCGGCGCAACAGGGAAAGCGCGCCACAGGCATCGCTGCCCTGGAAGGAACGGGCGCGCAATGTCCGCAATGCCTTCCAATGCGACGCCAACCTGCAAGGAAAATCGGTGGCTGTGGTCGACGACGTGCTCACCACCGGCGCGACCCTGAATGAACTGGCGGCGACGCTGAAACGGCAGGGTGCAAGGCAGGTCACCGGATGGATGGCGGCAAGGACCCTGCAGCGGCAGTGAAACCCGGGACCGGGGATTTCCTATTTTTTCGGGGTCGAGAGCTCGCGCAGCTGGCGTTCGGTAAAGGCCAAGAGTTCGCCGCTGAGCTGCCTGGTATCGATCGATCGCTGGAACGAATCCCGTGCCTCCGCGAACTGGCTGGTGGCACGCAGGGAGATCCCCAGTCCCATCAACCACAGCGCGTTGCCTGGTGAAGAACGCAGCGCGGCGCGATAGTAGTCGGCGGCTTCGCGGTGCCGGCCCTCCCGCTGCAGCAAGGCGGCGAGGAAAGCGTAGTACTCCGGATCGGACTGTACGTACGGCAACGCGGCAACCAGCGTTGTGATTGCTCCCGTTACCTCGCCCCGTTCCACTTCCAGGCGCGCCAGGACCATCGCATGGCGTGGTTGGCGCGGATTGAGTTCCAAAGCTTTTTTCAGGAACTGCTCCGCCTCGTCGTTGCGCTTCGCATCGAGCAACAGGCCAAGCAGCGCCTGGCGCGCCGCCACATGGTTCGGATCTTCGCGCAACGCCTCGCGGAAACTGGCTTCCGCGGCGCTGGCGCGCGCCTCCTGCAGTTGCGCGACCCCTTTGCGGAACGCCGCCTCAGCGCGTTGCTGCGGAGTTATCTCCCGCATCTGCTTGTCGATGACCACGGGTGATTCCACGGGCGATACGGGACTGGCTGGAACAGGCGCGACGGGTGCCGGCGGTGCCGGAACCCGCGGGGCGGCGGGTTCGGGAACCGCTGCCAGTGCTGCCGGCGGCGGTTCGATGGCAGCGCGGAATTCCGCGGGAATTTTCACCTGGGGGGAAGGCGTTGGCGTGGAAGGTTTCGGTGCCGCGGGCTTCTCGGGTATCGACACAGGCTCCCTCGGAGGACGTGAATCGGGGACGAAGCTCAGTTCCGCCGACAGCCTGGAAGCCGGTGGGAGCGATTGCGCCTGGACGGCGGGCGCCGGCGCGGCCGGCTTGACCTCGACGACATCAGCGGCAGGCAAGACAGGCGCTGCCGGGGCAACGGCTGCAGCAACCGGCACCTTGGGGGCGGGACGCAGCCAGCCGCCGAAATACAGGAATCCCGCGACGATGGCGAACACGATCAGCGCGGCCGTCACGAACAATGCCGTGTTGCCGCCCGGTTTCGGGCCTTCCGGCACCGCTCGCACGTGTGGCGGCAGCGACTTGAGTTCGGGCTCGGATGCATGCCGCTTCTCGAGGTCCTGCAGTACCTGGTTGATGAGGCTCATTGGTGCCAGAGTCCCAGGCCGGCTACCAGCACCGCCGCCACGACCACCAGCGCGACCCACAGTACCGGCGAGCGGGGAACCCTGGCGGACGGCGTATCCTGCGCGGCCATGCGCACATGGTGGGCGGAGACATGATGGCGGCCTTCGCCGAAGGCAGCCAGCATGGCCTTGTGGGCGAGGACATTGATGAGGCGCGGCACGCCGCGGCTTGCCCGGTACAGGGCGTTGATGGCGGAATAGTCGAACAGCCGGTCCCCCATGTAGCCGGCCACCCTCAACCTGTGTCCGAGGTAGTACGCAACCTCGCTCCTCGACAGCGCCGAAAGGTGATACTGAAAGGTGATCCGCTGCCGCAGCTGGCGCACCGATTCGTGACTGAGCTTGGCATCGAGCTCGGGCTGGCCGAACAGGATAACCTGAAACAGCTTGCGCTTCTCCGTCTCCAGGTTCGACAGCAGGCGCAGCGATTCAAGCGTCTCGAAGGGCATCGCCTGGACTTCATCCAGGCAGACGACGACCTTCTTTCCCGCCCGGGCGAATTCGAGCAGCGCATTGTTGAGGGTCTTCGTCAATGTGTGCTGATCGCTCTCCTTGTCGAAGGGAATACGCAGTTCTTCCGCGAGCGCCAGCAGCAGCCCATGGGGATCCAGCAGGGGGTTGGGAAGATAGGCGGACACATAATCGCCGTCCAGTTGCGCGAGGAAGCGCCGGCATAGCAGGGTCTTGCCGGTTCCCACTTCTCCGGTGATCTTCATGAAGCCCTCGCCCCCGTCCACCGCGATGAGCAGGGTATTCAGCGCCTCCTGATGCGGCGTGCACGCGAATACGAAAGCCGTATCCGGCGTCAATCCGAATGGCGCTTCACGCAGGGCGAAATGGGTGCGGTACATGATTGCGATGGAGGTCCGCGTCAGGCAGACGCATCGTGCAACTCGTGCAAAAGCCGCGCCGGACTACTGGGCCGGCCTGGCGGGAGCTGCGGGTTCGGATTTGAACTGCGTGCTGTCACTGCGTCCGTAGGCGTCGATGCGTTCCTTGGTGTCCAGTATATCCTGACGCCACGAAGTATCTCCCTCGATCACGGTCGGCTTCAGAAGGATGACCAGTTCGCTTTTCACCGTCGACCGGCTCTTGCTGCCGAACAGGTTGCCGATCACCGGCATGGTGCTCAGATAAGGAACGCCGCTGGTATCGCGCGAAACCGCTTCCTTCATCAGGCCGCCGATGGCGACAATGTTGCCGTTGCTCACCCGCACCACCGTGTCGCTTTCGCTGATCGAACTCGAAGCCAGCGGCAGGCGGAAGCTTCCGGCCGTGCCCAGATCGATGTTCTTGGTCTTCTCGATCACGTTCGACACGGACGGATGGATGTGAAGAATGATCTGGTTGTTCTCGTCTATCTGCGGGGTGACGTCCAGGGCAACGCCGGAGAAGAACGGCGCCACCGTGATAGTCGGCGACTGGGTGCTGGTTGTGCCGGTGGTGGTGGTATTGGTCGTGATATTGGTGACGAAGAATTCGTCGGTGCCGACTTTCAGCACCGCTTTCTGGTTGTTGAGCGTCGCGATGCGCGGGCTCGACAGCACCTGCAGGTTGCCCTGCGTTTCCAGGAAGGCCACCAGAGCCGCAAAGCTGCCGGTCTGGAAGGCCAGTCCGAACAGGGTGCCCGGTATGCCGGTGCCGGTGGCGATCGCTCCCGGCGCCGCCGGGTTCGATGTGATATTGGAGTTCGTTGCGACCGAACCATCGGCATTGCGCAACGTGAACGCATTGATCGTGCCCGAGGGTGTCAGCGCTGCGCCGGGGCTCAGGACGCCGCCGGCGAACCGGCTGTTGGATCCCTGCGTGAAGGCCGCCCAGTTGACGCCGGTCTGGTGCGCATCGGACAGCTGCACCTCGATGATTTTCGCTTCGAGCATGACCTGGCGTTCGACCACGATCTGCATCGCCTTGAGAAAGTCCACCACGCCGCGCAGTTCCGTCGGATAGGCGCGGACGACGATCACCCCGGCTTGCGGGCTCATGACGACATTGCGGCCGCCCTCGGCGCCGACGATCGCGCGCAAGGAGGCGCCGATTTCCGTCCAGAAGTCATTGTTCGATGTCGTGCTGATGCGACTGCTTTCCAGTGCTTCCGTGTTGACGCCGCCGTTTGTGGTTGTCGACGAGTTGGGCACGGTGGGGCTCGCGCCGGCCGAGTCGGATATGGCGCCCGAAGTGACGCGGACATCGGTCTTGCCCTTGCGCTGGCTCATCAGGTAATTCACCTGGAACACGCGGGTCTGCAGCCCGATCGGTTCGACCAGGATCCTTGCGCCCTGCACCTTGTACTCATATCCGTAGATTTCGCGGATCGTGTCGAGGGCTTCGATCACCGTGACATCCCGCAGATTGATCGAAATCGGTTCTTTCACTCCGGGATGCACGACCATGCTGTAACGCGTGCCGGACACGATGGCAGCAAATACCTGGGCCGCGGGGGCGTTGTTCACGGCCAGATCGAAGCGCGGTTCGATGGGCCTGCCATCCACCTGCGGCATTTCCACCGAGACCGACGGCATCAATGCCTTGCTCACGACATCCGGCTGCTCCGCCGAACTTTGCTTTGACGTTGCCTTGCCCAGCTCTTTAGAGGCCGCATCGTAGGAATAGGGCTGGGGCGCCTGCTGCATCGTCTCGCAGGACGCAAGCATCAACACCAGAAGCATCGAGTAAAAAATTCGCGCCATTTTCTTCCCTTGATCGAGTTCGCTCATCCCTGCGAGCGAAGTTCCCTTCATTGCCTGTCGCCGGGTCCGGACTGGGCTTCGTTGCTTCCGCCCGGAATGTCTTTCTGCCGTTTCATGTCCACTCCCGGATACAGACGCAGCCTTTGAATCTTGTCGCCGTTCTTCAGCACCGCCACATCCTCGGCGATTGCAATGAGCATGTAGCCATCGATCGATTCACCCGGCCCCACTACTTTCCCGCTGATCACCGCCGCCTTGCGCTCAGGCGAAATCAGGATCGACTGCAAGACCAGGCCGCCTGCGCCGGCCCCGGGAGCCGCCTTGATCGCGGACACCCCCGGTGGCCGGGTCGGGTCCCGCAACGCCTGCGCCATCGCTGCGCCGCTCATGATGAGGGCCAGACCGGCCGCCAGGAGGAATGCCCCCGACCTCATACGACCAGCCACGCCTTGTCCAGGGACAACGTGTACAGGGTCAAGGTCACGCGCACGCGCGGATAGTCGCTGGCGTCCATCCGGGTCCGTGCCCAGAACATCTGCCAGGGCAGCTTTTCCAGCTTGGCGAGATAATCCAGCAGCTCGAGATAATTTCCCTGCAGCGTAATTTCGACGCCGTGCTTGTAAACCTGGTGTTCGTCCGGCGCCGCGCCGGCTTCCGCGCCCTTCGCTTCTTCCGCCGGGGTTTCCACCAGCGTGGTCACCGGCAATGTCTTCAGCGAAACCAGATGCACCGATTGGCTCCGATTGAGCATGTTTTCCAGCACCGCGGCCATGCGGGTCGGCGGAACCAGCCCTTTCTGCACGGTGCGCACCGCCAGGTCACGTTCCTCGATTTGCTGCTTCAGATCCGCGATCTGCCTGCGTACGGCCTCGTTCGGATCCTGGGCCAGCGAGCGGGCCAGGGCGCGGGTTTGTTCCTGCGCCATCGCGGTTTCCGATCGTTTTTGCGCGATCTGCGCAGCCAGGCGCGAATTGTCGGCGAGCGTTTTCGAAAGGCCCAACTCGTAACCCAACAGGAGGATCACGCAGACTGTGGCTGCGAATACCATCAGTCGCTCGCGCATGCTCATCGCATCGAATTTCAGGGCGCCGCGACGCCACAGGTTCTTCATTGCTGCGCCCCCGTCTTGTCCCGGGCCGTCTCCGCTGCGGTGGCCAGCTTGAATTCCAGGTAGGCGGGCTCTGCGGACTTGCTCGTGCCAGCCTCGCGCGCGGGCTGCTGCATCTGCATTTCGGCGAAAGTGCTGCCTTGGAGTACCCGCTCCCGGTTGAGTCGCTGCAGGTACTCGGGCACCAGGTCGGCGCGCAAGGCGCGGCCTTCGATGACCACGTGATGGCCGGCACCGCTGATGCTGAAACCGGTGAGCCACAGTCCTTCTATCGACTGCCGGGCGAATGCGCGCAGGTACTCCGAATAACCCGTGGTATTGCCCAGCGCCCCGCCATGCAGAACGGCGACAACTTCGTCGAGGGATCTCAGATCCGCCTGGGCGCGATCCCGTTCCGCAAGCAACCCGGGATCCACCTGCCTGCTGGAGAGCTGCCCGGCAATCCGGGTCATTTCGTCCCTGGCCTGCGTCGATTGCTGCGAGGCCGCCTGATCCTGCGCGACGAGGCTGCCGTTGCGCCAGCTGGCCGTGACGCCGCCGATCACGAACAATCCAAGCAGGATCAGGGCAGTGGTCGCCGCGACATTGAAGGACATCCATTCGCGACGCGGCTCGAATAGCGGGTTGTAAAGGTTGATCTGCTGGCTCATTGCGTCATTCCGTTGCGCAGGGCGGCGCCAAGCACCGGCATGAACCGCTGTTGATAGCCCGCTTCCCGCATTTCAGTGCGTTCGCCGAAATCGAGAATTCCGCCAAGGTTGATGGCCTCGACAGGCACGTACAGATTTTTCGCCAGATAGGCCTGCAAGCCGGCGTCCTCAGCGAGAGGGCCCAGCGCCACGCGCGCCAGCGGCACATGGCTGAATTGCCTGTCGAAATGGTCGAGTGAGCGCTGCAACTCCAGCGTGATGCGCTCGAACAACTGTTCGCGGCGGCCGTGGTCGGCCTGCTGCAGCATCAGGGAACCGACTTCAATGCGCCGCGACAGGTAGAGTTCGCCGCCGGCGGTAAACGTGAGGAGTCCGCCCTCATCGTCGAAGTTGAGCAATGCGAGCCCCCGCCCTTCGGTTTCGAGAAGCGCGGCAATATTGCGCTGGGCGAGTTCCGGCACGTCGATGACCTGCAAAGCCAGCTTGGCCTCGAGAAACGTTTTCATGACCGATTCGATGGCGCTGTTCCTGGCGGAGACGGCGTACACCGATTTGCCGCGCGCCGTCGAATTCGGCCCCGCCGGCACCATGACCACGTCGATCGTGGCGGTTTCCACCGGGTAGTCCAGCAGGTCCTTCAGGCTCCAGCGCACGGCCGATTTCAGTTCCGCGTCGGGAACGGCGGGTGCATCCAGTAACTGCAGCTGGTATTGACTCGCAGAGAGCAGGGTGCCGCAGCGATTCTGATCCAGACGGAAATCCTTGCGCACTGCCTGGAGGGTCTCGAGGCTGGAATTTTTTTTCTGCACCGAATCGCAAATCTCGACCAGTGGCGGCGCCGCGCCGTTACGCGTCACCTTCGCGATGTCTACGCGATCCGGATGCACGGACAAGGCAACCAGGCTGCCTGTGGAGGGTTTACGGAACACGGTCTGCGCGCCCACTTTAAAAGTTACGTGAACTTAAATTAATAAGATATTGTTGTCAATGGCAAATTCAGCATCCAACCGAGAGTGTTTCGAGCCGTATCAAGGAGTCGGCCCGGGGTTGGCGCACAAACCTTGCACCAGAGGTGCCTGCATTTCCCGGGAATCGCTTCATGCTGTAATGCTTTGCAATTGCCGTTCCATGGCTTAAACAGGGCAAATCCCGGTGAAAACCGGGTCAAAACGGCATTTCGGGGACGAAACTGGCAAATATGCTGCTGAACTCCCGACACATTGACGAGATCGGCACTCCTCTGTGGCCCTCGCCGGAAAGCAAGCCTGTGGGTCAGTAGTTCTCGCGCAGGAATATGAATTCCTCGGGGCCCTTGTACAGACCGAAAGTCGCCCGGCCCTGGGGATTGCTGCTGTAAGTCGTCGTCCCCCAGTTCCCGAGCAGCCAGGGCTTTGCAGCATTGGTGGCGGACGGGAACGCGCCCCCCACCGCGGTGCAGGTGTTGCCGCTGGCTCCATTCAGGTTCACCACCAGATCAACCGCGCCGTTGTTGGCCGACCCGGGCTTGGCCAGCCTGGGCGCCACCACCGTTGCCGGAGGCGCGGAAGATGCAGCCTGGCCGCCGTTGAAGTAAATCGTCCCCGTCGGGTTCATGGCCGTTTCGCAGGACGTCAGGTTGGTGCCCGAGACGAACGCGAATCGGATGTCCGTCGCCAGCAGCGTCGTACAATTGTCCGCGGCATTGGTGACGAAAAAATTGCCGTCGAAGGATTCCACAGCCATCGTCAGCGGCAGGTCCAGCACCGCGGTGCCGAAGGCATTGCCCAGCCTGAGCCTGCCATATCTTATTTCGTCGCCCGAATCGAAGGCCATGTCGCTGAAGGTGGCAGCAGTCGAGGTCGCTATCGATCCGTCGGTCTGGGAGTCGTCCCGCACCGAGGCGGTCAGGGAAATATTGGCATTGAACGGCGCGACGGGCGTGGCCGGGTCGCGCGTATAGGAAATCCGGTCCAGCGTGTTGATCGTCACCGTTCCGGTGCCGTTGCCGAGGGGCACTATCGTGGTCGCATTGGCCGCCAGTGAAGCATCGATCGCGGGACCGGTCGCATTGTTGCTGTAGGTCAGCGTCACATCGTTCGGCAGGGGCGACCCGCTCGGTGTCGCGCCGTTGGTGATGTTCCACAGGCACTGCCGGTAATTGATCGTGGTCCCGCCCCCCGCTTCACGCGCCGTCACCAGGAAGCGGGGCAGGGTCGAATAGGAGACCGGTTGCCCCACATAGGTAAATGAACGCGTGGCCGGGCATGTGGCGTCGAAGGTACGCAACTGCGGCACATTGTCGGTCGTCACCACGAAGTTGTCCGGTACGAAGCGGCCGACGGCGAGCGTTGCGCCTTGCGGGATGCGCCGCCCGTATTGGTTGTACGTCCCGGCGGCCGATGTGTTGCTGTAGTTGTCCGGCGTGCCGTCCGCCGCATCGACCGCGGCGAAATCGACGTCGTGCAGGTCGAGGTTGAATGTTCCGGTCTCGTTATAGTCCGCGGTGGTCGATACGAGCGTGCCAGCGCTCACAGAAAAAGTTCCGGGCGTCAGCGTGCCGTTGGTGCAGCTGCTGCAGGTAACCGAACTGCCGGTGGTCGCGTTGGTTCCCGTCGGATTGGTGCAGGTCAGCGTGCGCAACGACGGCGTGCCGGTGTGGTTGCCCGTCGCCAGGTAATTGGTGGCGCCGGCCGGCAGGACAGCGGTGACCCTGAGCGTGAAAGGCTGGCCCGCGCGATGCGTGGGTGTGCCGTTGTATGCGGTGGCATTGAGCACGCGCGTCGTGCCCGCGGTAGTCCAGGTCGCGTCGTTCACGGCGGTCGTGAAGCTCTGGGGCCGGATGGCGAAGTTGTCGTTCGAGCAGCCGGCGCCCTGGTTTGCCGCAGGAGCCCCGGTATACAGCACCCGCACGCGGACATTCTTGTATGCCTGATTCACCGTGAACGATGCCGTTTCCTTGCCGACATCAGCCGCCGCGAAATTGACGGTCGTAGAGGCGATCAGGGTGCCGCTTACCCAGGTGGAGCGGCAACCGGTCGTTGCATCCATGGCGCCACTGCTGTCGCTGGCATCCCGCAGTTCCACGGTGACTGTGTTCTGCACGTACGCGGTATTGATCGCGGTCTTGGTCGTGTTGAGGCGGATCACGCCAATCGAGAAGGCGACGCCCGCCACCTTGGTCGTGATGTTGCCGGTGATGGGCGTCGTGCCCGCGGGCAGGGGCAGGTCGAATGCGTTGAACAGGCCGAGCGAGCCGGCGAACGTGAAAGTCTGTTCGTCGATGTTGTAGTAAGTCGCCTGCGCTTCCGGCGCATTCGGCTGGCCGGGGATATGGATTATGCCGCCGGTGCCGCCCAGGGCATTGGTCGAGGCATCCTTGGCGAAAATGCGCACGATCCAGGTTCCCGTGGGATCGCCCGTGCCGAATGTGTACACGGATCCGTTGGTGTAGACGCCTGCCCCGCCGGAGGGAAGGTTCACGGGCCCCGCGACGAGCGTGCCGGAGGGGTTGTACACATAGGCGACGACCGGATTGGTCGCGAGCGTGGCCTGTGCATCGGCCTGGACGGTGACCGTCAGTGACTGTCCGGCCGCGTACGCTGTGGTATCTATGGGGGCAATGATGTCGACGCCGAAGCCCTCGGGGGTGCCGAGCGTTGCATTGACAAGGCACCACTCCACATCGTCGATGTGGACCCAGCTTTTGTACTGCGTCGTATGCGTGCTGGTGATTGTCAACGTCACCGTCGACCCTGTCGTGTAGGCGGCCAGGGTATTCGTGGGATTGAACCAGGGCTGTGAACCCCGGGCCTGGGTCATGCCGATCTCGTGCCCGCCTGCGTTATTGGTATCGAAACCGTTATAGGGACCATAGCCAGAGTCGGTGTTGCTGGCGGCGTTGTTCCCGTTGCTGCCGAAGTTCGGGCTGAATGGAAAGTTTGCATAGTTGCCGTTGGCCCCGGCCGCGTTCGGCCCGACCAGCACAGTGGTCACCGTGCCGGTCAGCGCAACGCGGATGAAGTCGTACTGCGTTTGGGCTGCATTTGCCCACGACGAGTCCCAACCTCCTATGCGATAGCGCATCGAGAAACCCGAGGTGCAAGTCGCCGGCTTGACGAACGTCTTGGTCAGCGTCACCGCCGGGTTGCCATTGGCGGGATCGTTATTGGTTCGCGATCCCATCAGATAGGAGTCCGCGCCGGTGAACGGCGTGCCGTCGGTCGTGACCGTACCCGGTATGCCGGTTCCGTCCGTCGTGATGGACGGGCTTTCGCTGCCGCGGATCTGGGCGTCGAAATTGGCGTTGGTCCGCGTCATGGCCCATCCGGCAGGCACGGTCGTGCCAACCGCGCCGGTCTCGAAATTGCCGTTGATCGGCGTCTGCGGATTCGCCGCCTTAGCGGTGTTCTGCGTGATGTCGAAGTAGAGGTAGTAGGTGACCGCGCCGGCATCCTGCAGGGTGAAACGAATTTCGCCCCGTCCGTTGCCTGCGGCATCTGTCGCGTTGAGGTATCGGGTATCGACGAACTCCTGGTTCGTCGCCAGCGCACCCGTCGAACGCACTAGGCGCGGCGAATTCACGTCGAACGTCCCGGATATGCCAAGCTGCGTCAGCAAGGCAGGAAAATCCACGTCCACTTCGATGGTCGTGTTGATCGCGGTGCCGGCGGGGATATTCACGGGCACGCGGTAGTGCCAGTCCGGCGCGGTCGCGATGGCATTCTGGTCGTACCAGGCCGGCGTTGCCCGGTCCGCGAGCGCGGCCTTGAATGGCGCCAGCAGGAGCAAAGCGAACAGCAAGGCACGGCCGCCCGACACCCCCAACCGTGCAAAGACCGCCTTTATGGTGGGCAGAGGCCGTCTTGCAAATGAGTGAGTCATGGCCGTTACGCCTTCCGTGAAAAGTGGGTTTCCAGACAAGTTGCCGTGCGTTCAGTTCGCCATCGTCGCCTGCAACTGGCGTTCGACGTAGTTCTGTCCCGGCGCGGCATTGTTCGGGCAGGTGCCGGCCGACGGCCTGTTGCAGGCAGTGGACGTAATCAGATAAACCGTGCCGGTCGACGCGGTGACTTCCGAGTACGGCGTAGCCACACAGGTCACGGTCACGGTGAAATCCGTCAGGGTTCCGCCCGGCACGAAAGTCCCGCCGGCGCAACTGCCATTGCGCAATGCCTGGAACGCGCCCCACTCTATCCCGGCGCGGGAAGCCTGGTAGGCCTTGGAACCCTGGATGTCGAGCGCGCTGGACGTCTGTTGCAGGCCGGAAACCGTGACCAGGAATGCGCCGAGCGCGGCGAGGACCACGATGAGGAAAATCGCCGTTATCACGCTGATGCCCCGCTGTCTGCGTGCGGACTTCATGGCACGTTGCTCACATGGACCTGGTAGTAAAGGCTGATGGTTTCGCCGCCCTGGGTCAGCTGCATGGTGAGGGATACCAAGCCCGCGCGACGGCCGGCCTGCGGCGTGTAGACGAAATTGCATCCGCTTACGCTGCCGGCGAGCACCGTGACGGTGCCCCCCGGCGCTCCTGCAGCCTGTGTGGGACTGAAACCGTACCCGGCGTAGCGGCGCACGACCCCGGTCCCTGGCGCGCATTCATAGGTCACCGGCTCGGTGACGATCTGGAAGCGCTTCGAGGGAGAATCGAACGGCAGGCGATTCGTCGACGTGAAATTGATGGCGGTCAGGCTTCCCGTGGCAGCGGAGCGGACCCGCCTGACGTCCGTGCCGGCGGTGGCACCGGAATACGCGTCGGCGCCTGGCATGCCAAGGTTGTACACGACCAGCCAGCTGTTGCCAGCTGCCATGGTGATAGGCGGGCCGATGATGTCGAATGACGTATCGGCAGTGGTGAAATCCAGGATGTTGCCTGCGCCCGCGCTGGTTTGCGCCGCACGATAACGTCCACCGGCCACGACGGGGATGAATTCCAGGTAACACGCGGCGGTGCAGGTGCCGGTAACCCGTACGCTGTTGGGCAATGCGGCTTTCAGTTCGCGATGCATGCGGCGCAGCGCGGTGTCCGCGGTATCGACCAGTTGTGCGCGCCGGTTCACCGCGAAATAGGCCTGCACCGGCCCGCGAATGAACACTGCCACCGCGCTGGCCAGTACACCCATGATCACGATGACGATGATCGCTTCGGCCAGCGTGAAGCCAAGCTGCCTGCTCGCCGCAGGCATTCCGGTATCTGCGCTTCGCCCGGCATTCATGGCGGACTCGTCGGAGCGTAGCGGGCGCGATAGCCGCTCAGCGTGAGGGTCTCGCCGCGCGGGCTGGTGACCGTGACATCGATGAGCAGCGATTGCAGCCTGCCGTTGCCATCGTTCGCCGTCACCGGGGTTGCGGCCGGCCCGAGGTTCTGCGCCGAGATCGCCACAACGGCACGATAGCCGGCCGGCCCCGCCAGCGTCGCCGACGGATCGAGGATGCCGCTGGGGACGGCTGTATTGGTGTCGAAGCCGTTGTAGTCGTTGACGTTGTCGAAAGGAATTGTCGCGCTGTAGCGGGTTTCAGGACCCGCTTCCGGCCCGAGGCCTTCCATCGTGCCGCCCACCACGCAGTTATTCCCGGACAAGGCCACGCTTGCGTCGGCAGCGGTCGGGTCGTCCGGATCGCGGCAGGTGAATGGCATCAGCTCAACTTCCTCGAGCATCGCTTCCGCAATTGCGATCATCTGCTTGCGAGCCGCCGGGTCGGCGCTGCTCCTGACGGTCGCATTGAACACAGAGAGGACGCCCGCCACGCCGATGGCGACGATCACGACGAACATGATCAGTTCGATCAGCGTGAATCCGGCCTGGCCTTGCCTGGTCCGCCTGTGGCTACTGGACATAGCCGGTCTCCGCCTGGACTGTGAAAGTGCGAACGCCGTCCCCGGTAACGGTGACGGTAATCGGCCCCGCGCTGGGCCTGCCGAGGCCGTCGAAGCGGAAATTCGACGTTGCCGCCAGGGTTACCGCACCCGTTGCGCCACCCGGAGCGGTCACTGTAAACGGCGTAACGCCCCGCGGCGAGACCAGGTTGGCAGAGCAGGCCGCTGGCGCTGCGCTGTCCGGCGAGTAGGTAAGCCGAAGGGTATTGGGGATGCTGACCGAATCAAAGACCAGGCAGACATTGCGACGCTTGGCGATGGCGTCCTTCTGGGCAAAGCGCACCGTCGCCTGGACTTCGTCGAAGAACCCCCGGGCATCGAAGCTGCGGGTATTGAGCCTGGGAATGGCGACGACGGCAAGAATCCCGATGAGGATGAGGATTACTACGAGTTCGACCAGGGAGAAACCCGCGTACCGCGGGATCGATCGGTAACGTCGCGCTATCATGTCTGGGCGCGGCGTGCCGAGGGGGGTAGGACGCCCGCTGGCGCGGCCGGGAACGGCAATGCCAGCGGGAAAACGCAGATTGATTACGGGTTGACGCAAACGACAACGGCGCTTGCGGTGCGGACGGGCGAAACGCTGGGGTTGGTGATCGTGCAGGTGACGGTATTGCCGTCTGTGCAGGTGCCCGCGCCCGTGAGCGTATAAGGCGACGGCAAGCCCCCGGACATGATGGTGGCCATCGCGGTATTGGCGGTCGTGCAGTCGGAGATCGGCCCGAACCCGGCGGTGGAACTTGCCTTGCGCGCCGCGTAGTTGATGGCGGTCGCGGAGGAAACGGCTCCCGCCACGCCCTGCGCGGCAGCCTGCGCGGCTTCGCCGGAGAGGTTGATGAATCGCGGCAGCGCCACGGCGGACAGAATGCCGAGGATCACGATCACCACAACAAGTTCGATCAGGGTAAAGCCAGCTTGTTTCGTTTGCATCTGTTTCTCCTTATGAAGGCAAGATCGGAAAATCGACTTCGTTGAAGTTTCGCAACGCATCAGCATCCGGCCGTATCGACGGCGACCACCGGAGAGGCATTGGAATTGGCTGACGTATAGGTCACCCGGCAAGTGGCCGGGGTCGAGGCGCCGTTCATGTCGATGGTGATGGGCGTGCCTGCGCCCGCGCCTCCGGCGCTGATGGTCAAATCATCGGTTGCCGCACCGATCTGCAATGCCGTGATGATTCCGGCCGCATCGGCAGTGGGGTAGCCGTTGATCAGGGTCACGTTCGTGCCCTCCATGGCCACGGTGGCCGCACCGCTGGTCGTGATGTTGGTGGCGATTACCATCGCATGCGCCAGCGCCGAGGCGGAGCGCACGCCCCCATAAATGGCCTGGGCTTTTGCCGTCCTTGCCTGCGTCTGCAGCGATATGTAGCGCGGCAGGGCCACTGCCGCCAGAATACCGATGATGCTGATGGTAATGACCAGCTCGATCAGCGTGAAACCCCCGCTGCGATGTCCGACTTTAAATCCTGGTGCCTTCATGAATTTCCCCTTTTTGTATGGATGAGTGCCATTCCACAGCCTTGCGCATAAAGTTTGCACAAATCATGCCGATGCTCATTGCAGCCATCGATAATCGCTGGTCCCGACAAATGCAATCCACGTCTCCGCCGCTGCCTGTCCATCTGTGCCGCGTACGCGCATGGCCCGATAACGCACCGTGAAATCGCGATACGCGGACGGCGAAAAATGCTGCCGATTATTGACCGTATATATCAATTCGCGGCTTTTTTTGTCGAAATACCACATTCCTTCCAGCGGGGTTGCCGGGGCGGAATCCCGCTCGCCCTGATAGTTTTTCGGCTTTTCCGCCAGCCAATCCATCGGATTCTCGTCTGCGAGTGTCGGAATTTCCGACATCCGGTTCGCGAGCATCAGGTCGGCGATCCGATAGCGCAATCCCGTGCGGATATTCGCGACTGTCATTTCCATTGCCGTCTTCTCCGCGTATTCCTGGTAGTAAAGGCCCTTTTCGATGAACACCGCGAGCAGCACGCCAAACACCATCACGCAAACCATCAGTTCGAAGCGGCTGACCCCTGACTGGGCCTTGCGGCGCGGCATCTCGCGCACCGATCATCTCTTCATGGCCGCCTGCCCCAGGTCCCAGATGGGCAGGAACACACCCAGGGCGAGAACCAGTACCAGCACGCCAAGGCAGATGATGAGAATCGGCTCGACCTGGGAACTCAGCGTCTTGAGTTCATACTCGACTTCGCGCTGGTACATGTCGGCGATCTCTTCCATCATGTCGTCGATGGCGCCGGATTCTTCCCCGACCATCAGCATCTGCAGGACCACGGGGGTGAACACGCCGGCATGAATGGCGGTGCGCAGCACGCTTTCCCCCCGCTCCACGCCATCGCACATTTTTTCGATCTTGTCCGCGACGAAACTGTTGTCGACGGTCTGGGCCACCAGCGACAGTCCCTGCACGACGGGGACGCCGCTGCGCATGGCAAGCGCGAAGCTGCGCGAAAAGCGGGCAAGCGTGGCCTTGAGCACGATTTTTCCGGCAATCGGGATGCGCAGCTGGAAGCGGTCCCACGCGTACCGGCCAGCCTGCGTTCTCGTGTACCTCCGGAACATGAAGACCGCGGCGACCACCGCACCCAGCAGGAACGGCCATGTCGCCACCATGAAACCCGAAAAGCCGATCAGCAGCTTCGTCATGAACGGCAATTCCGCATTGAAGCCCTCGTACACTTTGGCGAATGCCGGGATCACGAAAATATTGATGATCACGATCGCAATCGCCATGGCGCCGATTACAAATGCCGGGTATCGCAATGCGGCCCTGACCTGGTTGCGCATCGATTCCTGGAATTCCAGGTGGTTGAACAGCCGCAGGAAGATCTGTTCCAGCATGCCCGTGGTTTCGCCCACATACACCATGGCGACATAAAAGGGCGAGAACACGCCTTCTTGGCGCTGCAGGGCTGCGGAGAGGGGGCGTCCGCTGTCAAGATTTTCGCGAACGCTTTGCAGGACCGCCTTGAACGTCGGATTGGACGCCGATTCCTGCAATCCCGCCAGCGCGCGCATGATGGGCACTCCGGCCTTGAGCAGGGTGTACATCTGGCGGCTGAACAGCAGCAGGTCCATCTGTCCGATCTTCGGCCGGGTCATCCGCTGCAGCAGGCCTTCGGAATTGGCGAGACGGGCCGAGCGCGCTGCGCCGATCTCGACGGGCGTGATGCCGGAGCCGAACAGCTGCGTGGCTATCGCCGAGCTGTCGGCGCCTTCCATCACGCCTTGCACGAGTTCGCCGGTGGCATTGCGGCCCCTGTAGGAAAAAAGCGCCATCAGTCTTCGATCTGCGAGCTGACCCGCATCGCTTCGTCGACCGTCGTGCGGCCTGCGGCAACGATCTGGATTGCGTGATCGCGCAGCGTGTCTCCCTCGATCTGCTTGCGCGCCGCGTTGACGAAGGCCGCGGGGTCCGTGGTGTTGGCCGCCTCGACGACCGGCCGTGTCATTTCCAGCATTTCATACACGCCGGTGCGCCCGAGATAGCCGGTGCCGTTGCATTGCGTGCAGCCGCGGCCCTTCATGTAACTGTGGGCATCCACGCCCTCTGCCAAATGCAGGCGCATCCATTCGTGCTCGTTGGGAAGCAGCTGGTAGGGCTCCGCGCAGCTCTCGCAGATCATGCGGAGCAGCCGCTGGGCAACGACCACCTGCAACGACATGGCCACCATGTAGCGCGGCGCCCCCATGTCGAGCAGGCGGATCGGGGTGCTGATTGCGTCGTTGGTATGCAGCGTGGAAAACACCATGTGGCCGGTCATGGCTGCCCGCAGCCCGGTTTCCACGGTGCTCTGGTCGCGCATTTCCCCCACCAGGATCACATCGGGATCCTGGCGCAGGGCGGTCCGCAGCACGCGGGCGAAGGTCAGCTCGATTTTCTCGTGGATCTGCACCTGGTTGATCCCGGGCAGGCGGTATTCGATCGGATCCTCGACCGTTATGATCTTGCGTTCGGGCGTGTTGAGTTCCTGTAGCGAAGCGTAGAGCGTGGTGGTCTTGCCGCTTCCCGTAGGACCGGTCACCAGCACCATGCCCGACGGGCGGTGAATGATCTCGCGCAGGCGCTCCAGCATTTTCACCGGCATGCCGATGCGGTCCAGCCCCAGCATCCCACCGCTCTGGTTCAGCAGCCGCATGACGGCGGATTCCCCGTGCTGCGTCGGCATGGTGGAGATGCGGACGTCGATCTGGGCGCTGCGCACCTTGATGTT
>DASVNF010000178.1:0-3445 GCA_036384015.1 Burkholderiales bacterium
AGAAGCGGCGGCGGTATTGAATCTGAGCGAGGATCACCTGGACCGTTATTCCGGGATGCCCGACTACGCGAAGGCGAAGGAACGGGTGTTCATCGGCGATGGCGTCCAGGTGCTGAACCGGGAAGATCCGCAGGTCCTCGAGATGCAGAAGGAGGGACGCCGGGCCTTCACATTCGGCACCAGCGAACCCTGGCACGAGAAGGACTTCGGCCTGCGTGAACTCGATGGCGAATTGTGGCTGGCGCAGGGACGCGCCAATCTCATGCCGGTATCGGGCCTGCAGGTGGCCGGCCTGCACAACGCTGTGAACGCACTGGCGGCGCTTGCGTTGTGCCGCTCTCTCAACCTGCACTACGAACCATTGCTCGATGCCCTGTACGAATTCAAGGGTTTGCCACACCGGGTTCAGAAAATTGCCGAGATCAAGGGCGTGTCGTTCTACGACGATTCGAAAGGCACCAACGTCGGAGCGACGGTCGCCGCGCTCAAGGGGATGATGCAGAAGGTCGTCCTGATAGCCGGGGGTGACGGCAAGGGCCAGGATTTTTCACCCCTCAAGGGCGCGGTGGAGCAGAAGGCGCGGGCAGTGGTGCTGATCGGGCGCGATCGCGACAAGATCGCCGCCGTGCTCGAGTCCACCGGCGTGGAGCTCTTGCGCGCCAGCGACATGCCCGACGCGGTTCGTGCCGGCATGCGACTGGCGCAGCCCGGAGATGCCGTGCTGCTGTCGCCGGCATGCGCCAGCTTCGACATGTTCCGCAACTACGAGCATCGGGCGCAGGTATTCACCGATGCGGTCAGGTCCCTGGAGGCCGCACAGTGAACGGCATGTCCGGCACCGTCGCGGACCGCCCGGCGCCAATGGCCGAGTTCGACTACGGTGTGGTCAGCGTAGCGGTCCTGCTTTTGGGCCTCGGGCTGGTCATGGTGTATTCGTCCTCGATCGCAATTGCCGAGGCCGGGAAGTACACCGGCAACCAGCCCGCGTTTTTCCTCATCCGCCACGCGGTGTTCGTATTCATCGGCTGCATGGCGGGGTTCATCTGCTTCCAGTTTCCGATGCGTTTCTGGGAACAGGCGGCGCCATATCTCTTCATGCTCGGCGTGCTGCTGCTCGCCTTGGTGCTCATTCCGGGCATCGGCAAGGAAGTCAACGGAAGCCGCCGATGGCTGTCGCTTGGCATGTTCAACCTGCAGCCGTCGGAATTGATGAAACTCCTGGCCGTGATGTTCGCGGCGGACTACGCCGTTCGCAAGGCGGCGCTGATGCACAGTTTCCGCAAGGGCTTCATGCCGATGCTGGTGGTGATGCTGCTCACGGGAGGCCTCCTGCTGCGCGAGCCCGACTTCGGGGCATTTGCGGTGATCACGGTCATCGCCATGGGCATCCTGTTCCTCGGCGGAATGAACTGGAAGCTGTTCGCGACCTTGATAGTGCTGTTGCTCATCGGATTCGTGCTGCTGATCTGGTCGTCGCCTTACCGGTTGCAGCGGGTGATCGGCTTCATGGATCCATGGGCGGATCCGTACGGCAAGGGTTATCAGCTATCGCATGCGCTGATTGCCTTCGGGCGCGGAGAGTGGTTCGGCGTGGGCCTGGGCGGCAGCGTCGAAAAGCTTTTCTACCTGCCCGAGGCCCATACCGATTTCCTGCTGGCAGTCATTGCCGAAGAACTCGGTTTCATCGGGGTGCTCACGGTCATCGCATTGTTCGCCTGCCTGATCTGGCGGGCGTTCGCCATCGGCAACCAGGCGTCGAGGCTCGAGCGCTACTTCTCCGCGCTGGTCGCACAGGGCGTCGGCCTGTGGCTGGGCGCGCAGACCATCATCAACATGGGCGTGAACATGGGCCTGTTGCCGACCAAGGGTCTGACATTGCCGCTGTTGTCGTTCGGAGGCAGCGGCATTCTCGCCAACTGCTGCGCACTGGCGCTGCTGCTGCGGGTCGATTACGAAAACCGCCAGATGATGAAGGGTTACTCGCTGTGAGAGCGCACACGATCCTCATCATGGCTGGCGGCACAGGAGGCCACATTTTTAGTTCCGGCGTAACGCGCGCACGACGCGCATTGGCCTGCACTCAAAATATGGCCGTACGCGCGCAGGGGGGTTCTGCGAGGTGAGAACAATCCTGATCATGGCTGGCGGCACAGGAGCCCACATTTTTAGTTCCGGCGTAACGCGCGCACGACGCGCATTGGCCTGCACTGAAAATATGGCCGTACGCGCGCAGGGAGGTTCTGCGAGGTGAGAACAATCCTGATCATGGCTGGCGGCACAGGAGGCCACATTTTTCCGGCGCTTGCGGTCGCCGATTATCTGCGGGACCGGGGCTGGAAAGTCGTCTGGCTCGGCGCGCGCACCGGCATGGAAGCGACGCTGGTGCCGCAGCATGGGTATGCGGTCGAATGGATCCGCTTCTCCGGATTGCGCGGCAAAGGGCTGCTGCGGATGGCGCTGCTACCCATGAACCTTCTGATCGCGTTCTCGCAGAGCGCGCGCGCGATCTTCCGCATCCGTCCCGACGTTGTGCTCGGCATGGGCGGCTATATCGCGTTTCCCGGCGGGATGACGGCCGCGTTCCTCAATCGTCCGCTGGTTCTGCACGAACAGAATTCCGTCGCAGGCTTGGCCAACAAAGTCCTCTCGATTATTGCCGATCGCATCCTCGCGGGTTTTCCCGGCGTATTGAAGAAAGCCGAATGGACAGGCAATCCGGTGCGCAGGGAAATCGCGTCATTGTCCGACCCCGAAGAACGCTTCCGCGCACGCAGCGGCAATCTGCGGGTCCTCGTGATAGGCGGCAGCCTCGGAGCGCAGGTGCTCAATGAAATGCTCCCGAAGGCACTCGCATTGATGCCTGAGAACCGACGTCCCGCCGTGACGCACCAGGCCGGCGAGAAGCATATCGCCGCGCTTGAGCAGAACTATCGTGCCAGTGGCACCGCTGCGACGACGCTGGCCTTCATCCGTGACATGGCATCGGCGTATGCGGAAGCCGATCTCGTCATCTGCCGTGCCGGCGCGCTGACTGTCGCTGAACTCTCGGCTGCGGGCGTAGCCAGCGTGCTGGTGCCTTTCCCTCATGCGGTCGACGATCACCAGACCACCAATGCGCGCTTCCTGTCCGACCAGGCAGCTGCCGTGCTGATTCCGCAAAGCGAACTCAATCCGCGACGCCTTGCGGACCTGTTGCTGGAATTTACGCGCGAGAAATTGCTGGATATGGCGAAGAAGGCCCGTGCACTGGGCAAGCCTGATGCGACACGGATTGTCGCAGAACATTGCATGGCGGCTGCCGCATGAGGCACAAGGTCTTCTGCAACGGGATGCGACCGGCCGCGACTGGCGCATGCCGCCGATTTGCACGGCGATGAATAGGAATAGATGAAACACAAGGTCAAACAAGTTCACTTCGTTGGCATCGGCGGCGCCGGCATGAGCG
>DASVNF010000179.1:0-2500 GCA_036384015.1 Burkholderiales bacterium
GTAAGAAGTTCAAAATTACAAGAGCGCGGAGAAGTGCTGTGTGCTGAATGCTGAGAAAAGGTTTTCAGTCCGGATCGTTGGTCTCTTCTCATCTCGTTTCGAAATCCGGTCTTCCAGACTCTGTTTTCTCAGCACTCAGTACTCAGCACTTCGCCGGCCCCCTAAGTCTTCCCCACGAGTGCCGGGATCCCGTCCAGCAATTCACGGGCGAGGAACCCGACCGTCGCAAACTTCCGTGCGAGGCGCTGGCCGGATTGTCCATGCGCCCATACCGCCCAGGCGCCAGCGCATAACGGCGCGGCTCCCCGCGCAGCCAGTCCCGCCACGATGCCCGCCAGTACATCGCCGGAGCCGGAGGTGCCCAGGCCAACCGATCCGCCGCGAAATCGAAACAGGTTTTCGTCTGCGTCGGCGATCCAGCTTTCCGGACCTTTCAATACAACGGTTGCGCCGTAACGCCGGGCCGCGCGTCGCGCCACCTCCGGCGGGTTTTGTTCGACTTCCGTTCTCTGGATATCGAGCAGCTTCGCCATCTCTCCGGCATGCGGGGTCAGGATTGCCCGCCCGTGGAGCGGCTTCAGCAGATCATGATGATTCCGCAAGGCACAAATCGCGGTGCCATCGAGCACCAGGGTCGCGTGACCGGAGATATGCGAAGCGATTTTCGCAATGAAAGCGGCGGACACGTTTCCCCCCATGCCCGGTCCCAACAGGACGCCATCCGCTCCGCTTGCGTAAGGTCCGAGGCTGCGACCGGCACCCGCCGCCTCGATTTCGCCGTTTCTCCGGGTCGGGAGGCCGAGGGCCAGGGCTTCCGGCACCGCTATTCCCAAACTGGGCGCCGCCTCTTCCACTGTGGCCAGTTGGAGTTTTCCGGCGCCCGCCCGCAAGGCGGCGACGCCGGCAAGCAGGATCGCTCCCGGGACGAGCCGGCTGCCGCCGATCACCAGGACCCGGCCGCGACTTTCCTTGTCGTCGTCATGGGAGAGCGGCGGCAAAGGCATGCGGCGCAGGACCGCCAGCGTAATCGGGACGGGCCGATCCGGTTTCATTGCCTGCTCCCGGGCAAATCGGGCGTTGCGGTAACCGGTGCGCCTTGTTCCTGCAGCGGGGCCACAAAGTTGTAGTGGACCAGCTGGAGGCGCTCCGGCGAACCGCCAGGGGCGGCTTCCGCCGGTCGAAGGCAGTATTCCGTCACGCCGCAGTTGGCGACATCGCCCTGCCTGTCGATGGCGAGAATCTGCTCCTCGCTCAACTCCTCGATCAGATAGCGAAAGCACAGCACGATGACCTGGTGGGCGACGATGAGGACGCGCGAATCCGGGTGGGAATAGTGCAGGCTGATGGTGTCGAGCACGCTGCGCAGGCGCAGGATCACGTCGCACCAGCTCTCGCCGCCGGGCGGACGGTGATAGAACTTGCCCGTCCGGTTGCGTGCCTCAGCCTGCTCCGGGAAACGCTCCACGATGCCCGCCCGCGTCAGGCGATCGAGGATGCCGAATTCCTTCTCGCGCAGGCGCTCGTCGACACTGATCGTCGCAGCCGGATGAGTGCCGCCGGCCGCCTCGATGATTTCCGCTGTCTGCCTGGCCCTGGAATAGGGAGACGACAAAACGACCCCGGGACGTTCATCGGCGGCAAGCCCGGCAAACCACTTCCCGAGGGCGGCCGATTGCTGCCTGCCCAGGTCGCTGAGCGGGACATCCATGTCGCGTATCTGGATATCGATAACGGGCAATCCCGCCGCGTCCGCCTGATCACGGGCAACGTTTCCGGAGCTCTGGCCATGGCGCACGAGCCACAGGCGTTCGGGCCAACGACGGGGAGTGGGGGATGACATGACTTGCCGGCAGGCTCAGTTGGATCATAGACCCGGCTTTTCGCGAGGCGTTCGCTCGACGCCGGAAGGACATCTGGTTGCGGCGAGTGAACGTCCAACTACTTCAGCATCTCGCCGTATTTCATCTTGGCGCCCTCGACACATTCCTGCTTCGCCGTCCCCGACTGGGATTGGCATTGCCGCACGGCGGCGTCATAGCCATCCTGCTTTTTTTTCGACTCGGGAGAAACGGGGGATTCACGCTTTCGATCCGGTTGCTGTTGCGCTTCCTCCGCTGCAAATACCGGCATGAGGGTTGTCATGGCAAGAAAGCCTGCAATTGCGGTTTTCATGTTCCTTCTCCTGGTTCACTGCGCGGATGAGCTCCCATGACGGACGTAAAAACGACAGGCATGCGGTCAGTTGAGCGGTGAATTAGCTTGCCCCTGCTGCTCGGCATCCTCGATGAATGCCTCGACGCACTGTCGCACCTCGGCCTCCTCGGTGCCATGGGTGCAGGGCATGATCGTGCCGTGCGGACGCCCCGATTCCCTGTTTCCGCAAAACACCCGCACCTGCCACCGGACTTCCAGATGCATCCGGGACCAGGTTCCTTCATACGCGTACCGCTCGCCCGTTCGCGGCGATGTGTACGAAGCTTTGAGAATGTTCATTTTTTCC
>DASVNF010000180.1:0-39380 GCA_036384015.1 Burkholderiales bacterium
CCGGTCGATCCCGACGGCTGTCGTCATCGGCGCGCCGGTTCTGCGGGCGCATCGGCGGAGAAGTGCCGTCGTCGCGCCTTTGCGCTGTCCGATCGCGGTCTCCGCCATTGCGCCGGCCGCCCTCACCGAAATACTGGCGGCCTCCGTCGGAGCGCGTGACAGAGCCGCGGCCCGGTCCGGGTGCGCCGGCCTGGTGCTGGCGGGGCTGCACGCTGCGGTTCACCGCCACGGAACGACGGTCCCAGCGGTTGTAGATATTGGCAACGTTGGCCTGGCGTACGTTCACCCGGTTAATGGTGACGTTGTTGACCACCGTGACGCCTCCGCGGTAAACCGGCCGGTAGTGCCACGGTCCCCAGGCGGGACGAAAGCAAGGCGCGGGGGCCCAGTATGCGTAGTGCGGCCGCCACGGACGCCACCAAGTATGGACGAAGCTGAAACCGAAACCCCAGGTGACGGGCGCGCTGTACCAGACACTGCCGATCCAGGGGCGATAGTGCCAGCCAGTGCCGTACACGACAACGTAGTCGCTGGACACATACGAACCCACGTAGCCCGGCGTATAGCCGACGTAAACGACATCCGGCGTCGCATCATAAATCCGGACATAGGTAACGTAGTGCAGCGGCGAGCTGCGCGGAATCGAATAGATCACCGCCGGAACAGTGGCGGCCGCGCTCCACGGCCCGTATGGCGACATGGCCACGAACCAGACGCCGTTGTCGAGCGCATAGAACGAGTTCTCGCTGACCCTGATGACCGGAATCGGCGCGTTGACGGCCTGCTGCAGCGACGTCCCGTCGATGATCTGGAACGAAGGATTGCCGTCGTAGGTCACGCTGAGCGTGGCGGCGCTGCGAGTCACGGTCGCCACTTGCGGAACCGTGTTCTCGATCGCGGCTTCCCTGGCCTGCGGCGTGCCGGCAACGGCGGCGCGCACGCTTTCGGTCGGATGGGTCGAGGGAATGCGGGCGAAATCCCCGGGCAGGCTGGCCGCCGAAACGTATTCCCAGGAATTCGGCCCGAGGTTGCGCGCCCTGAACCAGCGGCCCGAGATCAGCACGTAGTGCGCCTGCGTGGCCGTATCCAGGAATATGCGGTTCGGCGAATTGGTCACGTACAGCAGGCGCGTGTTCTCGACCGGCGAATACTGCGGCGGGCCCTCGGTCTGCAACAATTCGGTCGGCGCGGTGCTGACGTGGATCGCCGGTGATTTCGGCAGCGGACCTTCATCCTCATCCGCCGCCAGCAGGTCCACCTGGTTGTCCTTGAGCGCCGCCTCCCTGGCCTGCTCCAGTTGCGCCGCGGGATTGGCCACGCGGCTCCACGGCCCTTCGAATTTCTGCGCCTCCATCCAGTGATCGGAGACGTAGAGGTAGTAGCGCGTTAGCACGGGATCGAACAGCATCAGCGCGCGCGTATTGACGATGCGCTTGAGGCCCGTGCCCGCGACGTCGCGCATGGCCGGCGCGCCGTCGATCGGGACCAGGATCGCGGGCTCCTGGCTGAAGAGGATCCGGGGTACGTCGTTCCTGACCGGCTGCGCAGCGGATCTGCTCGCCACCTTGTCGATCTCGAGATCGTTCTGCAGCCGATCCTGCGCCACCTGCCAGCTCTTTGCGCCGAGTTGCTCGCGCATGGCAGCTACGTGGTCGCCGCTGCCGCCGCTATCGGTCGGGAAGTCCGCCTTGGCCACGGAAAGCTCGCGGATCGTCACCATGCCTGCGCTGTTTTCGGTTTGCGCGGTCAGCCACGCGACGCCGAACTCGGGCGATTCCGCGCCCGCTTTGGTCACTGCGACGGCCGAGCGTCCTTCGATGCGGTTGTTCTCCCACTTGTCGAACTGGGGCTGGTAGATGACGTACGCAGAGCCGTTCGCGTCGAACTTTACCGGCCATGCGGAAGCCGGCAAGGCGGGCAGCGCCGCCGCGTCCGCTTGCAGATCGTCTTCGTCGGGATCCGCCGCGAAAACACCGGCGGGGAGCGGGCTGGCCAGCATGGCCAGGATCACCGAAATGCTGCAGAGCTTCTTCATGACGCGCCCTCCTCATGAGGTCGTTGTGGCGCAGTGCCAGCAGCCGGGTTGGATGGAGCTTTCCCGGACTTGCCTGTATGAGGGAACAACGTAAACGAAAGTTGCCGGTTGACGCGAAACGAATTGTCACGGACTGTCACCGTGGCGCGGTGACGGGGGGAATGTTGCTGAGTCAGCGCAGCCGGCGCGAACGCCGCGATGGCATCAGGGCAGAACGCGCCACCACAGCCATGACCAGGAAATCGCCAGGGTTGCGAGAGTTACGGGAATGCCTACGCGCGCATGGCGCTTCCAGTCGATGTGAATGCCGCGCCGGTGAGCGGCATCGACGACAATGATGTTGGCGATGCTGCCGACGATCAGAAGGTTGCCGGCCAGGGTGCTGGCAAGCGCCAGCAACGGGCCGGCGAGATCATGCGTGGCGACCGGCAGCAGCAGCATCACCGCCGGCACGTTGGAGACGATGTTCGACAGCACGAAGGCGGCGGCGAACAGCGGGCCGGGCTGGTGCAGGTCGATACCCGCTTGCGCCAGTTCCGCAACGGCCCTGTGCGTGAGTCCGGTCTTGTCGAGCGCGTGGTTTACGACGAACAGGCCGACGAACAGCACCAGCAGCTGCCAATCCACCAGGCCGAGCATTTTGTGCGAATGCAGCTTGCGGCTCATCATCAGCACGCCGGCCGCCGTCAGCGCAACCACTTCGCGCGGCAGCGGCGTGCCGAGGAACAGTACGAACACGATCGCAGCGACGCCCAGGCCTTTGGCTGTCTGCCAACGGTCTATCTGCGGAGGTGGCTCGCCGTGCGCCGGCACCGCGTCCGTCGCCGCTTCTTCGGGAAGCAGCCACCAGGCGCCCTTTGTCCGCCACGATATCAGCGCCCAGACAACACCGAGCCCCAGCACGACGGGCACCACGGCCTCGAGCATGTAGCCCGGGAACGAAAGCTTCAGCTTCTCGCCGATGAGCATGTTCTGGGGATTGCCGATCAGCGTCAGCGCCGAGCCTATATTTGCACTGCAGGCCAGCGCGAGCAGGAAGGGCACCGGATTGAGCCTTCGCGCCAGGCAGACGTCGATCAGGACCGGCGCCATCGCCAGGCAGATCACGTCGTTGCTGAACACGGCCGACAGCGCAGCGACGATGACGATCAGCGCGGCCAGCAGTTTTGGAGGCGACAGCGGCAGGTGGCCGGTATGGTGGGTGACCCAGGTGTAAAACCCCCCCATGCGCAATTGCGCCGATACGACCATGAAGGCGAACAGCAGGATCAGCGTGGGCACATGGATCGCTTGCCAGGCTTCGTCCAGGCTGAGCGCGCCGGCACCGATCAGCGCAATGGCGCCCAGCAGGGCGATCCCGGTCCGATCGAGCGACAGGAACGGCAATCCGCCCAGGATCATCCCCAGGTAGACCACCCCGAAAACCAGAAGAATCGTTGCTTCCACGCGTAAGTGTCCTGTCCGTTGCGCCCGGGCGAGTCTACTTCATCCCGCCTGTTTCGCGCTCGCGAAAGTGGCGATACACTGCGGGTGGCTCCCCTTCCCAGATCATGAAAAAGCAGGACTACAGCGCGGAGGTCACGGAACACCAATCGCCCTTCGTGCGCATCCTGCTGCTGTGCGTGGGCAGCCTGTTCGTCATTCTGGGGGTCATCGGGCTGTTTCTGCCGGTCATGCCGACCACTGTCTTCCTGCTGCTGGCAGCAGCCTGCTACGCCCGCGGCTCGAAACGGTTCTACAACCTCCTGCTCAACAGCCCCGCCTTTGGACCGGCCATCCTCGAGTGGCGCCGCCATCGCAGCATCCCCCGGCGCACGAAGCTGTTTGCGATTGCAGCAACGGTGGTCAGCTTCGTTTTTTCGATCGTGCTGTTCGTGCGTGATCCGCGCATGCAGGCAGGCATGGCGGCGTTCGGGATCGTACTCGTGATCTTCCTGTACAGCGTCCCGTCCCGCGACAGTCCGCGCGGCAAACCATGACGGCACTTCTGGTCCTCGCCGTCGTGCACCTGGTGGTCCCGGCCGCGTTCATCGCCTGGCAATGGCGCAGCGATGTGTCAAGCCGCGCGCAATGGCTGGTCAGGACCGCGGCCTTCTCGGGCTTCCTGCTGGCGCTGCACTACGCCGGATTCTGGGTGCTGTTGCCGCAATGGCTGTCGATGCTGTATTTCACGCTGTTCGCCTTCGCCTCGTTCCGGGCCTGGCCGCGGGTGCGCGGGCTGCCCGCCTGGCACCGGCGCAGCACGAAGCACGGCGTGGATGTCGTTTTCCATGTGGCGTTCGCCGTCATTTTCTGGGGCATTGCCGCGATCGCCGTGCTTGCGCACAGCGCGCCTGACGGGCAGGCAGCCGCACTGGCCTTCCCCTTGCAGGGCGGCAAGTTCGCGATCGCCAGCGGAGGCGCCACCAGGCTGATGAACTTCCACCTGGCGACGCGGGACGATCCCGCGTTCCAGGCCGTCCGTGGACAGTCTTATGCGCTCGATATCGTCGGCCTGAATTCGTTCGGGATGCGGGCGCGGGGCCTTTCGCCTGCGCAACCGTCGGCCTACGCAATTTTCGGCGCGCCGATCCATGCGCCCTGCGACGGGCGTGTCCTGAGAAGCCGCGACGGATTTCCGGACCACAACCCGCCCGAGCGGGACACCGCGAACCTTCCCGGCAACTTCGTCTTCCTCCAGTGCGGCGAATTCAGCGTGCTGCTGGCCCACATGCAGAACGGCAGCGTCCTGGTGCGCGAAGGCGCGGCGGTGACGACGGGGCAACCGCTGGGGAAAGTCGGCAATTCGGGCAATTCCACGGAACCGCACCTGCACATGCATGCGCAGCGTCATGGAAGTCCGGATCGCTTCCTCGACGGCGAACCGGTGCCGATGCGCATCGACGGAAAATTCCTCGCGCGCAACGACCGGCTCAGCCGCTGAAATCAGTAGCCGGGTGGCGCCTTGGCGCCAAGCATCTCGCCGTAGAGGTCGGTGCGCCGGTCGCGCAGGCGTTCGTTGAATTCCGTGAGATGGCGGTTGCGGCGCGCATCCGCGAGGTCGGTATCGGCAACAATGATTGCCTCCTTGTCCAGGCTCGCCGGCCCGGCCAGTGCCCAGCCGGTGTGGCTGACGATCAGGCTGTTGCCGAGGATGTCGTGCGACAATAGCCGCTCCATATATATGGCAAACCGGAGGATGGCGTGGCCAACGCACTGAGCAGCGCCCAGATCGGCAAGTACCGGAAGGATGGCTACGTGTTTCCGGTTCCCGCCCTGACGGCAGCCGAGGCGGCGGAAGTCCGCAACGAAATAGAAGCATTCGAACGCCGCAGCGGACTGGTCGCCGGCCATGTGATCCGCAACAAGGGGCACCTGAAGTTGAAGCGCCTCTACGACCTGGTATTCCACGACAAGGTGCTGGACGCCGTCGAGTCCGTGCTCGGTCCCGACATCCTGTGCTGGGGCTCCAGCCTGTTCGTCAAGGAAGCGCGGGACCCCGGCTTCGTTGCCTGGCACCAGGATTCCTATTACTGGGGACTGGAACCGGATGACGTGGTGTCCGCGTGGATTGCCCTTTATCCGAGCACCCTGGAGAACGGGGCGATGCAGGTGATCCCCGGCACCCAGAAAATGCCACCGCTTTCGCACCGTAAATCCCCGGCGGGCAGCGCCAACATGCTGTTCACCCATGAAGAACTGGCGGAGGACGTGGACGAATCCGCGGCCGTCGACCTTACTTTGGCGCAGGGCGACATGTCGCTGCACCACGTGAAAATCCTGCACGGATCGCCTCCCAACCGCTCATCCGGCCGGCGCATGGGGTATGCAATCCGTTATGTCGCGCCGCATGTGAAGCAGCGCGGCGACGTCAACTCGGCAACCCTGGTGCGCGGCACGGATCGCTTCGGTTATTTCGCAAGAGATCCGGTCCCCACCCGCGACATGGACCCCGCGATCGTGGCCTTCGTGGACAAGCCGCACGGCGGCGTACCGGCGGGGAAAACCGCTGTCGCCTGATCTGCAGGAATTGCCGACCCGGCGGGCCAGTCCATGAAAAATATCGCGCCCCTGCTCATCGCCGTCGGCCTCGTTCTCGGTCCGGGATACTTCTATGTGTTCGAGTACCTGAGCGGAGAGCCGGCGGAAACCCACGTCCTCTCGGAGCGCGGCAAGCGCTGGGAACTGCCGGATGGCGCGATCCTGCGGCTGCGCAGCGGGCTTGCCTACAAGCCGGTGATGCTGGACCTGACCCCGGATGCGAACCGCCACCGGCTGCGATTCACGTTCGATGTCAAGCCGCGCGATGGCGTTCCTTCGGGCATCCACAACACCTACCAGGCAAGCGTGCTGCAGGGAGACACGACGATTTTCGAGCGCAGCATCGAGATCAATGAGACCGGCAAGGTCACGAAAACGCTCGATCCGTTCGAGATCTTTTTCCCGGGAAGCTACGCCCTGCTGCTCGAGGAAATCGGCACGCCGCCGCTGGGCGTGGCGAGCGTAAAGTTCGAGCTGCTCAACCGTGCGGAAAAACCGAGGATGTGGCTGGCCTGGTCCGGCCTGGTGCTGCTGGGATTCGGCGTGGTGCTGGTGCTGCGCGATTTCCTGCAAAAGCAATTGAAGCGCTAGCCCGCTCGCGGGTTCGGGAAAAACAACAAGGGAAAAACAATGGGCAAACCGATACCGGCCGTCCTGCTCGAATACGTCGATGGCCTGAGAACGCACGACATCCGCAAGATCGCCGGCACCATGGCCGACGAACTGAAGTTCATTTCGGCAACCCGCATCCTCGACAAGGAGCCGGCGCTGAAAATGCTGACGGCGCTCTACACGGGATTCCCGGACTGGAACTACAAATACAGGGATGTGGAAGACCGCGGCCAGGGCAACTACGCGATCAAGTGGGACCAGGGCGGCACCCATACCGGCACCTGGGCCATGCCGGGCATGGATCCGATCCCGCCGACCGGCAGGACGGTGCGCATCCCCGAGCATTACTTCTATTACAGGGTGGCGAACGAGAGGCTGACGATCATTTTCCCGGAACCGTTCGTCGGCGGGGCGCCACGCGGGATTTTGGAACAGATCGGCGTCGAACTACCACCGCTCTAGATCAATAACCGCAGAGGCGCGGAGGCGCAGGGAAACTCGCGCAGAGGAATTCAGGTCATGGGAGCGTGTTCGGGGTTTGTTACCACCTATGCTCGACCACGACTTCCTGTGGCGCGAACTCCGATTCTGCTATCCAAGCCTTCTCCGCGTAACCTCTGCGCCTCTGCGGTGAAGGTCCAGATGTAGTAATCAAGCAACGCGCCGGGCCGGAGGCGATGACCGACCCGCCAGGGCATCGTCGAGCTGCGTCCAGCGGGTCCGGGCCGCTTCCAGGTGCTCGTCCTTGACGTGTCCGTAGCCGCGGATGCGTTCCGGCAGGTTCGCCAGTTCGATCGCCAGCGGGAGGTTTTCCTTGCTCAGCTTTTGCAACGCGGCGCTGATCGACGCGCGGTAGTCCTCCACCAGCTGCCGCTCCATGCGCCGCTCCGCGGTGCGGCCGAAGATGTCGAGCGCGCCGCCGCGCAGGAACTTCAGTTTCGCCAGCAGCCTGAACGCCTGCCAGACCCATGAACCGTAGCGCGCCTTGACGAGATGACCTTTCGCATCGCGCTTCGAGAATAGCGGCGGTGCGAGATTGAAGCTCACTTCGTAGTCGCCGTCGAACGTGGTTTCGAGCTGTTTGCGGAAGCTGCCGTCGGTGTACAGGCGCGCCACCTCGTATTCGTCCTTGTAGGCCATCAGCTTGAACAGGTATTTAGCAACGGCGCGGGCGAACGCATCGCCCGCGCCGAGCTTCTCCTCCACCACTTTTACCTTCTCGACAAACTCTGCGTAGACCCGCGCGTAGGCGGCGTTCTGATAACCGGTCAGGAACTTCACGCGCCTCGCGACCAGCGCATCGAGGCGCTGGGGCATTTGCACGATCACGGGTTGCGCCGGCAACGCGGTCTTCTGCACCTTCTCCAGGTCCACGGCGGCCCGGCGGCCCCACAGGAACGCCTGCTGGTTGGACTCGATCGCCACGCCGTTCAGTTCGATCGCCCGGTTGATGGCGGCCTCGCCCAGCGGGATCAGGCCCATCTGGAATGCGTAGCCGAGCATGAACAGGTTCGCCGCGATGGAATCGCCCATGAGGGCGGTCGCGAGTTTCGTGGCATCGACAAAATGCGCGCGGCCCGCGACCGCCTCGGAAATCAGCGCGCGAATGCGATCCGCCGGAAACTCCCAGTCCGCATCCTGCGCGAAATCGCCGGTCGGCTGCTGGTGAGAGTTGATGACCGCCACCGTGCGTTGGGGACGCGTCTTGGCGATCGCATCCTGGGCGCCCGCGGTGAGCATGTCGCAACCCAGGATCAGGTCCGCCTCGCCCGTAGCAATGCGTTGCGCGCGGATATCGGACGGTTGCGCGGCAATGCGCACATGCGAAGTGACCGCGCCGTTCTTCTGCGACATGCCGGTCATGTCCAGCACCGAGATGCCCTTGCCTTCCAGGTGGGCCGCCATGCCAAGCAGCGCCCCGATGGTGATGACCCCGGTCCCGCCGATGCCGGTGATCAGGATGTTGTACTGCGCATGTTCCGAAGGCGCCGCGACCGGTGCCGGGACTTCCGGAAAATCCGCCGGACGCGCATCGCGCGCGGCTTTCGATTTCTTCACCTGCCCGCCTTTGATCGTCACGAAGCTCGGACAGAAGCCCTCGATGCAGGAATAGTCCTGGTTGCAGGACGACTGGTCGATCATGCGCTTGCGGCCGAACTCGGTTTCAACCGGCAGGATGGACACGCAGTTGGACTTCACGCCGCAATCGCCGCAGCCTTCGCAGACCGCCTCGTTGATGATCACGCGCACGTCGGACTTGGGATAGCTGCCCTTCTTGCGGCGCCGGCGCTTTTCCGCGGCACAGGTCTGGTCGTAAATCAGCACCGTGACGCCCGGAATGTCCTTTAGTTCATTCTGGATCGCCTCCAGGTCCCGGCGGTCGTTCAGGGTCGCAAAGGCGGGCAGTTGCGAGCGGTCCTCGTAGCGGGACAGGTCCTCGGTCACGATCGCGATGCGCTTGACGCCCTCCGCCGCCATCTGTTGTGCGATCATCGCCACGGACGTCTGGCCGTCGACCGGCTGGCCGCCCGTCATGGCGACCGCGTCGTTGTAGAGGATCTTGTAGGTGATGTTCACGCCGGCCGCGACGGCCGCGCGGATGGCGAGATGGCCGGAATGGAAATAGGTCCCGTCGCCCAGGTTGGAGAAGATGTGCTTGCGGGAGGAGAACGGCGCCTGGCCGATCCAGGGCGCGCCCTCGCCGCCCATCTGCGTGGTGGTCTTGTTGTGCTCCGGATAGATGGCGGTGGCCATCACATGGCAGCCGATGCCGGCCAGCGCAAGGCTGCCCTCCGGCACCTTGGTCGAGCGGTTGTGCGGACAGCCCGAGCAGTAGTAGGCCGGACGCGGCGGCGTATCGACCGCTTTTTTCAGCACCGCTTCCTTGGCCTCGAGGAACGTGAGCCGCGCCTTGATCTGGTCGCTCTGGTGGAAGCGCGCAATGCGCCCGGCGATCACCCGCGCGATCTGCGCGATGGAGAAATCGGCCTTCGCCGGCAGCAGCCATTCTCCGCGCGGATGCACCCATTCGCCCTGGTCGTCGAATTTTCCCACCACGCGCGGGCGCACGTCGGGATGCCAGTTGTAGAGCTGCTCTTTCAACTGGTACTCGACCATCTGGCGCTTTTCCTCGACAACCAGGATTTCGTCGAGGCCCTTTGAGAATTCGCGCACGCCGTCCGGCTCCAGCGGCCAGGGCATCGAAACCTTGAACACCCGGATGCCGATCTGCGCCGCGTTCTGCTCGGTGATGCCCAGTTCGTCCAGGGCTTCCAGCACGTCCATGTAGGACTTGCCCGAGGCGATGATGCCGAGCTTCGCGTTGGGCGAGTCGATCGTCGTATGGTTGAGCTTGTTCAGCCGCGCATATGCCATCGCGGCGTAGATCTTGTAGTCCTGCATCAGCGCTTCCTGCTTGCGCGCCTGCAGGCCCAGCGGGTCATTGGAGAGGCGGCAGTTGAGGCCGCCTTCGGGCATGACGAAATCCGCGGGAACCAGTGTCTTCACCCGAAACGGGTCGGCATCGATCGAAGCGGACGATTCGACGGTATCCGCCAGGGCCTTGAAGGCGACCGCGCAACCCGAGAAACGCGACATTGCCCAGCCGTGCAATCCGAGCTCGATGTATTCCTGCACGTTGCAGGGGTAGAGCACCGGAATCATGGACGCCGAGAACAGGTGGTCGCTCTGGTGGGGCAGCGTGGAGGAATACGCGCCGTGGTCGTCGCCCGCCACGAGCAGCACGCCCCCGTGCGCCGCCGTGCCGGCGAAATTCATGTGCTTGAAGACATCGCCGCAGCGGTCGACGCCGGGGCCTTTCCCGTACCAGTAGGAGAACACGCCGTCGTATTCGGAACCGCCGATCAGCTTGACCTGCTGGCTTCCCCAGACCGCGGTCGCGGCCAGTTCTTCATTGACCCCGGGCTGGAACTTGACGTGGTGCGCGGAAAGGTGACTCCTCGCCTTCCACAGGGCTTCATCGAGCCCGCCGAGCGGCGAACCGCGGTAGCCGGAAATGAATCCGGCGGTATTCAGCCCGGAGGCCAGGTCGCGTTGCCTCTGGATGATCGGCAGGCGCACCAGTGCCTGGATGCCCGTTAGATAGATGCGGCCGGAAACGGCCTTGTACTTGTCTTCCAGTGTGACGTCCTGCATGTCTCGCTCCTGATGGATTGGACACAGGCATGATACCCATGGATTGGGCACTGCCTGTTGCCGCGCTTGAGGCCGCGCTAAGCCCGTTGCGCCTGCTACGTGGGCGCGTGCGCCGTATAGATCCTGTTGCCGTCGAGCATGACGTGCTGGTGTCCGCCACCGTGGGCGATCATCGGGAAACAGTTTTCCTGGGCGGCGACGGCCACATCCAGGAAATACGGACCTTCACTGGCGAGGCATTCGGCGATCGCAGCATCGAGTTCCGCCGGATCGGTCACGCGACGCGCCTTCCAGCCGAAGCCTCTGGCAACCGCCACGAAATCGGGCAGCGCCTCGGTATAGCTGTGGCTGTACCGCCCTTCGTGGTTCAGTTCCTGCCATTGGCGCACCATACCCATGTAGCCGTTGTTGCACAGGACCACCTTCACGGGGGTGCGATGCTGCATTGCCGTGGAAAGTTCCTGGATGTTCATCAGCACCGAGGCATCGCCGCTCACGCAGACCACCAGCTTGTCCGGATGCGCGACCTGTGCGCCAATCGCGGCCGGCAGTCCATAGCCCATGGTTCCGGCGCCGCCGGAAGTCAGCCAGCGCCGCGGCTGCTCGAATTTCAGGTGCTGTGCAGCCCACATCTGGTGCTGGCCCACATCCGTGGAGACGATGGCGTCGCGGCCGCCCAGTTGGGCCTGCAAAGCCCGCATCAGCTGCTGCGGGACGATGCAGTCGCTGCGCGTTTCGAAGCCAAGGGAGTTTTCGGCCCGCCATTCGCCGATCATCGCCCACCAGGGTGCAAGTCGCGCGGGTTCCATTGGGAACGGCGCCAGTTCTTCGTTCAGGGCCCGGAGCAATTGCGCGCCATCGCCGACGACGGGGACGTCGGCGCGCACCAGCTTGTTGATGGACGCCGGATCGATGTCGAGATGGATTTTCTTTGCATTCGGACAGAATTCGCTCAGCCTGCCCGTGACACGATCGTCGAAGCGCGCCCCGACACAGATGACCAGGTCGGCGTTGTGCATGGCCAGGTTGGCTTCGAGCGTGCCGTGCATGCCGAGCATGCCGAGGAACTGCGGATCGGAAGCAGGATACGCGCCGAGGCCCATCAGGGTCAGCGTGCAAGGCGCTCCGGTTCGCCGCACCAGTTGCGTGAATGCGCCGGTCGCGTCCAGGCCCGAGTTGATCAGTCCGCCGCCGCCGTAGAAAACCGGACGCTTCGCGGCACGGATCAATGCCGCGGCTTCACGCAAGGCCGTACGCGGAAGGGGTTTGTGCTTCGGCCTGGGCAGGTCTTTCGCGTCGCGATCCGGCGCGGGAACAAACCGGTCAAGCTGCACATCCTTGGGGAAATCCAGCAGCACCGGCCCCGGACGTCCTTGCGCCGCCGTTTCCAAGGCCTTGCGCACCAGCGGCTGCACTTCCTCGACGCTGCGGATCTGCGCATTCCATTTGGTGACAGGCCGGGAGATGCCGAGCGCGTCGCACTCCTGGAAGGCGTCGCTGCCGATGAGACTCGAGGCGACCTGGCCGCTGATGCACACCACGGGAACCGAATCGCACAAGGCGTCCAGCAATCCGGTGGTGGTGTTGCTCATGCCGGGACCGGAGGTCACCAGCACCACGCCGGGTTTGCCGGTGGTGCGCGCATAACCTTCGGCGGCATGGACCGCCGCCTGCTCGTGCCGGACCAGAACGTGGCGCAGCCTGCGTTCGCCGTGAAGTGCATCGTACACGGGCAGCACCGCGCCACCCGGGTAACCGAAAATCACTTCCACACCCGCTTCCACCAGCGCATCGATAAGGGCCTGGGCGCCGGTAAGCGCGGGCCGGGACGCCGCCTCGTGGGCGGCGGCTAAAGCGGGCTGGAGGGCCAGATCGTTCATGGAAGCATTTTATTGACCCCCGCAGAGAAAATGCATCTTTTATTCTGGTCTATGCCTTATTATGAGGAATAATTTTCCTATTTATGGAGATATCAAGGAATGGAGCTCGATAATTTCGACATCGCCATCCTGACCGTGCTGCGGGACGATGCCCGGGCCAGCCTGCAGGACATCAGCAACAAGGTCGGACTTTCCACGACGCCGTGCTGGAACCGGGTCAAGAAAATGGAGACCGAGGGCGTCATCCAGGGCTATACCGTGCGCATCGATCCGGCCGCGATCGGCTTCACCGAAACCGTCATCGTCCAGGTCACGCTGGAGAGCCACAACGATGAAACCCTGTACGCGTTCGGAAAGGCGCTGGGTGAGATTCCGGAAGTGCTCGAGGCTTTCCTGATTTCCGGCGACTACGACTACTACATCCGCATCGCGGTTCGCGACACCCGCGACTACGAGCGCCTGCTGCGGGAAAAGCTGTATCGCATTCCCGGCATCCGCCACAGCAAGTCGAGTTTCGTGCTGCGGCGCCTCAAGGAAAGCCCGATTCCGCTGGAGGGCCGGTCGCCGGCGAAATCCCAGCGCAAGTGACCGATGCAGGATCCGCAACGCGGGTGAAGGTTTTCAGTATTATTCCGACAAGGGGCGCCGGCAGCCGCCGGTTTCCAACTCTATGATTCGATAAGTCAGGCTTCAAGCTCAAGGCATCTCATCAACCGATCCGATTCATTGAACCAGTGAAGGGAGGTGGAAATGGGAAAAGTGGCGGCATAGCACCGACTGACGGCGCGGGCGCGAGGAAACGCGAACCCGGGTTGATATCGACTAACATCCTAGAGAGGAGAAACCGACTATGAAAAGCAGAATGCGCATAGCCTTGGCAACGACCTTGGCAGCCATCCTCACCGCAGGCGCTGCGTCCGCGCTCGCGCAGGCCGGCAACGAATGGCCGCACTACGGCGGCGACCAGGCCAACACCCGCTACAGCACGCTCAAGGAAATCAATGCAGGCAACGTCAAGAACCTGCGCGTCGCATGGATGAGCAGCCTCGGCAGCCTGGAATCGCAGGAATCTTCTCCGCTCGTCATCGGCGACACCCTTTATGTCACCACCTCCACGGGCCCCAAGTATGTTTTCGCGATGGATGCCAAGACCGGCAAGCAGAAATGGCGGTACGAGCCGGAACTGCCGGGCGACTACATGGCGACCGTATGCTGCGGCCTCGACAATCGCGGCGTCGCCTATGCGAACGGCAAGATTTTCGTCGGCCGCCTCGACGCGAAACTGGTCGCGCTCGATGCCAACACCGGCAAGGAACTTTGGGTCGCCACCGTCGCGGACTACAAGAAGGGATATGCCATCACATCCCCGCCCGTCGTCTACAAGAACCTGGTCGTCACCGGCATGGCGGGCGGCGAATACGGCGTGCGCGGATTCCTCGAAGCCTACGATCAGGATACCGGCAAGTCGGTCTGGAAGACCCTGACCATTCCGAATCCCGGCGAGCCCGGATTCGAAACCTGGAAAGGCGATTCATGGAAAACCGGCGCCGGGTCCACCTGGTACGTCGGCTCCTACGATCCCAAGCTGAATCTCGTCTACTGGGGTACCAGCAATGCCGGGCCCTGGGGCGGCCACACGCGCGGCAACGACTCCAGCGATATCGGCATCTACACGAACCTGTGGACGGCTTCGCAGCTGGCATTCGATGGCGACACCGGCAAGCTCGCCTGGGGCTACCAGATGACGCCGAGCGACGTCTGGGACTTCGACGGCATCAACGAAGGCGTGCTGGCCGAGATGACCGTCGACGGATCGAAGCAGCCTGTCCTGATGAAAGCCGACCGCAACGGTTTCTTCTACATCCTCAACCGCCAGACCGGCAAGCTCCTGTCCGCCGAACCCTTCGTGCACGTGAACTGGGCCAAGGGCGTGGACATGAAAACCGGCATGCCGATCGAAGACCCCTCCAAGCGTCCACGCCTCGGCGTATGGGCCCGCGATGTGTGCCCGAACCTGATCGGCGGCAAAAACTGGGAACCGATGTCGTACAGCGCCCAGACCGGGCTGGTCTACATTCCCACCTTCAACATGTGCATGGACATCGCCACGCGCAACGAGGAATACCAGCCGGGCAAGTTCTACCTCGCCTCGGAGTTCGATCTTGCGAAGGCCGGGAAGGATGGCGCGCATCTGGCCGAGTTCATTGCCTGGGATCCTGTGGCGAAAAAGAAGGTCTGGGGCATCCAGGAAGACCTGATGTTCGTCAGCGGCGCATTGTCGACAGCCGGCGGCGTGGTGTTCTACGGCAACCAGCAGGGCGAATTGAAGGCCGTCGACGCGAAGACCGGGACAGTGCTCTGGAAGTTCTACCTGGGCACCGGCATCCTGCAAAGCCCCGTCACCTACACCGTGGGCGGCAAGCAGTACCTCGCGGTCGTTGCGGGACGCATCAAGGGTCCGCCCTCGTTCTTCGGCAAGATCGGCCAGAAGGTCATCGATGCCACGCCGGAAGGCGGCGTGATCGTGGTATTCGCACTGTGAGGAACGCGGCTCGAAGCGTTTGAACCGACCGGCAGCCGGACGGTGGCGCGAAATCGCCGTCCGGCTGACAATTAGAAGAATGCACGGAGGAGAAGTAGTGATCGAATCGAACCGCCGCGGCGTTGCGCTGTGCCGCGCCGCCGCAGTCGCCATCGCCCTTGCCATAGCACTTGCCGCAGCAGCAGAGGAACAGGCCACCGGCTCCATCGCCGAGGGCAACAGCCTGTTCAACCAGTATTGTTCCCACTGCCATGGCCCGAACGCCGAGCAAGGCGAGCGCCCGCGGGACCTGCGCCGGCTGAAAATCCGCTACGGCGACAACCGCGCAGAGGTTTTCCGCACCACCGTCGCCAATGGAAGGCCGGAAAAGGGCATGCCCACGTGGAGCGGCGTGCTGGACCCGAAAATCCAGGAGAAGATCTGGGCGTACCTGGAAACCGTGCAGCAATAGGCCCGATGACGCGGTTTCACAAAGCATCAAGGTCCGGGACATGACTGCAGCCGAGAAACGGGTCATCGTCGCCTCCTCTCTCGGCACCGTGTTCGAGTGGTACGACTTTTATCTGGTGGGCGCGCTCGCCGCCGAAATCAGCCGTCACATATTCTCGGGCGTCAATCCAGCCGCCGCGTTCATCTTCACGTTGCTCGGTTTCGCCGCGGGTTTCGCGGTCCGGCCTTTCGGAGCCATTGTTTTCGGGCGTCTCGGCGACATGGTCGGCCGCAAATACACCTTCCTGCTCACCATCGTACTGATGGGCGCTGCCACGTTCGCCATCGGCCTGCTGCCCGGCTATGCGTCCATCGGGATTGCCGCGCCCGTCATTTTCATCGCCATGCGCATGCTCCAGGGCCTCGCCCTGGGCGGCGAATATGGCGGGGCGGTGACGTATGTCGCCGAGCATGCGCCGGATGACCGCCGCGGCGCCTGGACTTCCTGGGTCCAGATCACCGCGTCGCTGGGCCTGCTGTTGGCGCTGGGCATGATCCTGGGCTTGCGCCATGCCCTCGGCGAAGCCGCATTTTCCGAGTGGGGATGGCGCCTGCCGTTCCTGTTTTCGATTGTCCTGCTCGGCATTTCCGTCTGGATGCGCCTGAAACTGGACGAATCGCCCGCCTTCCGCCGGATGAAGGCCGCCGGCCGGACTTCCAAAGCGCCGCTGTCCGAGGCCTTCGGCCGCTGGGGCAATCTCAAGCTCGTGCTCGTCGCGTTCATCGGCCTGGCAATGGGGCAGGCGGTGATCTGGTACACCGGCCAGTTCTACTCGCTTTTTTTCCTCACCCAGACGCTGAAGGTCGACGGCGCCACCGCGGCGCTGCTCGTCGCTCTCGCCACCGTCCTCTCCGTGCCCTTTTACTTCCTTACCGCTCGGCTGTCAGACCGCATCGGACGCAAGCCGGTGTTCATGGCGGGATTGCTCAGCGGCATCCTGTTCTTCTTTCCGCTTTACCAGGCGCTCACCCACTACGTAAATCCTGCCCTCGAGGTCGCGCAGCGCAACGCTCCCATCACTGTCACGGCCGATCCCGCGGAATGCTCTCTCCAGTTCAACCCGGTGGGCACGGCGAAATTTCTCAGCTCCTGCGACGTTGCCCGGGCCAGCCTTTCCAAGGCCGGGCTGAACTATTCCACCGCTGCCGCCGCGCCCGGAGCCGTCGCCCGCATCGGCATCGGATCCCGGACCATTGATGCGTACGACGCCCGCACGGCCGATCCTTCCCAGGCGGAAGCGTTCGACAGCGAACTCCGCGATGCATTGCGCGAAGCCGGCTATGCCGCAAAGGCGGATCCCGCCGCGATCGACAAGCCCATGGCAGTCCTGGTGCTGCTGGCCTTGATGGTGTGCGGTACCATCACTTACGGCCCGCTCGCCGCCCTGCTGGTGGAAATGTTTCCGACACGGATCCGCTATACCTCGCTCTCGCTGCCCTACCATGTCGGCATCGGCTGGTTCGGCGGCTTCCTGCCCGCCGCCGCTTTCGCCATCGTCGCGGCAACCGGCAATATTTACTCGGGACTGTGGTATCCCGTCGTCATCGCGTCGATCGCGCTGGTCGTCTGCCTGCTGTTCCTGAAGGAAACCCGGGGCGCCGACATCCACGCCGGCGAATGAGCGGGATTCATCGGGGCCGCCTCCGCTAGAATGCGTCTGCCCGAATCACCGGAAGCAGAGCATGAGTCGCCTCACCCCCGCCTGGCTGCGCAGCGCAGCGTCCTCCTTCGTTATCGCCATGCTGGTCATCGCCTCTCCGGCCGCCCTGGCGCAAGCCTGGCCGGCGCGCCCCGTCACGCTGGTCGTGCCGTTCGCCGCCGGCGGTCCCACCGACATCGTCGCCCGCCTGATCGCGCCCTCCATGGGCAGGAGCCTCGGCCAATCCGTTGTCGTTGAAAACCGCACCGGCGCCGGCGGCACCCGCGGTGCGGATCTGGTTGCCTCCGCCAGGGCGGACGGCTACACCATCCTGCTCCACCACAACGGCATGTCCACGGCACCCGCCCTCTACCGGCAATTGCGTTATGACCCGCTGGCGAGCTTCGAGTACATCGGCCTCGTGGTGGACGTGCCGATGACGGTCGTCGGACGCGCGGACCTGCCACCGAAGAATGCCGCGGAACTGCTGGCGTGGCTGAAGCAGAACGCGGAGAAGGTCAACTTCGCGCACGCCGGCCCGGGCTCGGCATCCCATGCCTGCTCCTTGATGGTCCGCCGCGCCATCGGCGTCGAACCCACGACCGTCGCTTTTCAGGGCACCGCACCGGCTTTGGTGGCGCTCGAGGGCGGTCACGTGGACCTGCTGTGCGACCAGACCACGCAGACGCTGCCGCACATCAAGTCGGGCAAGATCAAGCTCTACGCGACCACGGCGAAGGCCCGCGTGCCGATGCTGAGGGATACCCCCACCCTGATCGAATCGGGCCTGAAGAATGCGGAGATCATCATCTGGCACGGCGTTTATGCACCCAGGGGCACGCCGCCCGAGGCGGTATCGAAGCTCAATGCGGCGCTCAGGGCGGCGTTGAAAGACCCCGCCGTCGTCGCCCGCCTCGGGGACCTCGGCGGGCAGGTCGTTCCGGAATCGAGGCAAACGCCGGCAGCGCTGCGCGACTGGCTGAAGGCCGAGATCGGCCGCTGGACTCCGATCATCCGCGCTTCCGGCTCCTACCTGGATTGAACGTGTCGCGGATTTTCCAGCGATGATGCCGGTTGCGCCCGTCCGCCGCGCTTTCATCGTCGCGGCATTCATCGCCGCGCCCCTGGACGCCACGCTCGCGCAAAGCGAAGACGCCTGCCCTGCGCGCCCCGATTATCGCAACCTGCGCTACGAGGAGAACTGGCGCTCCCTGGCGGATCCCACCTGCACGGACGGGCTGTTCGATCGCCTGAAATATCTGCCTCTAGGCGAAACCGGCACCAACTATGTCTCGTTCGGCGGCGAAGGCCGGTTCCGTTACGAGTATGTGGAAAATGGCGCCTTCGGCGCCGACGTGGAAGACGCCAACGGCTATTTCCTGAAGCGCGCGCTGCTGCATGCCGATTTCCATTCCGGCGAGCGTTTCCGGGCATTTGTCCAGCTGCAGTCCGCCAACGAGGCCGGCCGGGTCGGCGGTCCCCGGATCGAGGACGAGGACGACATCGATTTCAACCAGGCGTTCGCCGACCTGACCGCCTGGTCCAATGGCGAAGACAGCCTGACCGTGCGCGCGGGCAGGCAGGAGCTCGAGTTCGGGGCGTCGCGCCTGCTGTCGGCGCGGGACGGCATGAATACGCGGCAGAGCTTCGACGGCTTCCGTGCATTCGGGCGCTGGGGACGCTGGCACTACAACGCAACCGGCGCGCGCATCGTCAATACCCTGCCGGGCGCGTTCGACAACGATACGAAACAGGGCAACTGGTACCTCGGCGCATCGGCGTGGACCGCCTTCGACCCATTGCCGGGTTCGACGATCGCCGTGATCAATCCGTCGCGGCGCCAGGAGAACACGGAATTCGACGCCGGCATCGGCGTCGACGAGCGGTATACGCACGGCGTCCGTCTCTGGGGCAAGACCGGCGACTGGGACTACAACTGGGAAACCGGAATCCAGCGCGGCGAGTTCGAAGGCATGCGGGTGCGCGCCTGGTATTTCGCCTCCGACACGGGATACTCGTTCGATGGCCCCGGCGCCCCGCGATTTGGCGTGCGTTTCGACGCCACCAGCGGCGATCGCAATGCCGGCGACGGCGAGCTCAATACCTTCAGCGCACTGTTCGCCTCCACGGCGTATTCGGGACTCGCCGGACAGATCGGGCCGTCCAACGCAATCGACCTCGCGCCTTCCCTGTCGTTCTCGCCAGTGCCCAATGTGCGCATCAACGCGGGGGTGATCGGTTTCTGGCGCACCAGCCTCGAAGACGGCATCTACAAGACGACGGGCGGCGTGCGCCGCACCGGGCAATCGAGCGACGCCCGCCATGTCGGCACCCAGACCACACTGCAGGCCGTGTATACGCCCACGCCGCGCTGGACGCTGCTCGCCACGTTCGCTTATTTCGATGCCGGCCGTTTCCTGGAGGAAACCCCGCCCGGGGAGGACGTCACCTACTTCACCACGTGGGTCACGTTCCGCTTCTGACGAAGCGAAACGGAAGAGAAAAGGTTAAAGAGAAAAGAGGAAAGGGAATACCCAATACCTGAACTGCCGGCGGCGTCCCTGCTTTCCTCTTTCCTCGTTCCTCTTTCCTCTTTCCTCTTTCCTCTTTCCCCTTCCTCTCGCCTCTAGCCGATGTCGATGACGATCTTGCCGAAATGCCTCCCCTGCTCCATATGCCGGAACGCATCCGCGGCTTTCTCCAGCGGAAACACGGAATCGACGACCGGTTTGAGCTTGTGCAGCGCGATCGCCCGGTTCATCGCTTCGAAGCGCGCACGGGAGCCGACGGCGATGCCCTGGATCCTCACCATCGGGCCGATCACGGCACGCAGCGGAATTTCCGCCTTGTAGCCGGCGACGAAACCGACGATGCCGATGAATCCCCCGAAGGCAAGCGAAGCAAGCGATTTGTCCAGCGTGCCGCCGGCGGTTTCCACGATGATGTCGACGCCTTTGCCCTGCGTTGCTTCCCTGACCGCCGGACTCCAGTCCGGCGTGGCGCGATAGTTGATGCCCGCGTCGGCGCCAAGCTGTTTCGCGCGAGCCAGTTTCTCGTCGCTGGAGGACAGGGCAAGCACGCGCGCGCCGGCCAGTTTGGCGAACTGCAGCGCGAACAGCGCAACGCCGCCGGTACCCTGGACCAGCACGGTGTCGCCCGGCTTCACCCCGCCTTCCTGCAAGGTGGACCACGCGGTAAGCGCCGCGATCGGCAGGGTCGCCGCTTCGGCGTCGCTCAGATTGGCCGGAATGGCCACGGCATCCTCAGCGGGAACGGCGATGTATTCCTGCAATACACCTGCGAGCGGCGCACCCAGCGTGCGCTTCGTGCGCAGTTCCAGGGTCGGCATGCCGTCGTGCCAGCCTTGCGTATAAACGGGCGTCACCCGGTCTCCGGCCTTGAAGCGGGTGACGTCCTCGCCGACTTCGATCACCTCTCCCGCCGCATCGGATGCCGGGACATAGGGCAAAGGCAGGGTGGGCAGATACTTCTGGACCAGAACGGCAAGATCACGGTAGTTGAGACTGGCGGCCTTGATGCGCACGAGGATTTCGCCGCGCCGCGGCTTCGGTACCGGCCGTTCGGCGAGCTTCAACGCATCGATCGAAAAATCCCGTGCCTCCATCGCACGCATGGTGTTGGCTGCCATTGCCTGTATCTCCTTGATGGAAAGTTGCGCGCGCCCTAGAACGAACGGGGCAGGACGAGCAGGTGCTCGGCGACGTAAGAGAGGATAAGGTTGGTGGAAATCGGCGCCACCTGGTATAGCCGGCGCTGTGACTCGTTCGTGGCACGTGCCCCGGACACGTTACCGGCATATGGCCGGCCGTTTGCGGGAAGGGGCACACGAGGCTGCATTTGTCACCATAGACGGGGCATACGGCTGCTCCCGCAAGCGGGCCTACGGCTAACGTGTCGCAGCCGAGCATGGGGGAACAGCGCCTGACGCGGCGAAAACGGAGCGAGCTTTGATCATGTCGCGACCATCGACTCAGTAGGAACGTGGCAAGCCGAGGATATGCTCAGCGACATAGGCCAAAATCAGATTGGTCGATATCGGAGCCACCTGATACAGCCGCGTCTCGCGGAACTTGCGCTCGACGTCGTATTCGGCAGCGAACCCGAATCCGCCATGGAATTGCAGGCAGGCGTTGGCGGCCTCCCAGGACGCCTTGGCTGCAAGGTACTTGGCCATGTTCGCCTCGGCCCCGCAGGGCTGCTGCGCATCGAACAGTTCGCATGCCTTCCAGCGCATGAGGTTCGCCGCTTCGACCTCGATGAAGGTTTCGGCGATCGGAAACTGCACGCCCTGGTTCTGCGCAATCGGCCGGCCGAATACGACGCGCTCCTTCGTGTATTTCGACACCCGCTCCACGAACCAGTAGCCGTCACCGATGCACTCGGCCGCAATGAGGGTCCGTTCCGCATTCAGGCCGTCGAGAATGTACCGGAACCCCTTGCCCTCCAGGCCGATGAGGTTCTCCGCCGGAATCTCCAGGTCATCGAAGAACAGTTCGTTGGTCTCGTGGTTGACCATGTTGCGGATGGGACGGACGGTCAGCCCCTTCTTCACGGCCTGGCGCAGGTCGACCAGGAAAATCGACATGCCTTCGGACTTCTTTTTCACCTCGGCCAGAGGCGTCGTGCGCGCCAGCAGGATCATGAGGTCCGAGTGCTGGACCCGCGAGATCCAGACTTTCTGTCCATTGATGACATAGCGGTCGCCCTTCTTCACCGCCGTGGTTTTGATCGCGGTGGTATCGGTGCCGGCCGAGGGTTCGGTTACGCCCATGGACTGGAGCCGCAGTTCGCCGGACGCGATGCGGGGCAGGTACTCGAGTTTCTGCGCCTCCGAGCCGTGGCGCAACAGCGTTCCCATGTTGTACATCTGGCCATGGCAGGCTCCGGCATTGCCGCCGGCGCGGTTGATTTCCTCCATGATGACCGACGCCTCGGCCAGTCCCAGGCCGGATCCGCCGTACTCCTGCGGAATCATGGCCGCGAGCCAGCCGGCCTTCGTCAGCGCGTCGATGAATTCCGCCGGATAGCCGCGCTGCTCGTCGATCTTGCGATGATATTCGTCGGGATACCCGGCGCAGAGTGCGCGCACGGCTGCGCGAATGTCCTGATGCTTGTCCGATGTGGGTGTCATGGCGGCATCCCGGTCAAGCCAGCTCGGCGGCCGCATCCATCGCGAGCCAGCTTTCATGGTCGCGTGCCCACAGGGCAATCCGGCTTCCCTCCGCGCGCCCGCAAACCGTGAAACGATGGATGTCGAAAAGCGGCCGCACCGCACGAAAGGAAAACCGGGCCAACTTCGCATCCGGCAGGCTGCGTCGCAGCAAGTCGACCAGCAGGGTCGCAATCAGCGGACCATGCACGATCAGTCCGGGGTAGCCCTCGACTTCGGTCACATAGGAACGGTCGTAATGGATGCGATGGGAGTTGAAAGTCAGCGCCGAGTAACGGAACAACAATACCGGATCGGGCACGATTTCGCGCGAGAACGTTTCGCCGGCCGGTGCCGGCGTGGGCGTTGGCAGCGGCGCATCGATCCGTGGATTCTCCCGATAGACGATATCGTGTTCTTCGGCGAGGGCGACGCCGGCACCGTTGGCGATTTCATGACGGACGGTAACGAAAACCAGCGTGCCGCTGCGTCCTTCCTTGGCGCTGACGTCCGTGATGCGTGAAGCGCGCGAAATCTGCTCGCCGATTCTCAGCGGATGATGGTATTCGAATCGGCCGCCTGCAAACATGCGCCGGGGCAGCGGCACCGGCGGCAGGAACCCGCCCCGCTTCGGATGGCCGTCCGGACCGACGTCGCGCATCGGGGACAGCGGAAGAAAATAGAGCCAGTGCCAGAGCGGCGCCAGCGGGTCGCGGGGTTGCGGCTCCGGATCGTTCCGATCCAGGGTCGCCGACAGGGCGGCAACGGGTGCAGGGGTGACGAGGTCGGTCCGCGTCTCCGTGCGCCCGATCCATTCCCGGTATTGATCCACATTCATGCTTTTCTCCGTTGTCCCCGGTCCTGTAACCCAGGAAGCCGATTCCCGAGGACGGTCACTCTAGTCCGCGTTCCGCGCAGCCTGGCGCGCGATCTGCTCGGCTCTCAGGATGACGGGGCGGTCGATCATCCTGCCGTCCACGGCGACGGCTGCGCCGCCCGAACGTTGCGCCGCGTCGATCACCCTCCGCGCCCATGCGATCTCGGCTTCGCCCGGCGAAAACGCGGCGTTGACAATCGCGACCTGCTTCGGATGGATGCACAGTTTGCCGCCAAATCCCAGCTTGCGGGCGCGCTGCGAAACGGTCCTCAGCAACTCCCGGTCTTCCCATGAGGTACAAGGCCCGTCGACCGGAGACTGGATGCCCGCAAGCCTGGAGGCCAGCACGAGGCGCGAACGGAACGCCAGCAGCTCGTCGCCGTCGCCATCGATGCCGAGCTCGAACTGAAAATCGATGGTGCCGAACATCAGGCGCTGCACGCAAGGCGTTGCCGCGACGGCCTCAACTTGCGCCATGCCCAACGCCGTCTCGATCAGGGGAAACAGCGCCAGCCCCTTCCTGCGGGACAACGCCACCACACCTTCATCGATTCTTTCCGCCTTGGGCAGGATCACGCCGATCACGCCAGCCGCGTCGCAGGCCGCCAGATCGCGGCCGTGCCATTCCGATCCGGCGGCATTGACGCGCACCAGCACCGCCTTTTCCGGCGACAACCAGGCAGCCAATGCCGCGCGAGCCGAGTCCTTTTCCGCCGGCGGGACTGCGTCCTCGAGGTCGACGATGACGGCATCGGCTCCGGCCGCGCAAGCCTTGTCGAACCGCTCGGGCCGGTTGGCGGGCACATACAGGTAGGAACGTGCGACTTCGGCGCTCATATCACACCACTGTCGCGCAGGCCGGCGATCGCGCGCCGGTCGTAGCCCAGTTCCCCGAGGATGGCATCGGTATGCTGGCCGATGGCGGGAATCGGGTCCATTCGCGGCTCGAAGCTCTCCGGCAATCCCGGCGGCAGCATCGCCTTGATCCTGCCGGCGGGGCTGTCAACATCCTTCCAGCGGCGGCGCGCCCCCAGTTGCGCGTGTTCCCAGACGTCACGCATGTCGTTCATGCGCGCATTGCCGATTTGCGCGTCGTCCAGCCTTTTGACGATCTGCTCCGCCGTCAGGAGCGAAAACGCCTTGACGATGATCTGGTAGAGGTCCATGCGCGCGGCGGAACGGCGCGGATTTGAAGAGAACCGCGCATCGGTCTTCAGATCCGGCTGCTCGAGAACCTTGTCGCAGAAGACCGCCCACTCGCGTTCGTTCTGCAGCCCGAGCATGATGACTTTGCCGTCGCCGGCCGGAAAAGGGCCATACGGATATATGGTCGCGTGCGAGGCTCCGGCGCGTACCGGAGGTTCTGCGCCTTCATAAGCGTAATAAAGCGGAAAGCTCATCCATTCGACCATGCTTTCCAGCATGGAGATGTCGATCCGGCTGCCCTTGCCGGTGTGTCCGCGCTGGATCAGCGCGGCAAGGATGTTTGTATACGCATACATGCCGGAAGCGATGTCGACGATCGAGCATCCCGCTTTCGAAGGCGTTTCCGGCGTACCGGTCACGGACAGCAGGCCCGATTCGCTCTGGATGAGCAGGTCATAGGCCTTCTTGTCCCGATAGGGCCCGTCCGCGCCGTAACCCGAAATGTCGCAGACGATGAGGCGCGGATACCGCTCCTTCAACGCGTCGTAGGAGAAACCCATGCGCGCGGCGGCACCCGGCGCAAGGTTCTGGACCAGCACGTCCGCGCCTGCCAGCAGCTCATGCACGATCTTGCGGGCTTCCTCCCGCTTCAGGTCGAGCGTGAGGCTTTCCTTCGAGCGGTTGGTCCAGACGAAGTGCGATGCCATCCCCTGTACCCGCTCGTCGTAGGCGCGGGCCGGATCGCCGACTCCGGGACGCTCGATCTTGATGATGCGCGCGCCGAGATCGGCAAGGTGGCGGGTGCAGAACGGACCGGCAATCACGTGTTCGAGTGCGACGACCGTGATGCCTTCAAGCGGACGCATGGTTTGCTTCTCCATCGGTAACTGTCAACGCGCAAAGATTACTTCTCACCACGAAGGCACGAAGAACATAAAGGAACACGAAGAAAACGTACGAACAGGGGGCAAAAAGACTGCATCCATGCTGCGCCAGCAACTCCGGGCCCCATCCATTCAATGGATGCATGCCTTGCTTTTCTTCGTGCCACTTTGTGTTCTTCGTGTCGTCGTGGTGGGATTGAAATGCATAGCTACAGCGCCAGGTAGCGGCTCTTCACCGCGTCGTTGTTTCGCAGCGCCTCGATCGTGTCCCGGTACACGATCTGGCCCTTGTCGATGATCGCGGCATGGCTGGCGATGCCCAGGCAGAAATGCATGTTCTGCTCCGCCAGCAGCACGGTCACGCCCATGTCCCGCAGTTTGCGCAGGAGGTCGCCGATCCGCTCGACGATGACCGGTGCCAGGCCCTCGCTCGGTTCGTCGAGCAGCAGACCCGTCGGATTGCCCATCAGGGTGCGCGCAATGGTCAGCATCTGTTGCTCGCCTCCCGAAAGATTGCCTGCCATGCGGTCCTTCAGGGGTGCCAGCAGCGGAAACATGTCATAGATGCGCCCCCGGTTCCAGTAGTCCTCGCCTGCGGGGCCTTTCTTGGCGCCGATGACCAGGTTGTCATCCACCGTATGCTCCGGGAACACCTGCCTGTCCTCCGGCACGAAACCGATTCCCGCGCGCGCAATGGAATGCGGTTTCCTGCCCTGCATTTCAGTGCCGGTCACGCGGACGCGCCCGCGGGCCGGCGGCGCAATGCCGGCGATCGCCTTCAGGGTCGTGGATTTGCCAGCGCCGTTGCGGCCGAGCAGCGCCATGGTCTGGCCCTCGGTCACGGCGAGGCTCACCCCGAACAGGATCTGGCTGGTGCCGTAGAACACGTCGATGCCGTCGGCTTCGAAAATGACGGTGCCGGTCATGCCCTGCCCTCTTCGAAATGGGCCCCGAGGTAGGCTTCGATGACTTTCGGATGGCGGCGCACCTCTTCGGGCTTTCCTTCCGCCAGCACGCTGCCGTAGCTCAACACCCTGACGGTCTGCGCATACCTGAACACGATGTCCATGTCGTGCTCGATGAAAATCAGCGTCATTCTCTTGCGTTCCCACAGCTGGTGCACCGTTTCTATCATCTGCCAGCGTTCCTCGGTGCCCATGCCGGCCGTCGGTTCGTCGAGCAACAGCACCCGCGGGTCCAGCGCCAGCGCCAGCGCGATGTCGAGCAGCTTCTGTTCGCCGTGCGAAAGATAGCCGGACAAGGCCGCGGCCCGCGACTGCAGCCCGACGAGTTCCATGACTTCGTCCGCCTCCGCGCGCGCCTCGGCCAGCGGAAACCGGCGGCCCAGCCGGCCATGCCATCCGCGATGCGCGTTCACGGCACCCAGGATGTTGTCGCGCACCGAGAGGGTCGGAAAGATGCTCGCGATCTGGAAAGCTCGACCGATGCCGCGGCGCACGATCTCCGGCGAGGACAAGCCGGCGATGTCCTCGCCGCCGAGCAGGATCCGTCCCGCGTCCGGCCGGAACGCACCGGTGATCAGGTTGAAGAAAGTCGTCTTGCCGGCGCCGTTCGGACCGATCACGGCGGTCAGCGAGCCTTCGTCGAACTGCAGGCTGACGCCTTTCATCGCGCTCACCCCGCCGAACGACTTGTGCAGGTTCTCGATCGTCAGCATGTCAGTGCTCCCGCGCCGGGGCCCGGGACGCGGTGGTGGCGCCTGCGGCGCGTTTCGACCATGCGCTGACGAGGAAGCCAAGCAGGCCCTTGCGCAGGCCGAGGGCGAACATCAGGATGATGATGCCAAGCACGAGGCTGTAGTGTTCGGTGACCCGGGTAACCAGGTCGTTCAGCAGGAGCAGCGTGATGGCGCCCACCAGGGGTCCGAAAAACACACTGATCCCGCCGAGCAGGATCATGAACACGGCTTCCCCGGAAACAGTCCAGTAGGCGAAATCCGGATAGGCGCTGGAGACGAACAGGCTGATGAGCGCGCCGCCCACGCCGCCGAACATGCCCGAAACGATGAACGCCAGCAGGCGCACCCGCCACACCTGGATGCCGAGGAACGCGGCGCGGCGCGGGTTGTCGCGGATCATGCGCATGGTGTAGCCGAACGGCGATTGCACGAGGTGCCACATGAGGAACAGCGATACCACCAGCACCACGCAGCAGAACACGTAAAGATGATGCGGGTCGTCCAGCCTGATGCCCAGGAACGGCGGCCGCGGAATGCCGCCGGTCAGCCCCTGGTCGCCGCCCGTCACGGGGGTCCATGCGATGATGATGCTGTGCAGGAGCATCTGGAAGGCCAGCGTCAGGAACGAAAAATAGATTTCCTTGAGGCGGATGCAGATCGCGCCGACCACTGCCGCAACCGCGGCGCTCATCATGATCGTCAGGGCAAACGCCACGGGAATCGAGGTGCCGAGTTTCTGCATCATCAGCGCGAAACTGTAAGCACCGAGGCCATAGAACAGGCCGTGTCCGAACGAGACCAGGCCGGTGTAGCCGACGAGGAGATTCAGGGAAGTGGCAAATATCGCGAACGCCGACAGCCGGATGACGAAATCCGAGAAAGCCTTTCCCGGGAACAGCAAAGGCAACGCGATCAGGACCAGCAGCGTTGCGCCCGCGATCAGGAGATCGCGGCGGATGGAAGCGACATGCATGCCTCAGCGCTCCTTGCCGAACAGGCCGCTCGGCTTGACGATCAGGATCCCGGTCATGAACAGGAACATGATGCCCTCGGTGAACAGCGGGAAACCTATGCTGCCGAAGCTGCGGACCAGCCCGATCAGCAGCGCGCCGACCAGCGCCCCGGTGATCGAACCCATGCCGCCGATTACCGTGACGATGAAGGATTCGATCAGTATCGAGAACCCCATGCCCGCGACCATCGAGCGCACCGGCGCTGCGAGCGCGCCTGAAAGGCCGGCCAGCAGCCCCCCCAGCGCGAACACGCCGCCGAAAACCAGCGCGGTATTGATGCCCAGGGCGGAGGTCATGGTCGGATTCACCGCCGCCGCCCGCACGATCTTGCCGGCACGCGTTTTTGTGATGAGCAGTCCCAGCGCCAGCGCAACCGCAAGCGTAATGCCGATGAGAAACAGGTAGAACACCGGCAGCACGCCGCCTGCAAGCATGATCGGGGGCCGCTGGAAGGTTGCGGGCATGCCCATGGACAGGAATTCCGCGCCCCAGATGATTTTCACGGCGTCATCGAGGATCAGGATGAAGCCGTAGCAGACCAGCAATTGCATGAGCACGTCGGTGTTGTACACGCGGCTCATGAACAGGCGCTCGAAGATGAGCCCGAACAGGCCGACGCCGAGGGCGGCGCCGACCACCGCCAGCGCGTAACTGCCGGTCGCGGCATAGATCGAATAGGCGAAGTACGCGCCCAGCATGTACAGCGACCCGTGCATGAAATTCACCACCTTGAGGGTGCCGAATATCAGCGACAGGCCGGCGGCCACCAGGAACAGCAGCATGCCGCTGATCAGTCCGCCGGTCGTCTGCGTAACGACGCAGGAGGCCGATGAAACACATGAAAGGAGTGCCTGAAGGTCCAAGAGCGGCTCCGGGGAAGCAATGCGATCCGGTTGGTACTGCGGCGCACGCGGCGCCGCAGTACCCGTTTAACATCGGTTCTGCTTTACGCGTAACCCATTTTCTTTTTCCACTCCGCCTCGTATTCGAGGACCGTTTTCCAGTCCCCCGGCGTCACGCTTGGCACCCACGGGTCCCTGGGAATCGTCGTGCCCCAGCCCAGCGCGTAACCGATCGTGGTCTGGTCCTCCGCGCGCATCGTCACCGTACCGTCCGCGCCGAAGGGTGATTTGACTTTCATGCCGCGAATCGCCTCGGAAAGTTTTGTCGAGTCCGTCGAATTGGTTTTCTTCATCGCGGTCGTCAGGAAACTGACGGCCAGCGCGTTCTCCCAGGACCAGTTGGTCGGGTAGTCGCCGTGCTTCGCCTTGTAAGCCTCGCCCCATGCGGCGTTGTCTGCGTTGGCGGGGAAGGTCTTCAGGTAGCGCGTGGCCGAATGAATCCCGGCGGGAAGGTTCTTCACCGCCGTCAATGTCGTGTAATCGGCCATGTTGATCGCGAACAGGGTGGTCTGCGAGAACAGGTTGTAGATCGCCGACTGGTCGATGAAGGACACCAGGTCGCCGGCCCACAAAGCGGAATACAGCGCCTGCGGCTTCGTCTGCAGGATCTTGGTGACGTTTTCGGTGTAGTCGGCCTGGAACAGCTTCGGCCAGGTCTCGCCCACCAGTTCGACCTCGGGATGAAAGCGCTTCAGGTATTCCAGGAACAGCGACGTGTTGTCGCGACCATACGCATAGTCGGGCGAGCAGCTCATCCATGTCTTCAACCCCTTGGCCTTCGCCACGTTTCCCGCATACGCGGCGCTGACGATGGCGTCGTGGATTCCCTGGCGCGCCACGCGGAAGGCCGTCGGAACGCGGATCTTGGGATCCGCGGACAGCGACGAGGTTTCCGAATTGGTGTGGATGCACAGCACCTTGAGTTCGCGAATGACCTCCTGCACCGCGAAAGCGCCGGAGGAGGCTTCGGCATCGATGATGATTTCGCAACCTTCCCCGTTGATCAGGTGCCGCGTGTTGTTTGCGGCCTCATCCGGTTTGCCCTTGGAGTCGCGCGTAATGATCTCGATCTTGCGCCCGCCGAGGCCGCCCGCCGCATTGAATTTATCGATCTCCATCTGGATGGCGTTGCGGGAGGAGATGCCAAGCTGGGCGACGCGGCCCGAGAGGATGGTCGGCACGCCGATCCGGATCGGCTTGTCCTGGGCCCGGGAAATGAACGGAAAGCCCAGTCCCGTCGCGGCGGTAAGCGCCCCCGCCGCCTTGATGAATCCGCGACGCCTGCGAAGCGATGCTTTCTTGTCAGCCATGGTTCCTCCTCCTTGTTGGTTGGGCCACTCTGTTTATTGCGGCATGCACTACCGCGGTGGCGTCGTCGATGCGGCCGGCGGCAGGGCAAGGCACTGGCCCGACAATGCCGGCGACCCGGCCGGCGAATTCCCGCCAGCTTGGGGAAAGCCAGTGTTGGCCGGAATGCGCATTCCGTCAATGCGGGCTTCGCAAGCGGCGAAGCCCTGTCCGCTTCAGGACCCGGCCGCGGTTTTGGTGCGCTGCAAATGATCCACCAGTTTCCGCGCTATCACCGGCAGCGATTCATAGTCGCGAACGCAGATGTACATGTGGCGCCTGGCCCATGGGTCGGCGAGGCGCACGACGCGAAGTTGCTTTGCAGCAACGAAGGGCTGGGCCGCGCCTGCCGGCAGGACGCCGATCCCCAATCCCGCCTCGATCATCTTGCACAGCGCGGCGAAACTGTGGACGTGGATACGCGCGCGCAGCGGTTTTCGGGCGACGGCCGCCTGGTCGACCAGCAGCCTGGTGATAGCGGTCGCGCTTTCCAGCGCGACGAAATCGTAGTCGAGCAGCGCAGAGAACAGGACGCTGCGGCTGCGCAGCGGATGCTTCCTCGGCACCACCGCGACCAGCTGGTCGACCTTGTAGTCGAACCATTGCAGGCCTTCCATCGGCGTGCCTTCCATGATCACGCCGACGTCCGTCGCGCCCTCGCGCAACGCCTGCACGATCTCGCCGCTGAACCGCTCTTCCAGCGCGATGACGACTTGCGGAGCGAGCGCGGCGAACGTCGCCAGGTCCGCGGGAAGGAATTGTGAAATGGCCGATGCGCTGGCCTGGATGCGTATGTGACCTTTGCCGCCCGAGGCGTACTCCGTCATGTCGGACTTCAGCTGATCGACCTGGCCCAGTATCTGGCGGGCACGATGCAACACCGCCTTGCCCGCGGGCGTCAGTTCCGCCCCGCGCGCGGTCCTGTCCAGCAATTTCACGCCGTACTGGTGTTCCAGCAGGCTGATGCGGCGGCTTGCCGCCGCCAGCGCGATGTGGCTGGCTCCCGCGGCCTTGGTGATGCTGCGTGTTTCCGCCACCCGGACGAACAAGGCCAGCGAGACCAGATCGGGAAGCATGGCGTCAGGCGATGGCTGCGCGGATCACGGCCAGTCTCCGCGAATGCCCGGGTAACTCTGCCAGGAAGGCATGACCAGCCAGCCGCCTTCGACCGGCAGATTGATCCCCGTGATGCCCGACGCCTCGTCGGACAGCAGGAAAGCAACGGCATAGGCGCTGTCTTCCGGTTCCATCAGCCTGCGCAACGCCGTCGCTTTCTCGATGGTGGCGACGTCGCGTTCGCCGGAATCGATCTTGGCCTGCAGAGCGGGCGAACGCGTGAATCCCGGCGAGACGGCATTGACGCGCACGCCGCTCGGACCCCACTCCGTCGCCAGGTTCATGGTGATGGAAACGATGGCCGCTTTCGTCGGCGCATAGCCATGGAAAGGCATCGAGCGGAAGGCATTGATCGAGGCGATGTTCACGATCGATCCCTGCCCCCGCTTCGCCATCCGCAAGCCGAAGGCCAGGGATGTCACGTAGGTGCCGCGTTGATTGACGCGCACCACGCGATCCCATTCCGCGATCGGCAGCTGTTCGGGCGGGACCGGCGACGCCAGGATGCCCGCACAGTTGACCAGTCCATATACCGGCCCGATTTCGCGCTCGATCCTGGCGGCAATGCCCTCGACCGCGTTCTCGTCACCGACGTCGAGCCTGCAGGCGACGCCGCCAACGTCGCCGGCGACGCGTTCCGCGCCGTCGCCGTCGATGTCCAGCACCACCACTTTCCAGTCCTTGGCAGCGAGCACTCGGCAACAGGCATGGCCGATGCCGCTGGCGCCGCCCGTGACGGCCACGATCCGTTGCGATCCCGATTGATGCATGTGCCTCCACCCGTTTCCCGCCGTGCCAAGGCGCCGGCGATACATCGAATTGTCGTTTGCGGCGGCGATTCCGTCCAGATTGCCTTCGTGCTGCGGGCCGCCCGGGGCAAACGGATTTCCGCCGGAACGTCGCGGACCGAAGCTGGCGCTATTGCACCACCCGCGGCAGCCATAGGGCGATTTGCGGCCAGAGCAGCACCGCGGCCAGGCAGAGGATCTGGATGATCATGAATTCGCCCATGCCGCGGTAGATGGTGGCCAGGCTCCATTGCGGCATGACGTTCCTGAGATAGTAGGCTGACATGGCCACGGGAGGACTCAGGAACGCGGTCTGCAGGTTGACCGCCACCAGTGCGCCGAACCAGATCATCGTTTCCTGCGGGTCGAGTCCCAGATCCAGCTGCTGCACGACGGGCAGAAAGATCGGCAGGAACACAAGGATGATGGCCGGCCACTCGAACGGCCAGCCAAGCACGAAGATCAGGCCCATGACCAGCAGCAGCTTTCCCCAATCGGGAAGCGGCACTTGCGCCAGTGCGCCGGCAATCAGGTCCGTGGCGCCGAGTTTGGTGAATACCGCGCCGAATACGCTCGACGAAACCGCGAGGAACAGCACCATGCTCGAGGTGATCATGGTCGACATCGCGGCATTCTTCAGCGCCTTCCAGGTGAGCTTGCGATACGCGGCGGCAAGCACGGTCGCGCCGAAGGCGCCGCAGGAAGCCGCCTCGGTGGGCGTGGCCAACCCCGCCAGGATGGTGCCGAGCGTGAAGCCGATCAGCACGGTCAGCGGCACGACGCCCATCAGGAATTCGCGCACCAGTTCCGCCTTGCCGGTCAAGCGCTCGGAGAGCGGAACCGGGGGCCCGAGCGCGGGATTCAGATGGCTGCGAATCAGGCACCAGGCGATGTAGAGCGCGGCCAGCAACAGCCCCGGCCCGAAAGCGGAGGCATACAGCAGATTGACCGGCACGCCGATGGTCGGCCCCATCACCACCAGCATGACGCTCGGCGGAATCAGGATGCCGAGCGTTCCGCCGGCGGCGATCGCGCCCGCAGAGAGCTTCGCGTCATAGCCGGATCGCACCATCACCGGGCCGGCCATGATTCCGAGGACGGTAACGGCGGCGCCGACGATGCCCGTTGCCATTGCGAAGATCGTCGCCGTAAGGATCACCGCGAGATACAGGGAACCGCGCAGCGGAGCGAGCAGATTTCGCATCGCCAGAAACAGGCGCTCCATCAATCCCGCCTGCTCGGTCATGAATCCCATGAAGATGAACAGGGGCACCGCGGGCAGGATGTCGTCCTTCATCATGCCCCATACCTGGAGGTAGGCGAGGTTGAAGGTCAGTTCCGTGCCGAGCCCGACGCTGCCGAACAGCAGCGCGATGAACAGCAGCGTGAAGGCGATCGGGAAGCCGACAAAGATGATGCTGATCATGGCGACCAGCATCAGCAGTCCGAGGACCTCCTGGCCGGACATCGCTCAGATCTCTATTTTCTCGTGGTGCACGAGCAGGCGGCCGGTGCGTGCCGCCCACAGGCCTTTCATCAGTTCGGAGACGCCTTGCACGAACAGCAGGCCGGCCGCCAGCGGCACCACTGCCCGCAAGGGCCACAGCGCCGGCTGCCAGGCCGTGAGGGTGGAGCGTTCGCCGATCGACCAGGCATAGGCAAACTCGTCGATGGACATGTAGCAGAGGATCGCCATCGAGGGCAGGAACAGCAGCGCATAGGCCACGCTGTCGATGATGCCCTTGGTGCGGTCGCTGAATTTTTCCCAGAACATGTCGGTGCGCACGTGCGCGCCCTTCTGCAAGGCAAACGCGGCGCCCAGCATGAACAGCGAGCCGTAGGACATTACCGTCGTCTCCAGCGCCCAGTCCGTCGGCCGGTTCAGCGCATAGCGCATGAACACCTCGATGGTGTTAGCCAGGATCAGCGGGATGATCAGCAGCGCAAAGGCGTGCGCCGTCCAGTGCGTGAGGCGATCGATCACCCGGATCGCGCGGACATAGCCGGGCGACGTTGCGATCAAGCGCGTCTCCGCGCCGCCCCGCGCATCAGACGCCTCATTTTCCGGCCTCGGGCCAGTAGTAGTTCGCGCCGAGTTCGTACGGGGCGTAAACGTAACGCCGGGCGGGCACGACCCGGGCGGCGAAGGCCCGCTGCGAGTCGTAGACTTTCTTGAAGAACGGGTTCTTGCCAGCTTCTTCTTTTGCGATCGCGTCCCAGGCTTCGAGAGTCTTCTTCAGGATGTCCGGCGGGGTGCGTCCGATGGTGACGCCGTGCTTTTCCCTCATTTCCACCAGCGCCTCGGCGTTGACCTTGTTGGAAATCAGTTGCGAACGCAGGGTCGCGTCCATCGCGGCCGACTTGATGACTTCCCGGTGTTCCTCGGGGAGCTTCTTCCAGACGTCGCCATTGATAATCAGTTCGACCACAGTGGCCGGTTCGTGCATCGACGGCATGTAGGCGTACTTCCAGACTGAGTGGAAGCCGATCTTCATGTCTTCCGCCGGACCGACGAATTCCGCGCATTCGATCACCCCGCGCTGGCCGGCGGGAACGATCTCTCCGCCGGGAATGTTCACCGGGGTCATGCCGGACTTGCCGAACACTTCTGCCGTGATGCCGGTCTCGCGGCATTTGCGCCCCTTGAGGTCTTCCCAGTTCTTCACCGGTTTCTTGAACCAGCCGAGAATCTGGTTCGCTACCGACGTCATTGGCATCACCACGATGTTGCGCTGGAGCTCCTTCTGATAGAACTCCTGGTACAGCGCCAGACCGCCCCCTTCATGAATCCAGGCCATGTAATCGAGCATGTCCATGCCGAACGGACCGCCGGGCGCCGGTCCGAACAGCGTGGCCGCGCGGTTCTTGCCGAGCCAGTACGCCGGCGCGGTATGTCCGCCGTCGAGCACACCCTTGTGGACGGCATCCAGCACTTCGAAGGGCGGCACCACGGCACCGGGTGGCAGCATCTCGATCTGCAGCCTCCCGCCGGTCATCACCTTGACGCGCTCGGCGAAATACTTCGAGCTTTCGAACAACAGGCTCGAAGCAGGGAATGCGGACTCGAACCTCAGCTTGTTGCCCGGCTCGGCGTACGCGGTAGTGGAAATGGCCGCCAGCGCGAATGCAACAGACACGATGCGCCTTAACTTCATGACTTCCTCCCTGTGGTTGTTATGGGTGCCATGAAACGGGTACCGCGCCGCAGCAAGCGGCCTGAATCTCGAGGGACTTACGAAGGCAGAATAACCCCCTTGCCCGAGGTCTGCTTGTCGAAGAGCTTGTAGGCTTCCTCTGCCTGTTCGAGCTTCCAGCGCTGGGTGAACAGGCGATCGAGGTCGATCTCGCGGTCGGCGACGTAGCGGGCGCATTCCCCCTGTCCGACTGAAGAAAATGTCCACGAGCCGATGATCGTCACCTGCCGGCGCAGCATGTCGTTGCTGACGTCCAGCGTGACCGTGTCGCCTTCGCCGACGAAGCAGGCCTTGCCCCAGGTGCGCACGCACCTGACGGCATCCGCACGCGCCTTCGGCGAGGAAGAAGCATCGAGCGAGGCGTGGGCGCCGCGGCCGTGCGTCAGGTCCCGGATGGCCTGCACCACATTTTCCGTTTTTGCGGGATTGATCAGGACGTCGGCTCCGAACTCCCTGGCGCGAGCGAGGCGTTCCTCGCCGGTGTCGAGGGCGATCACGCGGGCCCCCATTCCGGAGGCCAGCAGCGTGGCAGAAAGGCCGACCGGTCCCTGTCCGAAAATCGCAATCGTCTGGTCGCCTGAAAGGCCGAGCCTGTGCAGCGCGCCCCAGGCGGTGCCGGTTCCGCAGGAAATGGCCGCGCCCGCTTCGAACGACAGCTCATCCGGCAACGGCACCAGCGTGCGCGCCGGACACTTCATGTAGCGGGCGTGCGCGCCGTGGCCGGTGGCGCCATACACTTCCTTGACGCCTTCGACACACAGCTGCATCCAGCCGGTACTGCAGTGTTCGCAGACGCCGCAGCCGCGGTAGTGGTGCTGCATCACGCGCATGCCGACCTTGGCCTGGTTTTCCGCGACCCCGGGGCCGACGGCCGCCACCACGCCGCAGGGCTCGTGACCGGCGATCAGCGGGCCGCTGATCTTGCCGAGGCCCAGCGACGAGGCGCCGCCCACCGCACGGTAGAACTTGAGGTCGCTGCCGCACATGCCCGATGCCTTGATCTCCAGCACCACCTCGCCGGGGCCGGGCGTCGGATCGGGAAAATCGAGAATCTGCAACTTGCGGTCGCCCGCGAATACCACGCCTTTCATGGGTACTCTCCTCCGTCCTGGTTTTCCGGTTCCATGCGGGGCGGTCAGGCCGTCGGCATGGACTGAGCGCTCCGATGGTAGCAGAACGCTTTCGCCCCCCCGCTCAACGGGCACCGCCCGGCACCCGCATTGCATTATGATCCACGGATCGACGGAGGCTTTGGACATGAAAGTAGCGGTGGTGGGTTGCGGTGCCATGGGCAGCGTCTATGCGGGATTGCTCGCGGACGCGGGACACGAAGTATGGGCGATCGACAGCTGGAAGGAACATGTCGAGGCGATGCGCGCGAAGGGATTGCGGGTCGAGGGCGCCTCCGGCGACCGCACGGTGAAGCTGAATGCGACAACCGATCCCGCCGACGCCGGGCCCTGCGATCTCGCGATCCTCGCGACCAAGTCGATGCACGTGGAAAAGGCGGCCCGATCCATGCAGCCGCTGCTGCACGCCGGGACCGTGGTGCTGTCGATCCAGAACGGGCTTGGCGGACCCGACACCGCGGCGAAAGTCCTCGGACGGGAGCGCGTGATGGTCGGCGTCGTCGGGGGATTCGGCGCCTCGATGAAGGCGCCGGGCCATGCGCATCACAACGGCTGGGAACTGGTGCGCCTGGGCGAGTTTGCCGGTCCGGTTTCACCGCGCCTGGAAAAAGTCGCGGAGGTCTGGCAATCGGGCGGATTTCGCGTCAAGTGCTTCGACGACATCGACCAGCTGGTCTGGGAAAAGCTGATCTGCAACGTCTGCTACTCGGGTACCTGCAGCGTTACCGAACGCACCATCATCGAGGTCATCGAAGACCCCGATACCTGGAAAGTCGCATCGGGCTGTGCGACGGAAGCGTACAACGTCGCCCGCGCCCGGGGCATCAAGCTCGACTTCAGCGATCCCGTTGCCTACGTGCACGCTTTTGGAATGAAGATTCCCAAGGCGCGGCCATCGATGCTGCTCGATCACATGGCCGGCAGAATGTCGGAGATCGAGGCGATCAACGGCGCCATTCCGCCGGCGGCTAAAGCGCTCGGGGTAGCAGCGCCTTACAACGAGGTGATCAGTGCGCTGGTGCGGGCTAAAGAAAGAAGGATGGGCGTTCGCACCTGAAGATCGGTCCCGTCAAAGCGCAAAGCGCTTCACTGCTTCTTCGTTCCACGCGAGCCCGTTTCCGGGCTTTTCGCCCACCGTGGCGTAACCGTCTTTTACCCGGAACGGTTCCGCCATGATGGGCTCCGCCCAGTCCGACCATTCGAGCCAGTCGGCGGACTCGCTGACCCGCAGCAGCTGCGCGGAAACCAGCGGATAGAGATGGCTCGATAGCGGGAGCCCGGCCGCGCCTGCAATCGCCGCGGCGCGCATCCATCCCGTCACCCCGCCGATGCGCATCAGGTCGGGCATGTACAGGTCCGCCGCATTGGCCTTCACCGCCTTGTAGAACTCGCGCGGACCGTAGATGTTCTCGCCGATCTGCAGAGGAGTCTTGAGCTCGCGCGCCAGTTGCGCGCTTGCGTCGTAGTTGTCGTACACCACCGGCTCCTCGAACCAGACCAACCCCTGATCGTCGAGTCCGTGCAAACGCCGTAGCGCGTCGCCGAACGCCAACCCCTGGTTGAAATCGCACATCAATTCCACGCCCTCGCCCACGGCGGCGCGAACGTCCGCGATCGCGGCGATGTCCTCTTGCAGCGTCTCCCGTCCCAGCCGGATCTTGATCGCCTTGAAGCCGCCCTCGGCCACCAGCGATTCGGCTTCGCGCGCGAGCTTGTCCCGGGGGATCAGCCACAGGCCATTGGTGTTGTAGGCGCGCACGGGCCCCGGTGATCCGCCGAGCAAGCTGACCAGGGGCAGTTCCGCTGCTTTTGCCAACGCATCCCAGATCGCCATGTCCAGCCCCGAGATCGCGATCAGGGTCATGCCTTCCCTGCCGTTGAGGTGGAGCGTCTTCATCGCAGCGCCGTAGGCGTCCAGCGGCGCGAGCGGCTTGCCTTTCAACGACTCGCCGATGTCCTGGATCATCCTGTTCAACGGCTGCGCCGCCTTGTGCAGATAGGGCTCGAGGCAACCGTGTCCGACGATGCCCTCCTTCGTCCGCACGCCGATCAGGATGAACGGCCAGTTCGGATAGTTTCCGACTTTCGCCACCAATGGCCGGCGCAGGGGCACCGAGACCGCGCGGACCTGCACGCTTTCAAGGATCAATTTCGGGAAGGAATTGTTATCCATCGACCTGCCTCCTCACTTTTTGTTGTTCATCCTAATTCTCGGAGTTCGGCTTGGCCGAAACAAGACATCGTTCTGCGATCAACAGCCAGAACGCGACAAGAACGAGTCCGAGTCCGAAGCCCAAGGCAGAAGCTGATGTCGGGCGAACCGCCAAATCCTTCACCGGTGTCGACAGCAATCTGCTAACAGGAACTCCAACTACAGCTGCACAGACAATCACGGCAAGGACGGTCGCAATCAGAAACATTGCCGTCCTCCAGGTCCATGGTTGAGACCCTTTGTTCGACATCAAACAGAAAGCGGGGGAAATGCCGACCGGAAACATTCCGCCGTATATCACATGGAGGATCGTCATCTCCTGGTCCATCTCACGATGAGCCTGTGAAGCGCGTCCAGTCCGTCTGTCAGGGCAGCTGGCCCCGGTTGCAAAATGATCGGCGATTTCACTTCATGGAGTTCGCCATCGCGCACCGCAGGAATCGCGTCATACCCTGGCCGGGTCGCTACTCGTTCCGGCCGGAATTTCTTCCCGCACCAGGATCCGATGATGATGTCGGGTCCGCGCGCA
>DASVNF010000181.1:0-8101 GCA_036384015.1 Burkholderiales bacterium
TTTCCCGAATTCGTCGCCGAGTTCCTTCGAGCGCCGGGCCGCAGCGTGGATCGCTTCAACGACACGGCGTTTCACTTCATTGGCTTCCATGCTTTTCAGCGCCGCTTCGGTGGTGCCCGCCTTGGATGTCACGCGCGCTCGCAGCGTCTCGACGGGGTCCGCGCTTGCGGCCGCGAGCCTTGCCGCGCCGGTGAAGGTTTCCTGCGCCAGATTGCGCGCCTGCTCCGGTGAAAAACCCAGTTCGGCGGCCGCCTGCTGCAAAGCCTCGATGAAATAGAACACATACGCCGGTCCGCTGCCCGACACCGCGGTGATTCCGTCAAGCTGCTCTTCGCGATCGAGCACGATCACGGCGCCCACCGCCTGGAGAATTCGCTCCGCCGCCTGGATGTCGGCCGGAGCCGCCTGCGGCGCGGCGAACAGGCCGCTGATACCGGCGCGCAACAGCGCCGGCGTATTGGGCATGGCACGCACGATGCGGCCGTGATTTCCAAGCCAGCGCGAAAGGTCGCCGGTGCGGATGCCGGCGGCGATGCTGACCACCAGCTGGCCGCGCAAATGCGGCTGCATGGCGCGGGCGACTTCACGCATTTGCTGCGGCTTGACCGCCAGCAGCACGACGTCCTCGCCGATGGCGCCATCTACAGCGGCCGCAACGGCCACGCCGAACTGCTTCCGCATGCGCTCGCGCGCTTCGGCCGAGACTTCCACGACACGAAGCTCGGACGCATCGAAGCCCTGCTGCAGCATGCCGCCTATGAGGGCGGAGGCCATGTTGCCGCCGCCTATGAAAAGAATGCGCATCGATGAATGGTAACGATACCGCGGAATCAAAACGGCGCGGGCAATGCCCGCGCCTCCAACCCGTTGCCCTTTACTTGCCTTCCACCATTTTCTTCACGTTGCCCAGCCCGCCCTGGTACACGCCGACGATCAGGTCGTGTACACCCTTGTCGTCCTGGCCCGCCGGCGGATTGTCGGCGACCTTGCGCTTGAACTTGCCTTTCCAGGTGATCACCGAGGTGCCGGCCTGCTTGCCCTTCTTGACGTGAATCGACGACACGTAGTCGGTCAGCGGCAAAGGTGCATCGCCGATGATCTTGTACTTGTACGACTTTTTCTTGTCGCTGTAGGAAAGCAGTTCTTCGTTAAACTGGGCGCCGCCATCCTTGAGGGTGAGTCGGCGCGTCGAGCCTTTCTTGCCATTGGCGCCCTTGGTGATCTCGGCATTGGCGAATCCAGGGTGCCACTTGTGCAGTCCGTCCCAGTCCTTGACGACGTTCCAGACCGCGTCGGGACTGCCATTGATGGTCACGCTTTCGTTCACGCTCAACGTCGGGCGCTTCGAAGCCGCAACCGCTGCCATCGGCAGCAACAGCAACAAGCTGGCCGCTGCAATCCATGTCCTTCTGTCCATATTCGACCTCCACTGATTGTTGGGGAAAGCCGGGCATCCACTACTTTAACCCGGGAGGCCAGTATAGCCACGCGCTATCCGCCGTCTTTTTCATGCGGGACGTAGCAGCGGGCGCGCCCCGAAGATAGCCGTGCCGATACGAACGAGCGTTGCGCCCTCCGCGATGGCCGACTCCATGTCGTCGGACATGCCCATTGAAAGCGTGTCCATCCCGATGCCGCGGCCGGTGATTGCATCGCGGAGTTCGCGCAACGCCCGGAAGCGGCGCTGCCTCAGGGAGGCGTCCGTGGCCGGCTCCGGAATCGCCATCAATCCGCGAAGTCGCAGCCGCGGCAGCCGTGACACTGCCATGGCCAGGTCCAGCGCCTGCTCCGGCGGCACGCCGCTTTTGTTCTCCTCGCCGCTGATATTGACCTGGATGCAGACCTGCAATGGCGCCAGGTTTTCCGGCCTGGCTTCGGACAGGCGGACGGCAATCTTTTCCCGTTCCACGCCATGCACCCAGCTGAAATTTTCGGCAATGGGCCGGGTCTTGTTGCTCTGGATGGGGCCTATATAGTGCCACTCCGGAAGGCTGTGCGGGCTCCCGGCTTGCGGCGTGAAGGCCCTTGGCGCGGGGTCGACCGCCGGCCGTTGGTCATCCATCTGCAGCTGCGCGACGCGCCCGGAAATATCCGGATTCGCCCACATTCGTATCTTTTCCAGCCCCTCTTGCAGGTAATTCTCCCCGAAAGCCCTTTGGCCGGCGGCGTAGGCCTCGAAAATCGAACACAGCGGGAAAGTCTTGCTCACGGCCACCAGGGTGACGTCCTGCGGCAGCCGGCCCGCGGCACGGGCGGCGCTGGCGATGCGTTCGTTAACGGCTTGCAAGCGGCGGGCTATTGTTGTCATAATCCTCTTGCAGAATTCGCCGTAAGCATCGAAAGCAGCAAGTTTTTTTGATATGCAGCAAGGCCGGTTTCCGGCCTCGGCCCGAATCCCCTCCCCGTCGAGGAATTATAAATGGACATCTCCGAACTCCTCGCCTTTGTCGTCAAGAACAAGGCTTCCGATTTGCACCTGTCCGCCGGCCTGCCGCCCATGATCCGCGTGCATGGCGATGTAAGGCGCATCAATCTGCCGCCCATGGAGCACAAGGACGTTCATGCCATGGTGTACGACATCATGAACGACGGGCAGCGCAAGCACTATGAGGAAAACCTCGAGTGCGACTTTTCGTTCGCGATACCGAACCTGGCGCGCTTCCGGGTCAACGCCTTCGTGCAGAACCGCGGCGCCGGCGCGGTCATGCGGACCATCCCGTCCAAGGTGCTGACGCTCGAGGAGCTGAAGGCGCCGAACATCTTCAAGGAGATCGCCCAGTACCCGCGCGGTGTGGTCCTGGTAACGGGCCCGACGGGTTCGGGAAAGTCCACCACGCTGGCGGCGATGGTCAACGACATCAACGAAAACGAAATGGGCCACATCCTCACGGTCGAGGACCCGATCGAGTTCGTGCACGAGTCCAAGAAGTGCCTGATCAACCAGCGGGAAGTCGGACCGCATACGCTGTCGTTCAACAACGCGCTGCGTTCCGCCCTGCGCGAAGACCCGGACATCATCCTGGTGGGCGAAATGCGCGACCTGGAAACCATCCGCCTGGCGCTGACCGCCGCGGAAACGGGCCACCTGGTATTCGGCACGCTGCACACCAGTTCCGCGGCCAAGACGATCGACCGCGTGATCGACGTGTTCCCCGCGGCGGAAAAGGAAATGGTTCGCGCAATGCTTTCGGAATCCTTGCGCGCGGTCATTTCGCAGACCCTGTGCAAGACCAAGGACGGAGCCGGCCGCGTCGCGGCGCACGAAATCATGATCGGCACGCCCGCCATCCGCAACCTGATCCGCGAAGCCAAGATCGCGCAGATGTATTCGGCGATCCAGACCGGCCAGGGCATGGGAATGCAGACGCTCGACCAGAACCTGACGGAGCTGGTCAAGCGCAACGTCATTTCCAAGGACGAAGCGCGCGGGAAAGCCGCCAACAAGGACGCCTTCAACTAGGCACCCGCGAAGAACGGGGGCTTTGCCCAGGAGCAATGCATGGAACGAGACCAGGCAGTCAAATTCATCCACGAGCTGTTGCGGGCCATGGTGGCCAAGAAAGCCTCCGACCTGTTCATCACGGCCGGATTTCCGCCGGCGTTCAAGCTCGACGGCAAGATGACCCCGGTTTCGAACCAGAGCCTGACGCCGCAGCACACGCAGGAACTGGCGCGTTCGCTGATGAACGACAAGCAGGCGCAGGAATTCGAAGCCAAGAAGGAATGCAATTTCGCCATCAACCCGCCCGGCATCGGCCGGTTCCGGGTCAATGCCTTCGTCCAGCAGCAGCGGGTGGGCATGGTGCTGCGGACCATCACCACCACCATTCCGAAAATGGATGACCTGGGCCTGCCGCCGGTCCTGAAGGACGTCGCGATGACCAAGCGCGGCCTGGTGATCATGGTGGGCGGCACGGGTTCGGGCAAATCCACTACGCTCGCGGCGATGATCGGCTACCGCAACGAGAACAGCTACGGCCACATCATCACGATCGAAGATCCGATCGAGTATGTGCATGACCACAAGAACTGCCTGATCACGCAGCGCGAAGTCGGGGTGGATACCGACTCCTGGGAAGACGCGCTGAAAAACACCCTGCGCCAGGCGCCGGACGTCATCCTGATCGGCGAGATCCGCGAGCGCGAAACCATGGAGCACGCCATCGCCTTCGCCGAAACGGGCCACTTGTGCATGGGAACGCTGCACGCGAACAGCGCCAATCAGGCGCTGGACCGGATCATCAACTTTTTCCCGGAAGAGCGGCGGGCCCAGTTGCTGATGGACTTGTCGCTGAACCTGAAGGCCCTGGTTTCCCAGCGGCTGATTCCCCTCAAGGATACCAAGGGCCGCGCCGCCGCCATCGAAATCCTGCTCAACTCGCCGCTGATTTCCGACCTGATCTTCAAGGGCGAAGTGCACGAGATCAAGGAAATCATGAAGAAGTCGCGGGAGCTGGGCATGCAGACCTTCGACCAGGCGCTGTTCGATTTGTATGAAGCCGGCAAGATCGGCTATGAGGAAGCCATGCGCAACGCCGATTCGATGAACGAACTGCGCCTGCAGATCAAGCTGCACGGCAAGGACGCCAAGGAACGCGACCTGACGTCCAGCGTGGACCACCTGAATATCGTCTAGCGACGACAGGCACGAGGCACCAGGCGCGAAGCGCTAGGGGGAAATGCTCCAGCTCGCGCTCCGAACCTAGTGCCTCGTGCCTGGTTTTTCCCTTCTCATCGCTCCGCTCACGATCCTGAATTCGTAAAGCCGGCATTCCAGCGGACCGTTGAACAGCGGGGTACGTTTCGAAGGGCTGAGGCCGATCAGCTTCGGTACCCTCATGTCCGCCGTGAACAGGTAGGCGCGCCAGCCGGCGAATTTCTTTTTCAGCTCGTCCCCGAGCTTCGGGTAGAACGCCGCCAGCTCGTCCAATTCTCCCAAGCGCACGCCATAAGGGGGATTGGTAACCAGGACGCCCGACGCGGCCGGCGCCGGCATCTCCAGGATGTTGACCTGCTTCAGGCTGACCGAATCCGCCAGTCCCGCCGCTTCCAGATTGGCGCGCGCGAGCTTGAGCGCGTCGCCATACAGATCGCCGCCGAATATTCCGGCCGGCGCGGAGGCTCTGATGCCGGCCGCGGCCTCGCTGGAAATCCGTTCCCACGCGGCGGCATCGAAATTGTTGAGTTTCTGGAACGCGAACCCCCGCTTGTACCCGGCGGGAATGCCACGCGCGATCTGCGCGGCCTCGATCAGGAGGGTGCCGCTCCCGCACATCGGATCCAGCAGCGGTTGCTCGGGGGTCCAGCCGCACAGCTTCAGGATTCCGGCCGCGAGATTTTCCCGCAGCGGCGCCTCGCCCGCCATCAGCTTGGTTCCGCGCTTGAACAGCGGATCACCCGACGTGTCGAGATAAAGGGTGAAACGATCCGGTTCGAGGAATGCATGAATACGGATGTCCGGCGCCGCGGTGTCGACACTGGGACGCTTGCCGGCCTGCTCCCGGAATTTGTCGCAGACGGCGTCCTTGATCTTGAGGGTGATGAACTCCAGGCTCTTCAGGGGACTGCCCACCGAGGCCACGTTCACGCGGATGGTCAGCGCCGGATCGAAGTGCCGCCTCCAGTCGAGCGCATGCACGCCGCGGTAGATGTCTTCCTCGTTGCGATAGCGCCCGCCGGCAACCTGCCAGAGCACGCGGCTGGCGAGGCGGCTATGCATGTTCGCCGCGTACGCGGTCGACATCGTACCGGCAAAGCCGACGCCACCTTCTGCGGGCGCGATGTCCGCGGCGCCCAGCCCGGCGAGCTCCTCCGCGAATATCGCTTCCAGCCCTCGCGGACACGGCGCGAAGAATTTTTCCCTGCTACCTTCGGTCATATTTTCGAAACCAGTACCCCTTCACCGCAGAGGCGCGGAGGATGCGCAGAGGGATCGGAAATACTCATACGGTTCTCGACACATTTCGCGATCCATGGAAAATCTTGCATGGTTATTCACTCACCGATCTTCTCCGCGCGTACTTCTCGGCGCCTCTGCGCCTCCGCGGTGAAGGTCTAAAGCTTTAGAAAGATCTCGAACTCGACCCGCTTCCAGGGATCGCGATGCTTGCGCAGCTGCACAATACGCGCTTCCAGCTTGTTGCCGCGATCGAGCTGCCTGGCCACAGCTTCGTTCTCCTTGCGGGGCACGTAACCCAGTTTGTGGCCCTGCCACTCCACCCGCACCGCCCGCGTATCGTGCTCGTTGTCCGGCTCGCGCACCAGCGTCAGCGCATCGCCGATTTTCATGCGCTCCCAGAGCGCCTTGCCTTCGTGGTACTGAAATCCGGCGAGCGGAGAGCTCTGAACGAGAATGCGCGCGGACGCCTGGGCATGCGCCGGCGACGCGGCAGCGAGGAGTGCCGCGAGCAGCAGGCAAAACGCCGGGCGGGCGCGCATCAGAAAGGCTGCAGCTCCACCAGGAGCACGATGGCGATCAGCAGAATCACGGGCACTTCATTCATCCAGCGGTAGAAGACATGGCCGTGCCGGTTGCGGTCGCGCCTGAAATCGAACAGCAGCTTGCCGCAATAGACGTGATAGGCCACCAGCGCGGCGACCAGGACCAGTTTCGCGTGCAGCCAGCCGCCGTAGAACCCGTATCCCAGCCACAGCCAGAGGCCGAAGCCGATGGTGAGGATCGCTCCCGGCGTCATGATCCCGAAGAACAGCTTGCGCTCCATGACCTTGAAACGCTCCTTGCTTACGCTGTCCTCGCTCATCGCGTGATAGACGAACAGCCGCGGCAGGTAGAACAGACCGGCGAACCAGGTCACCATGAAAATAATGTGAAAGGACTTGATCCAGAGCATCGCGGCTCCTTCAGGAAAGCAACCGCCGGCGCGTCAGCACCAGGGCGGCGTAGAAACCGGCAACGGCATAGGCCACGAGCACCAGCACATGGACCAGGGCTTCCGCCGGCACCGCGCCGGTCACGAGCGGTCGCGCAAGCAGTACTGCATGCGTCAGCGGCAGCACGGAAGACAGCAGGTGCAAGGGGCCCGGCAACTGGTCGATCGGGAAAAAGACACCGCACAGCAGGACCATGGGCGTGATCACCAGCGTGAAGTAGTAGAGGAAGAAATCATAGCTCGGCGCCAGCGCATTCATGACCAGTCCGAGGCAGGCAAACGTCAGCCCGATGAGGAAGGCGAGCGGCACGATCCATAGCGTCAGCGGTGAATGCGACAAGCCCAGCGCCCAGATGATGACCAGGATCGCGCAGCCTGACAGGAAGCTCTTGCTTGCCGCCCAGACGGCTTCGGCCGCCACGATGTCATCCAGGTTCAGCGGCGCATTCATGATCGCCTCCCAGGTTCTTTGCACGTGCATGCGCGAAAACGCGGAATAGAGCGCCTCGAACGTCGCCGTGTTCATGGTGCTGTAGCAGACCGTCCCCGCCGCCAGGAAGACGATGTAGGGAACGCCACCGACTTCGCCGACGAACCTGCCGAGGCCGTAGCCGAGGCCAAGCATGTACAGCATGGGGTCGGCCAGGTTGCCGAGCATGGAGGGAATGGCGAGCTTGCGCCATACCAGGAAATTGCGCCGCCACACGTGCGCGAAACGCAGACTCAGCGCCGGCGGCCGGAAGTCCTTGGCCCGCATGCCCTATCCGACCCTTTGCATCATCGCGTTGAAATTCACCTTTTTCTTCCTCTAGGCTTTTCTCTCGCCTCTAGTCTCTCAGGTCGCGGCCGGTCAACTTGAGGAACACGTCCTCAAGATTCGCCGGCCGGTGCAGGTAACGCAGGCCGGTTCGATTCTCCAGCGTGGCCATCAGGGACGCGGCGGCGTGCGTGTAACAAAACACCGTTTCGCCGGTGTGTTCGGCGCGTTCGGCAAGCCGCGCATGCTCGCGCGCCCATTCATCGACTCCCTCGCCATACACCTCCAGCACTTCGGGCTCGATGTGGCGGGAAATCAGCTCGCGCGGCGTGCCTGTCGAAATGATGCGGCCGTGGTCCATGATCGACAATCGCCGGCACAGGCGTTCCGCTTCTTCCATGAAATGCGTGGTCAGCAGGATGGTCTTGCCCTGGGCCACCAGTTGCCTGAGGCG
>DASVNF010000182.1:0-21083 GCA_036384015.1 Burkholderiales bacterium
CACGAAAGGACGTTAATGTCTGAAAAACCTGGCGGCGAGAAGCTTCTTTACTGCTCCTTCTGCGGCAAGAGCCAGCACGAGGTTCGCAAGCTGATCGCTGGCCCCTCGGTGTTCATCTGCGATGAGTGCATCGAGCTGTGCAACGACATCATCCGCGAGGAAAGCCATGCCGAGACCACGGGCAAGGGCGTCAAGTCCGACCTGCCGGTCCCGCACGAAATCCGCGAGATCCTGGACCAGTACGTGATCGGCCAGGACATCGCCAAGAAAATCCTGTCCGTGGCCGTCTACAACCACTACAAGCGGTTGAAGACGGTGCAGAAGAAGGATGACGTCGAACTCGCCAAGAGCAACATCCTGCTGATCGGGCCGACCGGATCGGGCAAGACGCTGCTCGCCCAGACGCTCGCGCGACTGCTGAACGTGCCGTTCGTGATGGCGGATGCGACGACCCTGACCGAGGCGGGGTACGTCGGCGAGGACGTCGAGAACATCATCCAGAAACTGCTGCAGAAATGCGATTACGACGTCGAGAAGGCCCAGCGCGGAATTGTCTATATCGACGAAATCGACAAGATATCGCGCAAATCGGACAATCCGTCGATCACCCGCGACGTTTCGGGCGAGGGCGTTCAGCAGGCCCTGCTCAAGCTGATCGAAGGCACGATCGCTTCGGTGCCCCCGCAGGGCGGGCGCAAGCATCCGAACCAGGAATTCGTCCAGGTCGACACCACCAATATCCTGTTCGTTTGCGGCGGCGCGTTCGACGGTCTCGACAAGCTCATCCGCTCGCGTTCGGACAAGGGGGGCATCGGCTTCGGCGCGGAGGTCAAAAGCAAGGACAACCGCAAGGACATCGGCCTGGTGTTGCGCGAAGTGGAACCTGAAGACCTGATCAAATACGGCCTGATCCCGGAATTCGTGGGCCGCCTGCCGGTCGTCGCCACGCTGGATGAACTTGATGAGGCCGCGCTGATCCAAATACTGACGGAGCCGAAAAACGCGCTGTTGAAGCAATATCAGCGCATGTTCAGCATGGAAGGCGTCGAACTTGAGGTCCGGGCTGACGCGCTGAAGGCTGTTTCGTCCAAGGCACTGGCACGGCGCACCGGGGCGCGCGGTTTGCGTTCCATTCTGGAACACGTCTTGCTGGACATCATGTATGACCTGCCCTCGCTAAACAATGTCGAGAAAGTGGTCGTAGACGAAGGCATGATTACCGGCGATGCCCAGCCCATACTGCTCTATTCGGACCAGCCGAAGGTTGCCGGATCGGCGTAGGAAGACCGGATCGGGTGGGAAGATTCCCCGCCCGTCACGGAATTTACGGGGAGCGGTACGGAGCGTTGAAATTCGCAGTCCGCCCCCAAACTTGGAAGCAATCTCGTCTCACTTGGTGCCAATCAATGACTTATCCCGCTGATCCGGTCGAAAACGCTGTCGCCTACCCGCTGCTGCCATTGCGGGACGTGGTGGTGTTCCCGCACATGGTGATACCGTTGTTTGTCGGCCGGCCCAAGTCGATCAAGGCGCTGGAAACCGCGATGGAATCCGGCAAAAGCATCCTGCTGGTGGCGCAAAAATCGGCGGCAAAGGACGAACCCTCGCCGGAGGACCTGTACGACATAGGCAGCATCGCCAACATCCTGCAGATGCTGAAATTGCCGGACGGCACCGTGAAGGTACTGGTCGAAGGCGTGCAGCGGGCGCGCGTTCTGTCGGTCAGTGACGAGAAAACGCACTATTCGGCGGAAGCCGTGCCGGTTCCGGCGGACCCGGTCGAATCCACCGAAGTCGAAGCCATGCGCCGGGCCATGCTCACGCAGTTCGACCAGTACGTGAAGCTCAACAAGAAGATTCCCCCGGAGATCCTGACCTCGCTGTCGGGGATCGACGAGCCGGGCCGCCTGGCGGACACCGTTGCCGCCCATCTGCCCCTGAAGCTCGAGCAGAAACAGACGGTGCTTGAGATGTTCGAGGTCAAGAAGCGCCTGGAGCACCTGCTGTCGCTGATGGAAGCCGAACTCGACATCCTCCAGGTCGAGCGCCGCATCCGCGGCCGCGTCAAGCGGCAGATGGAAAAGAGCCAGCGCGAGTACTACCTGAACGAACAGGTCAAGGCGATCCAGAAGGAACTGGGCGACATGGAAGAGGGCGCCGACCTGGACGAGATGGAGAAGCGCATCAAGACGGCGCACATGCCCAAGGAAGCGCGCACCAAGGCCGAGGGCGAACTCAAGAAGCTGCGCCTGATGTCGCCCATGTCGGCGGAAGCCACGGTGGTGCGCAATTACATCGAAACGCTGGTCGGCCTGCCCTGGAAGAAGAAGAGCAAGATCAGCAACGACCTTACCAAGGCCCAGGAAATCCTGGATGCCGATCATTACGGCCTGGACAAGGTCAAGGAACGCATCGTCGAGTACCTCGCCGTGCAGCAGCGCGTGGACAAGCTCAAGGCGCCGATCCTGTGCCTGGTTGGACCACCCGGAGTGGGCAAGACCTCGCTGGGGCAGTCGATCGCGCGTTCGACCAACCGCAAATTCGTTCGCATGTCGCTGGGCGGCGTGCGCGATGAAGCGGAAATCCGCGGCCACCGCCGCACCTACATCGGTTCCATGCCGGGCAAGCTGCTGCAGAACATGTCCAAGATCGGCGTGCGCAATCCGCTGTTCCTGCTGGACGAAGTGGACAAGATGGGCCAGGATTTCCGCGGCGACCCGGCTTCCGCGTTGCTGGAAGTGCTCGATCCGGAGCAGAACGACAAGTTCGTCGACCATTACGTCGAGGTGGAATACGACCTGTCCGACGTGATGTTCGTCGCCACGGCGAACACGATGAACATTCCCGCGCCGCTGCTGGATCGCATGGAAGTGATCCGCCTGTCCGGCTACACCGAGGACGAGAAGATCAATATCGCGATGCGCTACCTGCTGCCGAAGCAGATGAAGAACAATGGCGTCAAGGAGGGCGAACTAGCCGTCTCCGAAAGCGCCATCCGCGACATCGTGCGGTATTACACGCGCGAGGCGGGCGTGCGCAGCCTGGAGCGCGAAATCTCCAAGATCTGCCGCAAGGTCGTCAAGTCGCTTCTCATCAAGAAGCGCGAAAGCAAGGTGATCGTTTCCGCGCGCAACCTCGATCACTATCTGGGCGTGCGCCGCTATACCTACGGCCTTGCCGAAAAGAACAACCAGGTTGGCCAGGTCACCGGTCTTGCCTGGACCGAAGTGGGCGGGGAATTGCTGACAATTGAAGCGGTGGTGATGCCCGGCAAGGGCAACATCCAGCGCACCGGTTCGCTCGGCGACGTGATGAAGGAATCGGTTGAGGCGGCGCGCTCGGTGGTTCGTTCGCGCGCTGCACGGCTTGGCGTGAAGGATGACGCGTTCGAGAAAAGCGACATCCATGTGCACGTTCCCGAGGGCGCGACGCCGAAGGACGGCCCGTCCGCAGGGGCCGCCATGACGACAGCACTCGTTTCGGCGCTGACCGGGATTCCGGTTCGGGCCGATGTGGCGATGACCGGCGAAATCACGTTGCGCGGCGAAGTTCTGGCGATCGGCGGCCTGAAGGAGAAGCTGCTCGCGGCGCATCGTGGCGGCATCAAGACGGTGCTCATTCCTGAAGAGAACGTCAAGGATCTTGCCGAGATTCCGGACAACGTCAAGAATCGCCTCGAGATCCATCCGGTGAAGTGGATCGATGAAGTGCTGGAACTTGCGCTCGAGCGCAAGCCGGAGGCGCTGCCGGAGAAGGCCGCGCCAGTCGCCGCCATCCCTCCGGTGGATTCGACGGAAGCGGTCGGCGCGGTCAAGCACTGATATCCGCGATTCGGTGAAGACGGGAATGCGAAAGCATTCCCTTTTTTTTGCCTGGTGCATCGGTGCGATGCACGACTGCACATCCTGCGAGAATCGCGGCTTGACACGAGGATTTTCAGCTTGTTATAAAGCGCGTGCGGGAATCAGCGCTCATCCAGAAAAACTAATCTGTCTTCGGCCCGCCGTCGAAAGCAGTTTCCAGTTCTAAATCAAAATTGAAAGGGGACATCAGTGAACAAGTTCGAGCTTATCGAGGCCGTTGCGAAGTCGGCCGACATATCCAAGGCGGCGGCCGGGCGCGCTCTGGATGGCGCCGTCGCCGCGATCCAGGCGTCCCTGAAGAAGGGCGGGATGGTGACGCTGGTGGGTTTCGGTACCTTCTACGTCGGCAAGCGCGCCGCCCGCAGCGGGCGTAATCCCCGCACTGGCGCAGCCATCAAGATCAAGGCAGCCAAAGTGCCGAAGTTCCGCGCTGGAAAAGCACTCAAGGATGCGCTAAACTAGCGCGCTTTCGTAAGCCCGCTAGTTGTTCAGGTTTTCAAGCTCTTACAGGCTAAAGGACAGGCAGTTCGCAGCAGACCTTCACTGCGGCTGCGTGCGGGGTGCTTAGCTCAGCTGGTAGAGCGTCGCCCTTACAAGGCGAATGTCGGGGGTTCGATCCCCTCAGCACCCACCAGCGGAACTCACGTGGGATAAGGAGTGGTAGTTCAGTTGGTTAGAATACCGGCCTGTCACGCCGGGGGTCGCGGGTTCGAGTCCCGTCCACTCCGCCAGATCCAGAAAAGGCGAACGTAAAGTTCGCCTTTTTTATTTCCCCGCTTCAGCGGCCGTCCGCGGCAGGACGTGCGCCTGCCGGCGCATTTGCGCCGCCGATTGAGGCATACTCACGGCTTTTCCGGCACCAGGAGATCGGTTGGACCATGTTTGAATTCGTTCAGAAGCACAAACGCTGGATGCAGGGCGCCCTGCTGGTCATCATCGTCCCGTCCTTCGCGCTGTTCGGAATCGACGTCTATTTCCGCAACAGCGGCACCGGCGGAGCCGTTGCCAAGGTTGGCAATGCGAGCATCTCCGAGCTGGAGTATTCGCAGGCCCTGCGCCAGGCCCAGGAGCGCATGCGTGAAATGATGCGGGACAACCCGGATCCGGCCGTGCTCAACAGTCCCCAGTTCAAGGAATCGGTGCTGAATGAACTGGTAGACCGCAAGGTGGCCCTGAACCAGGCCCGCAAATCCGGAATGGCGGTATCGGCTCCGGACCTGCAGAAAATGATCACCCAGTTCGAAGTGTTCCGGGACGAGTCGGGCAAGTTCTCCGTCGAGCGTTACCGCCAGCTGCTGAAGAACCAGGGCATGTCGGAGAAAGCATTCGAAGAGGACCTCAAGAACGGCGTGATGCTGGGGCAGGCGCAGAACGTCTACGCGGGATCGAGCTTCGTACCCGACTCGGTCGTCGAAAGGCTGATGCGAATCCGCGAGCAGGAGCGCGAAGTCAGCCAGATCGTCTTCAATCCCGCCGACTACCTGAAGCAGGTGAAAGTCTCCGCGTCCGACGTGGAGAAATATTATGCGGACCACAAGGACGAATTCGTGATTCCCGAGCGGGCGAAGATCGAGTTCGTGCTGCTCTCCATGGATGCCGCCGAACGGTCGGTTCAGTTCTCCGACGATGAGCTGAAGAAGATCTACGACGAGAGCAAGGAAGCCCGCTTCGTGACCCCGGAGGAACGGCACGCCAGCCATATCCTGATCGCCGCGCCGGCTACCGCCAGCGCAGAGGAGAAAGCCAGGGCAAAGGCGAAGGCGGAAGACCTGTTCAAGCAGGTGAAGGCGGCTCCGGCCAGGTTCGCCGAGCTGGCCCGCAAGAATTCCGAGGATCCCGGTTCTGCGGAAAAAGGCGGAGACCTGGGCAGCTTCGGGCGCGGCCTCATGGTCAAGCCGTTCGACGATGCCCTGTTCTCCATGAAGCCGGGCGACATCGCGGGGCCGGTGGAAACGCAGTATGGCTACCACATCATCCGCCTGGACGGCATCCAGGGCGGACAGGTGACGCCATTCGAAAAGGTCAAACCGCAGCTTGCCGATGAAGCGCGCAAGGCGAAGGCGGGCAAGGCTTTCTCCGAGGCGGCGGAAAAGTTCAACGACATGGTCTATGAACAGTTCGACAGCCTGCAACCCGTGGCCGAGGCACTGAAGCTGACCGTGCAGAAGAGCGACTGGGTCAGCCGTACGGGCGGGAACATGAACCCGCTGCTGAACAACGAGAAGCTGCTGGCGGCGCTGTTTTCCGATGAGGTCGTGAAGAACAAGCACAATACTTCCGCGATCGAGGTGCAACCCAATACGCTGCTCGCCGCGCGGGTGGTCGAACATCAGCCGGCCGCGCCGTTGCCGCTCGCCGAAGTGCGGCAGGACCTGCAGCGCCATCTGGAATCGGAAGCCGCCATGAAGCAGGCGGAAGCCGACGGCAAGGCCGCGCTGGACAGCCTGCTGAAGGGACAGGAGCCCAAGTCGAAACTGGCCTGGTCGCCTCCGCAGAACGTATCGCTGCAGAAGCGCCAGGGCTTGCATGCCGAAGGCGCGAAGGCGGTATTCGGTGCCGATACGGCCAAGCTCCCGGCCTATGCCGGCGTGTCGGCGCCCCAGGGAAAATTCGTCGTCTACCGCATCAGCAAGGTCAAGGACGTGGAACAGGTGGATGCGGCGCAGAAGAAAGCCCTGGCCAAACAACTCGCGCAAACGGCCGGCCAGGAGCAGTACCAGGCCTATATCGCCAGCCTGCGCGAGCAGGCCAACGTGAAGATCGACAAAAAGAAGCTGGAACCGGGCTCCTGATCCAGTCCCGGAAAACAAAAGCCCGCGAGGACCTCTCGCGGGCTTTTTTTTGTGCCGGACGGGCGCGGGCCGGACTATTCGATCTGGCCGATCCCGGTCACGTTGAAGCCGGCGTCGACGTAAGTGATCTCGCCGGTCATTCCGCTCGCAAGATCGCTGCACATGAACGCCGCCACGTTGCCGACTTCCTCGATGGTGACATTGCGCCGCAGCGGCGACTGCCTTTCCGCAAACGACAACAGCTTGCCGAAGCTGCCGATGCCGGCCGCGGCGAGGGTCTTGATCGGGCCGGCGGATATCGCGTTCACGCGGATGCCCTTCGGGCCGAGGCTTTGCGCCATGTAGCGCACGTTGGCCTCGAGGCTGGCCTTCGCCAGCCCCATCACGTTATAGCTCGGAAAGGATCGTTCCGCGCCGAGGTAGGTCAAGGTGAGCAGGGCGGCGTTGCGTCCCTGCATCATCGGCAATCCCGCCTTGGCAAGCGCGGCGAAGCTGTAGGAGCTGATGTCGTGGGAAATGCGGAATGCCTCGCGGGTGACTGAATCGAGATAGTCGCCTGCCAGCGCTTCGCGCGGCGCGAAGGCGATGGAATGGATGATGCCGTCGAGGCCGTCCCAATGCTTGCCCAGTCCCGCGAACAAGGCGTCGATTTCCGCATCGACGGCGACATCGCAGGGCAGGACCAGGGTGCTGCCGAATTCGCCTGCAAGCTCGACGACGCGCTCCTTGATGCGATCCCCCTGGTAGCTGAAAGCGAGCTCGGCGCCTTCCCGTTTCATCGCCGTGGCGATGCCGTAGGCTATGGACCGGCTGCTGAGGAGGCCGGTGATCAGGATCTTCTTGTTGTCGAGAAAGCCCATGACAGTCCCCGCGTCACGAAAGGCGCCATTATAGCCGTGCGCCATCTGCGGGCGCGCTTCAGGGCATCGCCGTGCCGCAGCGCGGCAGCGGAGACGTTAACCCGGTCTTGCGATTCGGCTACACTTGGCCGGAATGAAAGGACTGAAAACAAGACTCGCGGCCCTGTTGCTTCCCTTCGTCCTGGGAGCGTGTGGCGGACCCTGGAACAATCCCTATCCCGCGAGCGAAAGCGGCCGGAACATCCTCTACTCGGCGTTCACGGAGAGGCCAAAGCACCTCGACCCGGTGCAGTCCTACGCCGAGAATGAAGCCGTTTTCACCGCGCAGATCTACACCCCGCCCCTGCAGTACCACTATCTCAGGCGACCCTACGAGCTGGTCCCGCTGGCGGCCACGGAAGTCCCCCATCCCGCTTTCCATGATGCCGCGGGCAAGCGGCTGCCTGACAGCGCGCCGGCCGAGCGCGTGGCGTACAGCATCTACGAAATCCACATCCGGCCGGGAGTGCTTTACCAGCCTCATCCGGCGTTCGCGAAAGACGAGAGTGGAAAATATCGCTACCACCATCTGAAGCCGGACGACCTGAAGCACGTCTATGAATTGCGCGACTTCAAATACACGGGAACCCGGGAACTGGTGGCCGAGGATTTTGCGTACGAGATACGGCGGCTTGCGCATCCCAGGCTGCACTCACCCATCTTCGGCCTGATGAGCGAGTACATCATCGGCCTCAAGGACTATGCGGCCAAACTCCAGGAAGCCGCCGGGAAATTGCCGGCCGACGGCTACCTGGACCTGAACAGCATTCCGTTCGAAGGCGTGGAGGTGGTCGACAGCCATACCTACCGCATCAAGGTGAAAGGCAAGTATCCCCAGTTCGTCTACTGGCTGGCCATGCCGTTCTTCTCGCCGGTGCCCTGGGAGGCGGAGCGCTTCTACTCGCAGCCGGGCATGACCGATGGCAAGAATCTTTCCCTGGACTGGTACCCGGTGGGAACGGGTGCCTACATGCTGACCCTCCACGATCCGAACCGGATGATGGTGATGGAGCGCAATCCGAACTTTGCCGGCGAGCCCTATCCCACGGAGGGGGAACCCGGCGATGAGGCGGCCGGGTTGCTGCGTGACGCGGGCAAGATGATGCCGTTCATCGACAAGGTGGTGTTCAGCCTGGAAAAGGAGGCCATCCCTTACTGGAACAAGTTCCTGCAGGGCTACTACGACGCCTCAGCGATTTCCTCCGACGCCTTCGACCAGACCATCCAGATCAATGCCAACGGCGAAGTGGGCCTTACGGAGCAGATGGAAAAACAGGGCATCCGCCTGCAGACCTCCGTGGCCACGTCCGTCATGTACATGGGCTTCAACATGCTGGATCCGCTCATCGGGGGGGATTCCGAACGCGCGAGAAAACTGCGGCAGGCCGTTTCCATCGCGGTGGACCAGGAGGAATTCATCTCGATTTTCACCAACGGGCGCGGCATTCCGGCACAAGGGCCGATTCCGCCGGGGATCTTCGGTTATCGCGAGGGTGAGCAGGGATTGAACCGCTACGTCTACGACTGGGTGGATGGCGAGCCGCGGCGCAAGTCCGTCGACGACGCGAAAAAACTCCTGGCAGAGGCCGGCTATCCCGACGGCATCGACAGGAGCACGGGAAAGCCGCTGGTCATCAATTTCGACACCGTCATGGTCGGCCCGGGCAGCAAGGCCCGTGTCGACTGGCTGACGCGTCAGTTCCAGAAAATAAACGTGCAGCTCGTTGTGCGCAGCAGCGACTGGAACCGCTTCCAGGACAAAGTCCGCAAGGGCACTTCCCAGCTGTTCTTCATGGGCTGGAACGCGGACTATCCCGACCCGGAGAACTTTCTCTTCCTGTTTTACGGCCCGCAGAGCCGCACCCTCAAGAACGGGGAGAACACCGCCAATTACCAGAATCCGGAGTACGACCGGTTCTTCGAGCGGGTGCAGGCGATGGAGAACGGTCCCGCGCGCCAGGAACTGATCGACCGGATGATGGAAATCCTGCGCCACGACGCGCCCTGGGTGTACGTGTTCTACCCGAAGGACTTCGCCCTCGCCCACGATTGGGTCTACAACCGCAAGCCGAACAAGATGGCCAACAACGGCCTCAAGTACCAGCGCATCGATCCGGCAAAGCGCGAGGAAATGCGCGCGGGATGGAACCACCCGAATCCGTGGCCCATCGCCATCGCCTGCGGGGTGATCATCGCCGCATTGGCGCCCGCGTTCGTTTCCTACCGCCGCCGCGAGCGCTCGCGGGGAAAAGTGGCGCCCGCATGAGCCTGCGCCGATGATCAGTTACCTCGTACGCCGCATTGCCTACGCCGTGCCGATCCTGATCGGGGTGAACCTGATCACGTTCCTGCTTTTCTTCGTCGTCAATTCCCCGGACGACATGGCGCGCATGCAGCTCGGGCAGAAGCGCGTAACCGACGAGGCGGTGGCGAAATGGAAGCAGGAAAGGGGCTATCACAAGCCGATGCTCTTCAATTCGCAGGCGCCCGGGACCGGCAAGGTCACGGAAACCATTTTCTTCGACAAGTCCGTACCCTTGTTCTGGTTCGATTTCGGGCACGCCGAGGATGGCAGGGATATCGCGCACGAGATCCGCGCCCGAATGGGGCCCAGCCTGGCGATCGCATTGCCCGTGTTCCTGGTCGGGCTCGCCGCCTACATCACGTTCGCCCTGCTGATGGCATTTTTCCGCGGGACCTACATCGACTTCGCGGGCGTGCTGTTCTGCGTGATTGCGATGTCGATCTCCGGGATGTTCTACATAATCGGCGGGCAGTACCTGGTGAGCAAGCTCTGGAACCTGGTGCCGATCTCCGGCTTTGCCGAAGGCCTGGATGCGTGGAAGTTCGTGGTCCTGCCGGTGCTCATCGGGGTCGTCGGCGGCGTGGGCGGAAGCGCCCGCTGGTACCGGACCATTTTCCTGGAAGAGGTCAACAAGGACTATGTCCGCACCGCGCGGGCCAAGGGCCTGTCGGAGCATCGCATCCAGTTCGCGCATGTGCTCCGGAACGCGCTGATTCCCATCCTGACCGGCGTGGTGGTGGTCATCCCGAGCCTGTTCATGGGCAGCCTCATCACGGAATCCTTTTTCGGCATCCCGGGCCTCGGCAGCTATACCATCGAAGCCATCAACAACCAGGATTTCGCCGTCGTGCGGGCGATGGTGTTCCTCGGCTCGGTGCTGTACATCGTCGGGCTGATCCTGACCGACGTCTCCTACACGATTGCGGATCCGCGCATCCGCTTGCAATGATGCTTCCTTTCAAGCCCGTCATCCTGTTCACCGATGCGCTGGTCTTCGTGCTGGTCGCCGCGGTGCTGCTGTTCGCCTGGTACATCCGGCGTCACGACCACCTGCTGGCGCCATGGCGGAAGGTGGGGCAAAGCCGCAGCGGGATGTCGGCGGCAGTGGTGCTGGCCGTGCTCCTCCTCACGGGTTTCCTGGATTGCCTGCATTTCCGGGTGCCCTTGCCGAGCGACCCGTCCGGAAAACCGGCGTATTCGGTCGAGGTGACTTCGATCCTGGACGTGGCGCTCGGTTCATTGCGCAGCCGCAACGAGAAAACCTATTCGGCGCCGCTGGCCACCCACTTGTACGCCAAGGAAACCGTGCAGTTTCCGGATGGCATGCAGGGCCGGGTTTTCCCCCGGCTGGCCCATGGTGGCCGGCATCTGGAAGACCCCGACGCAAACTGGGCCGGCGATGTGTCGCGGCGCGCGCTCGGCGGCGTCGCGATTGCCGTTCTGGCCTGGCAATTTCTGCTGTGGATGGTCGTCACGGGCGTTGCCCACCGCCGGCGGATTGCAATGCGCGAAGCCTGGCGCATCACATGGCGCGGAGAAATGGCGCTTCCCTGGCGCGAGATGCTCATCACGGCCGGATTGCTCCTGTTGTTCTTCGTGCCGTTGTTCGTGCTGGCGGCGAAGTATCACGTGCTCGGCACCGACAAGGTCGGCCAGGACGTGCTCTATCTTTCGCTGAAGAGCCTGCGCACGGGCCTGGTCATCGGGACGCTGGCTACGCTGGTGATGCTGCCGTTCGCACTCGCGCTGGGCATCATGGCTGGCTACCTTCGCGGCTGGGTGGACGATCTCGTGCAATACACCTATACGACCCTGAGCTCGATACCGGGCGTATTGCTGATTGCCGCCGGCGTCCTGATGGTCCAGGCCTTCATCGACCGGCACGCGTGGTTCGATACCTCGGCCGAACGGCTCGATGCCCGACTGCTGATGCTGTGCCTGATCCTCGGCGTGACGGGATGGACCTCGCTGTGCCGGCTGCTGCGCGGCGAGACGCTCAAGCTGCGCGAGTCGGACTACGTGCAGGCTGCGCGGGCCTTCGGGGTTTCACGCCTGCGCATCATGACCCGGCACATCCTGCCCAATGTCATGCATATCGTGATCATCGCGGTGGTCATGGACTTCAGCGGCCTGGTGCTCGCCGAGGCCGTCCTCTCCTACGTGGGCGTGGGCGTGGATCCGGCAATGAACAGCTTCGGCAACATGATCAACACGGCCCGTCTGGAAATGGCGCGCGAGCCGATGGTCTGGTGGTCGCTTGCGTCCGCATTCGTCCTGATGCTCATGCTGGTGCTCTCCGCCAATCTGTTTGCGGACGCCGTACGTGATGCGTTCGATCCGCGCATCCGCGGGCGCGTGATAGGCGCGGCACTGCCTGGACAGCTGCAAGCCGGCGGGGCAGGGCACTGACATGGCATCCGCGCCGTTGATCGAAATCCGGGACCTGCACACATGGGTCGACGGCAGCGAAGGCCAGGTGCGGGCCGTCGACGGCGTCAGCTTCAGCGTCGGTCGCGGCGAGACCTTCGTGCTGCTCGGCGAATCGGGCAGCGGCAAGTCGATGACGGCGCTGTCGATTGCGCGCCTGCTGCCCGAGGCGGCCCGCGTGGTGTCGGGTTCGGTGGTGTTTGACGGCGAAGACCTTCTGCAGTTGCCGGAATCGCGCATGCGCATGGTCCGCGGGGGACGCATCAGCCTGATTTTCCAGGAACCCGGCACCAGCCTGAATCCCGTCATGACGGTGGGCGACCAGGTGGCCGAAGTGCTGCGCAGACACACCGCTTTGAGAGGCAGTGCGATCCGCAAGCGCGTGGTGGAGTTGCTGGCGGCTGTCGGCCTGCAGGATCCGGCGCGCCAGGCGGAAGGCTACCCGTTCCAGCTCTCCGGGGGCATGAAGCAGCGGGTCATGATCGCAATCGCGATCGCCTGCGAACCCGATCTGCTGATCGCCGACGAACCGACATCGGCGCTCGATGTGACCATCCAGGCCCAGGTCCTCCAGCTCCTGCGCGAACTTCAGGCGCGCCTGGGGATGTCGATCCTGCTCATCACGCACGACTTCGGCGTGGCGGCCGAAATGGCCCATCGCATCGGCGTGATGCAATCGGGGAAAATCGTCGAGACTGCATCCAGGGAGCAATTCTTCCGCGCACCCGCGCATCCGTACTCGCGCAAGCTTTTCGATTCACTGCCGGGCCGCCTTGACCGCGGGCGGACGGTTGTCGCGGAAGGCAGTCCGCTGCTGGAGGTGGCCGGCCTCAAAGTGCATTTCCCGATCCGCAAGGGCGTTTTCCGGCGCGTGGTGGGCCATGTCAAGGCCGTGGACGGCGTCTCGCTGTCGGTGAAGGCGGGGCAGACCCTGGCCCTCGTCGGCGAGTCGGGGTCGGGCAAGACGACAGTCGGCAAGGCCATCGTGCAGCTGCTGCCCCTGGCCGGCGGCAGCGTGCATTTCGGGGGCGTGGACCTCTCCACCGTCCCGCCCGGGGCGCTGCGCGACCGGCGGCGGGATTTTCAGGTCATCTTCCAGGATCCGTACGGCTCGCTGAATCCGCGCATGCGCATTGCCGACATCGTGGAAGAGGGCATGCTGTCGCTAGCCATCGGCGGTGACCATACGGCGCGCCTCGCCCGCGTCGATGAAGTGCTGACCCAGGTCGGACTGTCGCCGGAGATGCGCTATCGCTACCCGCACGAATTTTCCGGCGGGCAGAGGCAGCGCATCGCCATCGCGCGCGCCCTTGCGGTCCAGCCCCGCCTGATCGTCTGCGACGAGCCCACCAGCGCGCTGGATGTCTCCGTGCAGGCGCAGATCCTGCACCTGCTGCAGGATCTCCAGCGTCGATTGGGCATTGCTTACATATTCATCACGCACAACATGGCGGTGGTCGAGTTCATGGCCCACGAAGTTGCGGTCATGCACCAGGGGTGCATCGTCGAGCATGGCATTACCGCTGACGTGCTCGGTCGACCGCAACATCCCTACACGCGGGCGCTGCTCGACGCCATTCCGGTTATCGACGACGCAGACAGGCACGAAGTCATCCGCCTTTAGGTTTCCGGCGTTTTCACAACCGCCCGACGGCATGCGTTTTGTATCGTATGTTGCGGCGCAACGGGTTATGTCGCCGCTGCAGAGGCTGATATATCGCCGGCGGGGATGCATCTCCGCAGCCCTGCCGTTACCATGCCCGGGTAATCGCGCGAATCTGCGCGATCGAAACAGGCCGGGAGAATGCAATGGAACAGCAGGTTTTTGGTTTCGCCGGGGTGGGGCGCATGGGATCGCTGATGGCGCCGCGGCTGCTGGCTGCCGGGCACAGCGTGCACGTCTTCGATGTCAGCAGGGATGCTGTTGCCGCGATGGAGAAAGCCGGCGCAAAGGCCGTCGCATCGATGTCGGAGCTGGGCAACAAGGCCGATGTGGTTTTCCTCAGCCTGCCCAACCCCGAGATCGTGAACAGTGCAACCCTCGGCAAGGACGGGTTGATTGAAGGCAAGCGCGTGAAGCGGGTCGTGGATTTCTCCACCATCGGTCCCCGCATGGCCGGCATGGTCGCCAGGGCGATCGCGGCACGAGGCATGGTCTACGTGGACGCGCCGGTCAGTGGTGGGCTCAAGGGGGCGCGCGAAGGAACGCTCGCGGTCATGATTGCCTGCCCCAAGGCCATCTACACGGAGCTGGAGCCCGTGCTCAAAATCTTCGGCAAGCCGTTCCATCTCGGCGAAACGGCGGGGCAGGCACAGACCATGAAGCTCGCAAACAATCTGCTTGCCGCCGCCGCCATTGCGCTGTCCTCCGAGGCCATGGTCATGGGGGTCAAGGCGGGGCTCGATCCGAAGGTCATGCTCGACGTCCTCAATATCAGCACCGGCCGCAACAGTGCGACACAGGACAAGTTCCCGCGCTCGATCCTGCCCGGAACTTTCGATTTCGGTTTCGCCACGGGGCTGTCCTACAAGGATGTCAAACTCTGCATCGACGAAGCCGAAGCCATGGGAGTGCCCATGGTGTGTGGCGCCGCGGTCAGGCAGATGCTGGCCGTAACGAACGCGATGTACGGGGCGGACTCGGATTTCACTTCCATGTGCCGCGTGGTCGAATCCTGGGCCGGCGTCGAAGTGCGTGGCTGATCGACCTTCGCCATTCAGGTTTGCCGAACAGAAGGAGACCGCCGAATGTCTGCCGCTACCCGATCGATGAGCAGTGCGACGCTGCTTGAAGCGCATGAACCGCTGGCGTCTCGGATGGCGCGGTCGGCGGTCGCTACTTCGCTGGATGACCTTCCCGGCGAGGTGATCGACAAGACCAGGCTCTGCCTGCTCGATCTGATCGGCTGTGCCTTTGAATCCCGCGACCTGCCCTGGAGCCGGCAGGCCGTCGGCATCGCGCAGCCCGCGATCGAAGGGCAGGGCGCGGCAGTGATCGGATCGCCGCAACTGGCCGGATTCGGCGACGCGGCGTTCGCCAACGCCGTAATGGGACACGGCCTGGTTCGCGAAGACATGCATTCCGGCAGCATCAGCCATCTGGGCATCGTGGTACTGCCGGCATTGCTGGCCCTGGCGCAGTATCGTCGCGTTTCGGGGCGGGAGTTCATCACCGCCGCGGCAGTAGGCTACGAAGTCGGCGGACAGGTCGGCCGTGCAGTCATGGATGCGGAAGTCGCCAGAATCCACCGCCCCACCGGCGTTACCGGCCCGGTTGCCGCAGCGGCGGCTGGAGCGCGCCTGCTTGCGCTGAGCGTGGAAGAAACGACCAGCGCTATCGCGCTCGGCGCGAATACGACGCTAGGCTTCAACCAATGGGCGCATACCGGCGGCAGCGAGATGTTCTTTCACGCCGGGTTTGCCGCCCGCAACGCGGTTGCCGCCGTTCGCCTGGCAGAGTCCGGGGCATTTGCGTCGCCGTCGGCGCTCGACGGCGAAGCGGGCTTGTTCGCCTCGCTGAAGAAGCGCTCCACGGCATCGAGGGTGGAGTTGTTCAGGACAGCGCCGGAGATGCTGTCGGTGTATCACAAGCCGGTGCCCGCCTGCAATTTCGCCCAGACAGCCTGCCAGGCCGCCCTGCGGATCGTCCGCGATCAGCGGGTTGCTCCCGACAGCATCGCCGCCATCAAGGTGCGTGTCCCCCGCGCCGGGGCGTTGTATCCGGGTTGCGACTACACGGGGCCGTTCGCCCATATCCTGCAGGCGAAAATGAGCATCCAGTACAACGTCGCCGCCGCCCTGATCCTCGGCGGTGTCTCCGAGAAAAATTTCACGCTGCTGAACGATCCGCTGCTGCACCGGCTCATCGGCATGATGAAGCTGGAAGTGGACGACGAGATGACGCGCGCCTATCCGGGCCTGCAGGGCGGCGCAGTGGAGGTCACGGAAACAGGCGGGGCCGTGCGCCGCATGCGCCTGGAGAATGTGGTGCATGCAACGCCGGAGGACGTGCGAGCCCGCTTCCGCCTGGCGGCCGCCGGCGTGGTCGGCGCCGGACGTGCCGGCCAGATCGAGCGTTTCATCGACACGCTGGATCGCAACGAGGACGTCGGTGCGCTGGGAGCCCTGCTGCAGACGGGCAACGCCTGACCGCTGCCGGCGACCCCGGACCGGGTTTCGAATAGCAAAATAAAAGAAGGGCGGAGGAGTGTGACAAAGATCAAGGGCATCGACCTCGCGGGCGGATGCCGATGAGCGCATCCCAGTTCCTGGAGAATTTTCTCCAGGCCTTGACCGCGGGATTGCTCACCGGCGCGATCTACGGGCTCATGTGCGTGGGCCTCAGCGTCATCTTCGGCGTCATGCGGGTCATTAATTTCGCTCACGGCGATTTCATGATGCTGGGCATGTACGTGGCCTACTACGCATTCGGCACACTCGGCCTGCAGGCGATTTTCGGCGCATCCGCCGGACCCTATGCGGCGGCGGTGCTGGCCGGGCCGGTCATTTTCGTTGCCGGCCTCCTGGTCCATAAACTACTCGTCAGCCGGGTCACCGGCATGCGCGGCAGCGCGCTGTCGGCGGAAGGCCACTACGCGCAACTGATCCTGACGCTGGGCATTGCGCTGATCCTGCAGAACGGCGGACTCTATCTGTTCGGCTCCGCTCCGGTTTCGATCCCGACGCCCCTTGCCTCGAGCGCATGGGAACTCGGTCCATTGCTCGGGGACGCCGTTTCCATTTTCATCAATCAGGGCCAGACCGTGGCGGCAATCATCGCGGTAGGGGTCGTGGTCGCCTTCGTCCTGTTCATGGGCCGTTCTCCGCTTGGCAAATCGTTGCGCGCCGCCGCCGACAACCCGGAAGCCGCGACATACATGGGAATCGACGTAAGCAGGGCGCATCGGCTGGCGTTCGGACTGGGGGTCGCGGTCACGGCGATCGGTGGGGGACTGCTGGCTTCCGGCAGTTCCTTCCAGCCGTATGTCGGCCTCGAATACGTCATCGTGATGTACGCAGGAGTCGTCCTCGGCGGGCTCGGCAGCGTTTCCGGGGCGTTCTACGGCGGCCTGACCATCGGCCTGGTGCAGCAGCTTTCCACGCTGTTCCTGCCGAACCAGTTGCAGAACACTGCGATCTTCGTGGTCTTCCTCGCCATTGTCCTGCTGCGGCCGCAGGGCCTGTTCGGCAAGGCGCTGCGGAGGACCTGAGGATGGGACATGGCATCCGCCGCCAGGCCCTGTTCATCGCCGCATTCGGCCTGGTTTATGCGCTCGTGGTGCTGTTTGCGCACCACTCCTACTATCAGCTGATCCTCACCGTCGTGCCCATCTGGGCAGTAATGGGTCTCGCCTGGAACATACTCAGTGGTTACAGCGGGTTCGTGTCCTTCGGCCACGCGGCGTTCTTCGGACTTGGCGCCTATTTCGTCGCGCTGGCGCAGATCCATTGGGGATTGTCGCCGTGGATCGGCATTCCATGCGCCGGCATCGTCGGCGGCATCGCCGGCCTGGTGGTGGGCATTCCCACGTTCCGCCTGCGCGGCCATTACTTCGCGCTGGCCATGCTGGCCTATCCGCTGGCGCTTCTGTATGTGTTCGAATGGCTCGGCTACCAGGAACTGGCCTTGCCGATGCAGCGCGAGGCGCCGCTGCTTCACATGCAGTTCACGGACCATCGCATCTATGCCTGGCTTGCGCTGGCGTTGCTGGTCGGGGCGATGCTGCTTACCGCCTGGGTGGAGCGTTCGCGCTTCGGCATGTCACTGATCGCGATCAGGGAGGACGAGGCCGCTGCCGAAGCCGCAGGCATCCGCACCGTATCCTGGAAGCTCCGGGCGATCACGCTGAGCGGGGCGATGGCCGGGGTCGCCGGCGGGCTCTATGCCGTGGTCCTGCTCGTGGTCACGCCACCTGCCGTATTCGGCATGCTGGTTTCCGCGCAGGCCCTCATCGTCGCCATGTTCGGTGGCGTGGGCACCGTATGGGGGCCCGTGATCGGGGCCGTCGTGCTGGTACCTTTGAGCGAAGTGCTGCATGCCCAGCTCGGAGACGTGATACCGGGCATACAAGGCGTGGTGTACGGAATCGCCATCGTCGCAGTGATACTCCTGGCCCCCGAAGGCGTCTTCTGGAAGGTGAGGGACCTGCTGCGCAAACGCGGCATCAAGGCGGAAGCCTCGACCGGGGACCCGGCGGCTGCCGTGACGGCGTCACCGGTCGCGGAGTTTCCGGCGCGCAAGCCGCGCGGCAAGGATGAAATCGTGCTGGAAGTCGCCAATATATCGAAAGCTTTCGGCGGCCTTCAGGCCGTGCGCGACGTGGGCCTGTCGGTCAGGCGCGGCGAGATTCTCGGCATCATCGGCCCGAACGGCGCGGGCAAGACGACACTGTTCAACCTGCTGAACGGATTCATTCGTCCCGACCAGGGTCGCGTGCTTCTCGAGGGCCGGGATGTGGGCGGGCTCGCGCCCTATGAGATCTGCGCGGCGGGTGTCGGCCGCACGTTCCAGGTCGTCAGGCCGTTCCGCCGCATGACGGTGTTCGACAATGTCGTTGTCGGTGCCTACGTCGGCGCAAAATCCAGCCAGGAAGCGCATGACGTGGCGCGGGCGGCGATCAAGCGCGCCGGACTGGGGCGCGACGCGCTGAGGACCGCGGGCGAACTTACCAACAAGCAGTTGCGATTGCTCGAGATCGCCCGGGCGCTTGCCGGCCGTCCGAAGATCCTGCTCCTCGATGAAACCCTTGCAGGTCTGGGAGGCGCGGAGGTCGAGGAAGTCATCGCGCTGGTGCGCCAGCTCGCGGCGGAGGGCATTACCATCGTCATCATCGAGCACACCATGCAAGCCATGGTGCGGCTGGTCGACCGGTTCGTGGTTCTTAACGAGGGTGCGCTTCTGGCGCAAGGGCAGCCGGCCGAAATCACCCGCAACGAGGCGGTCATCGATGCCTACCTTGGACGCAAGTGGAGGGTGGGTAATGCTTGAGCTCCAGGGCCTCAGCGCGGGCTACGGCGGCCTGCCGGTGCTTCATGACATCACGCTTCGTGTCGGCGCGGGCGATTTCGCGGCGATCGTCGGGCCCAACGGTGCGGGCAAGACCACCCTGTTCAAGGCAGTGTCGGGTATCGTGCAACCCACCGCGGGCGGGATTCGCTTCGAAGGGCGCGACCTGCTTGCGATTGCGCCTTCCTCGCGCCCGCATCTCGGCATTGCGCACGTCCCGGAGGGCCGCCAGGTCTTCCCGTCGTTGACGGTGCGCGAGAACCTGGAAATGGGCGCGCGCACCCCGGCCGGCCGCGCGGCCTGGAAAGACAGCCTGGAGAAAATCCATGCGTGGTTCCCCGTCCTGGCACAGCGTGCTGGCGCTTTCGCGGGTTCGCTTTCCGGAGGCCAGCAGCAGATGCTGGCCATTGCCCGCGGCCTCGCTTCGGCGCCCAAGCTGCTGATGCTGGATGAGCCGTCGATGGGACTGGCGCCTGCGATAGCCGACGAGATATTCGAGCGTATCGTCTCGATTCACGGGACCGCCGGCCTGACGATTCTCCTCGTGGAACAGCGCGTGGCGGAAGCATTGCACTACGCCAGCCGCGGTTACGTCCTGGAAACCGGCCGCATTGCGCTCGAGGGAACGCATGAGGAACTGAAAAGCAACGATCGCATCCGCCAGGCCTATCTGGGGATGTAAGGACTCAAGAACGCAGAGGAGAGCACGATGGACGGATTGCACTGGGTCGTAAGCAGAAGGAAAGCGGGATTTCTCGGCGCGGTTTTGCTGTGGGCTCTTGCGGCCGGTGCGATGGCACAAGACAGGGACGTGGAGGTCGGATTGATCGCGCCAATGTCGGGACCATGGGCGCGCCAGGGCCAGGTCATGAAGCTGGCGGCGGACATGGCGATCGAATCGGTCAACAGACAGGGCGGCATCAAATCCCTCGGCGGCGCGAAAATGAAACTGGTGGTGTTCGACGCCGGCGACAGCGTCGAGAAGGCCAAGAACGCCGTCCAACGCATGGTCGCGGATTCGCCGAACCTGGTGATTGCTACCGGGGCATACCTCAGCTCCTTCACGCTCGCCGTAACCGAGGTGACCGAACGCGCCAGGCTTCCTGTCGTCACTTTTTCGTATTCGGACCTCATCACATCCCGAGGATTCAAGTACGTCTTCCAGACATCGGCAACCGGCGTGCAGCAGGCGGAGGGTTCCCTGCCGGCGCTGCTGGACATGGCGGAAAAGGCATCGGGCAAGCGCCCGCAGACGATCGGAATCGTCATGGACAATACCGCGGCGTCGGTGGCCTTCGTGAAACCGATGCGCGACCACCAGCTCGCCAGGCTCGGTCTCAAGCTCGTTGTGGACGAGACTTTCACGCCGCCGCTCGCCAATGCGACGCCCCTGATCCAGAAGGTGCGCTCGGCGAAACCCGATCTGCTGATCCTGCTGCCCACGGCGATTCCCGATGCCAAGCTGCTGCTCGAGAAAATAAACGAGTTCGGACTGGGCAAGGGCAGGCTGCCGACCATATCCAACGGCGCTGCAATCCTGGACCCGGATCTGCGCAACAACATGAACATCGAGCAACTTGAAGGCGTGATGGCGGTGGTGGCGAACTGGACCACGAGCTCCCAGAAGGAGTTCGTCGAGGAGGTGAAGAAGAAGACCAGCGAGCCCTGGCCGACGCAGCACTTCGTCACCACATACGGCGACATCCTCATTTTCAAGGCGGCCCTGGAAGCGGCTGGCAAGGCCGATCGCGAGGCGGTGGCCAAGGCGCTGCACGCCATGAATCTCACCGG
>DASVNF010000183.1:0-20153 GCA_036384015.1 Burkholderiales bacterium
GCCGACATCGTGCTCTGGCGACCGGGGTTCTTCGGCATCAAGCCCGAGATCGTGGTCAAGGGCGGTTTCATCGCCTGGGGTGCCATGGGCGATTCGGCGGCGTCGTTGATGACCTGCGAACCCCTGGTCATGCGACCGCAATGGGGTGCATTCGGCGAAGCCAAAAAAGCCCTTTCGGTGAATTTCGTAAACCATCTCGCGGTGGAGGCCGACACGCAGGGCAGGCTCGGCATGACAAAGAAGCTCCTGCCGGCCGTGGGGACGCGCAAGCTGACCAAGGCGGACATGCTGCACAACAGCGCCTGCCCGAACATCACCGTCAACCCGCAGACCTTCGACGTGATGATCGACGGCAAGGTCATCACCTGCGAGCCGGCGAAGGTGGTGGCGCTGGCTCAACGGTATATGTTCCGCTGAACCGTGGCGACGTGACGATCGTGACGGCCGTACAGACGGTGGATCTTTCTCGGCGCACGGCACTCAGTACTCAGCACCTTTCAAAGGCAATGAAGATATGAACACTGTTACCCCCGGATTCGAAGGCACAACGTCCGCTGCGCGGCACCCGGGCGCCGCCCGGGTGGGCATCGGCGGGCCGGTGGGGTCGGGCAAGACGCGGCTGCTCGAGCAGCTGATCCCGCGTTTCATCCAGCGCGGCACCAACCTGGCGGTCATTACCAATGACCTGGCGACCAAGGAGGATGCCGAGCGCGTGCGCCGCAGCGGACTCATTGATCCATTGCGGGTGCTCGCGGTGGAAACAGGCGCCTGCCCGCACACTGCGATCCGCGAAGACCCGACCATGAACATCCAGGCCGCCGATGAGCTGGATGCGAAATACGAGAAGCTGGACCTGATACTGATCGAGTCGGGCGGCGACAACCTCGCCTCGACGTTCTCGCTGGACCTGGTGGACTACTGGCTGTTCGTGATCGACGTTGCCGGGGGCGACGACATCCCGCGCAAGCGCGGACTCGGCGTCCTGCAGTGCGACCTGCTCGTCATCAACAAGGTCGACCTCGCTCCGTACGTCAATGTGAATCTCGACCGCATGATCCGCGAGGCCAACGAGGCTCGCGGCGGACGCGCCGTCCTGACCACCAACTGCGCCACGGGCCAGGGTGTTGACGCCGTCGTCGACGCAATTGCCGCGCAAGTCCTGTTCGACCGGTGAAACCTTTCGACCTGGCCGGTGCGGCGCTGGCGGACGAACGGCCGGATGGGTTCCATGCGGATATCGAGCTCGCCCGCGATCCGGCCGGGGCGACGTATGTGCGCCGGCAACGGGTCGGCTATCCCTTTCATCTTGGCCGCTCGCTGAAATCGCCGGGCGACCCGGCCGGCATGCCGACCCTGTATCTGCAGTCCTGCGCCGGGGGCATGTTCGAAGGCGACGACCTGCGCCTGCGCATCGAGGCCGGGGAGGGTTCCGCCGCGCATGTCACCTCGGGCGCCTCGACCATCGTCCACAGCATGGAACAGGAGGCGGCCGTCCAGTATCTGGAACTCCACGCGGGCGACGGCTCGTTCCTGGAATACCTGCCGGACCCGAACATCCTGTTCCCGTGCTCCCGGCTGGATAACCGCGTCAAACTGACCGCACATGCGGGAGCGACCGCCATCGTCGGCGACACGCTGCTGCTGCACGATCCCAAAGGCGGCGACGGGACGTTCGACTGGCTGCGGTCCGAGACCCGGATCGAGGCCCCGTCCGGAAAGCTGCTGGCCTGCGACCGTTTCCATATCGAGGGCGCGCAACTCGCGCGCGGCCTCGCGGGCGTGGCTGGATCCTCGGCCGCCCAGGGCAGCCTGTTCGTCGTGACCGCGACCAGGCCCGCCGCCGAACTCGTCGACGCCATGCGTGAAGCCCTGGCGTTGCCCGGAATTTATGCCGGTGCGGCGCTGCTCCCCAACCGCGCCGGCGCGTGGGCGCGTATCCTTGCAACTGATGCCGCCGCCCTCAAAGCCGCGATGTTTGGTGCCTGGTCGGCGGCGCGCAATCTATTGACCGGTTCCCTGCCGGTCCAGCGAAGAAAATAGCTCTAAGGAAACTGGACATGAACCCGAACGATTCCCGCAACCTTTCGCCCGCCGAGGGCATCATCAAGCAGTATCGCGTCGATGCCGAGCCGTACTACCGCGCGACCGGCGATGAAATCCAGCTGTTCGAGGCGGCATACGCGGTGCGCATGCCGATGATGCTCAAGGGACCCACCGGCTGCGGCAAGACGCGCTTCGTCGAGTACATGGCCTGGAAGCTCAACAAGCCCCTGATCACGCTGGCCTGCAACGAAGACATGACGGCATCGGACCTGGTCGGCCGCTACCTGCTCGATGCCGACGGCACCCGCTGGCAGGACGGTCCGCTGACCCTCGCCGTGCGCTATGGCGCCATCTGCTACCTCGACGAAGTCGTCGAGGCGCGCCAGGACACCACCGTGGTGATCCACCCGCTCACCGATGCGCGCCGCATCCTGCCCCTCGAGAAAAAGAACGAGCTGGTTTCAGCGCATCCCGATTTCCAGCTGGTGATTTCCTACAACCCCGGCTATCAAAGCATCCTCAAGGACCTGAAGCAGTCCACCAAACAGCGCTTCGGCGCGCTCGACTTCGGCTATCCGGTCCGCGACGTCGAAATCGAGATCGTCAGCCACGAGTCGGGCATCGGCCCCGACATTGCGGGCAAGCTGGTCACGGTGGCCGAGCGGGCGCGCAATCTCAAGGGCCACGGATTGGAGGAAGGCATTTCCACGCGCATGCTGATCTATGCCGGCTCCCTGATCGGCCAGGGCATCGAGCCCGTCGCCGCCTGCCATGTGTCGCTGATCAAGCCGATCACCGACGACCCCGATATCCGCGACGCCTTGGGAGCAACAATCAGGGCTTGCTTCTAGCGTTTCGCCAATCCCCAATTACCAATGACCGGTCACGGCGATGTCGCAACTCGATGACTACAGTGAGTTGCTGGCATCGCTGGGACCGCACGCGCGCCAGCTTGTGCAATCCACCTGGCTGGAGGCGTCGCGTTCGTTCACCCCGGAAGGCCTGACGCGTTACCTCGAAGGCGCGCGGGAAATTGCGACGGCCGGACTGGGATGGAGCGTGGCGCTGGCCTACCTGCGGGAGATGCCGGCGGTCGCCCGCGGGATCGGCGAAGACGCGGCATTCAAGACCATCGACGCCGGGCTCGCGGTCTATGCGCATACCGATGCGCGCACCGCCGAGCAGGTGTTCGCCACGGCCATCGTTGCCGCACGGCGTTTGCGTGATGGCGCGCTTTACGCCGCCTACCTGGATTTCCTGCGCGAGCTGAGCGAGCTGGCGCCTGCCGGCGTGAGCGCCGTGCTGCAGCGGCTCGACAGCCTGCTGGAACAGCTTTCGTTCGAAGGCCTGCGCCGCTGGGCGCTCCTGGGCGTGCAGTCGCACATGCGCGATCCCAATGCGCAGGCGCGCTACTTCCAGCTCGACAGCGAGGAGGGCCGTGCGCTGCTGCGGGCGGAAGGCGACCAGACCGTGTTTGCCGATGTCGAGAGACGGCTGTCGCTCTACCTGCGGGCGCTGTGGGGCCGCAACCTCAAGTTGCGGCCCGCGATCCACAGCCGCAACGAGAGCGCCGGCCGGCGCTCGACGATCGATGGCGGCACCATCCGCCTGCCGCAGTCCTATCGCGGCTACGCCGGGCAGTCTGGGCTGGCCCTGTATCGGGCCGCGGTCGCGCACGCATCCGCTCACGTCGTATTTACCGGACAAAGATTTCCGGTGGGCAGCCTCAAGCCGCTGCAAGTCGTGCTCGTATCGCTGGTCGAGGATGCCCGCGTCGAGCAACTCGCCATCCGCCAGTTTCCCGGCCTCAAGCGGTTGTGGCAGACCTTCCACGTCGCCCAGCCGAGCGGCGCCGTGACCTCTTCATCGCTCATGGCGCGCCTGGCGCGGGCGCTGCTTGACGAGGATTACCGCGACGACAACCCGTGGGTGGCGAAAGGCCAGCGCCAGTTTTTCGGGCAGCGCGACTACTGGGAAGACCAGTCCATCAGCCGCGCGCTCGGCGGCCTGCTCGGCAATGACATGGGTCAGATGCGCGTCCAGTTCAACTTCAAGACCTACGTGGTCGAACCCGCCTATCGCGACGACAACCAGGGCATCTGGGATTTCGGCGACATGGGCGAGCCTGCCGACGATGACGAAGACGTGGTCATGCAGGGCGCGCGCCTTGCCGACGGCGAGAAGGGCCCGGACCGCGATGAAGAGGAACGCACTGAAGCGCAGGCGTCGGAGGAGGAGCAGGTCAAGCTGACCGCGCCGACGCGGGCGAATGAAGCGCTGGTCGAAGAACCGTTGTCGCCGCCGATGCGCTATGACGAATGGGACTATCTCATAGCCCGCGAGCGCCCTGCCTGGTGCACGCTGCTGGAGAAAGCGGCGGCCGAGGGCGATCCCCGCCAGATCGACGAAATCCTCGAGCGCAACCAGGACCTGGTGAATCGCGTGAAATACCTGGTGAAAGCCGTGCAGGTGCAGCGCCCCATCCGGCTCAACAAGCGCCTCGAAGGCGATCGCCTCGACCTCGATGCGTGCATCAATGCCACGATTGACCTGCGCACCCGGGTTCCCCCCGATCCCCGCGTACACGCCATCCTCGGCAGGCAGCAGCGCGACCTGTCGGTGCTGGTGCTGCTCGACCTGTCGCAATCGACCAATGATCTTGTCGCGAACGCGGGCACCACCGTACTGAATCTCGCGCGCGAGGCCACCGTGCTGCTGGCCGACGCAATGGCGCGCATCGGCGACAGCTTTGCCATCCATGGCTTCTGCTCCAACGGCCGCCACGACGTCGGCTATTTCCGTTTCAAGGATTTCGACCGGCCTTACGGGGAACTGTCGCGGGCGCGGCTGGCGGGCATGACCGGCCAGCTCTCGACGCGCATGGGCACCGCGCTGCGCCATGCCGGCACCTTCCTGCAGGATCGCCGCGCGCACAAGAAGCTGATCCTGCTGATCACCGACGGCGAGCCGTCCGACATCGACGTGCACGATTCGCAATACCTGATGTTCGACGCCAAGAAGGCAGTGGAGGAGAACAACCGCCACGGCGTCTTCACCTATTGCATGAGCCTCGACCCGAAGGCCGACCGCTACGTCTCCCGCATCTTCGGCATGCGCAACTACATGGTCCTCGACCAGCTCCGGCGCCTGCCGGAGAAGCTGCCGATGCTGTACATGCGGGTGACGAACTAGCCGGCAGTGCGAACCTAAGGGGCGGGCGAGGTTCCAATCTCCTTTAAAAGGAGGTTTCCATGAAGGCGCCCACCATCCTGCTGCTGGCAGTCCTTGCGCTCATCGTTGTATTCGCTGCTGTCAACTGGGGCGTCATCATGGCACCCACCACCGTGTCCATGCTGGTCACGGATGTCCAGGCGCCGCTCGGCCTGATCCTCCTGTCGATCACCCTGCTGATCACCGCGCTGTTCCTGATCTTCGTCGTCTACCTGCAAACCGGCGTGCTGCTCGACGCCCGCCGCCATTCCCGCGAACTGCAGGCGCAGCGCGAACTCGCGGACAAGGCGGAAGCTTCCCGATTCACGGACCTGCGGGGTTATCTCGACACGGAGTTGCGCAGGATCGGGGACCAGATCTCGGAATCGAGGACGGTCGTGACGTCGCGGCTCGACCAGATGGAAAGGGAGCTGCGCACCACGGTCGACCAGGCCGGTAATACGCTGGCCGCCTACATCGGCGAACTCGAGGACCGGCTGGAAACGGGTGCGGGAAAAGGAATCAGTTTACATAGCCCAAACGGGTGAGATCAGGATGCAGCCGTCCACCGCATGTTCGGCGTCCCATGTTGCTAGTGCCTTGGTCACTGTTGGTCATCCTCCAGCTGTTGCTGCGGCGCGGATTCGGGCATGCGTCGCATCTTCCATGAAGCGACGAAGGTAAACTGCGGTACGGCTCACTGCAGAGGCGGCGACCTGGGCAGGCGGTCCGGCGGCGACGATTTTTCCGCCTTCGTCACCGGCGCCCGGACCGATGTCGATCACCCAATCACTGCCTGCGACAACGCGCATGTCGTGTTCCACCACGACGACGGTGTTGCCGGATTGCACCAGGCCATGCAGTTGCGCCATGAGTTTCTCGACATCCGCGGGATGCAGGCCGGTCGTCGGCTCGTCAAGGACGTACAACGTATCGCCGCGCTGGGCGCGCTGCAGTTCGGTCGCCAGCTTGATGCGCTGCGCCTCGCCTCCGGAGAGTTCCGTGGCCGGCTGTCCCAATCTGAGGTAACCCAGGCCGACTTCCTGCAGCACTGTCAGGGGATGACGGATCTGAGGGGCGTCGGCAAAAAATTCCGCCGCTTCGTCGACCGTCAACCGCAATACCTCGGCGATATTCCTGTCGCGGTACTTAACCTTCAGCGTATCGGCGTTGTAGCGGGCGCCGTGGCAGGAGGGGCAGGGGGCGTAGACGCTGGGCAGGAACAGCAGTTCGACCATCACCCAGCCTTCGCCCTCGCAGGTCTCGCAGCGCCCTTTTGCGACATTGAAGGAAAAGCGGCCGGCGTCGTAGCGCCTTGCACGCGCCGCCTTGGTGGCCGCGAACAGCTTGCGGATGGGGTCAAACAGTCCGGTGTACGTGGCCAGATTGGAACGCGGCGTGCGCCCGATCGGTTTCTGGTCGACCAGCACCAGGCGTCCGATTTCCCCGATGCCTTCCGCGATCCGGCCGCCGAGCGTGACCACCGTGGTTCGCTCGAGCTCCCCGCCTTGTTCTTCCTCGGAAGGTACGTCGTGGCCGAGGTGCTGCGCGACGAATTCCACCAGGGCCTGGGTGACCAGGCTCGACTTGCCCGATCCGGATACTCCGGTCACCGACGTAAATGCGCCCAGCGGAAACCCGGCGTCGAGATCGCGGAGGTTGTTGCGCGTGACGCCGGTCACACGCAGCCAGCCTTGCGGCGTGCGTAGCGGCGGGGCATGGAACGCGTGTTCGCCGAAAAGGTGCCGCCGGGTTTCCGAGCCGCGCACCTGCTTCAGCCCCTCTGCCGGTCCGCTGTAAAGAATGCGGCCGCCGTGTTCGCCCGCTGCCGGTCCGACATCCACGATCCAGTCGGCATGGCGTATCACGTCGAGTTCATGTTCCACGACAAAAAGGGAATTGCCTGAAGTTTTCAGCCGGTCGAGCGCCCGCAGCAGCGCTTCGGTATCGGCCGGATGCAAGCCGGCGGAGGGTTCGTCGAGCACGTACACCACGCCGAAAAGGTTCGAGCGGACCTGTGTCGCGAGGCGCAGGCGCTGTAATTCACCGGGTGAAAGCGTCGGGGTGCTTCGTTCCAGCGAAAGATAACCCAGCCCAAGGTCGAGCAGCACGGCGATCCTCGCGAGTACATCCTCGGCAATGCGCCGGATGACCTCCGCCTTTTCCGGGTGTTCCACCGCCATTTTCGCCAGTCCCGCCGCGCTGCCGTCGGCGTACGAGGGCAGGATTCCAGAAAGGCGTTTCAATGGCAGGCGCGAGAAATCCGCGAAATCGAATCCCGCGAATGTCACCGACAGCGATTCCCGCCGCAGCTTTTTGCCCGAGCACAAAGGGCATTCGGTGCTGCCGAGAAATTTCGCCACGCGCTTCTTGATCATTGCGCTCGGCGTATTGGCGAAGGTGTCCATCACGAAGCGGCGCGCGCTCGAGAAGGTCCCCAGGTAGCTGGGCTCCTCCTTGCGCCGGATGGCACGGCGTGCTTCCGCCGCGTCATAGCCGATGTACACCGGCACGCGCGGCTGCTCGTCGGTGAAAAGAATCCAGTTCCGGTCCTTCTTCGGCAACTCCCGCCAGGGACGGTCGATGTCATAACCGAGCGAAACCAGCATGTCGCGCAGGTTTTGCCCATGCCAGGCCGGCGGCCAGGCAGCGATGGCGCGTTCGCGGATGCTGAGCGACGGGTCCGGAACCAGCGAGGGCTCGGTGACATCGTAGATCCGCCCCAGCCCATGACAGCTTGGGCAGGCGCCCGCGGGAGTGTTGGGCGAAAACGATTCCGCATCCAGGTGCGGCTGGCGGGGGGGATAATTTCCGGCGCGCGAGTAAAGCATGCGCAGCAGGTTGGACAGGGTCGTGACACTGCCCACGGAAGAACGGGTGGTCGGGGCGCCGCGATGCTGCTGCAGGGCCACGGCCGGAGGCAGCCCATCGATGGCATCGACCTCGGGGACCTCCATCTGGTCGAACAGGCGCCTGGCGTAGGGCGACACCGACTCGAGGTAGCGCCGTTGCGCCTCCGCGTACAGCGTGCCGAATGCCAGCGACGATTTCCCGGAGCCGGAAATGCCGGTGAAGACCACGAGCGCGTCGCGCGGAATCTTCAGATCGACGTTCTTCAGGTTGTGCGTGCGCGCCCCGCGGACGTGGACGAATCCCGCTGCGGGTTGGGCGGGTGGTCCGTCGAAATGCGGCTTCTCCATCTTCATGATCAAGGCGGTCGGCTCCTCACCTTGTCAGGCACGGCGGAGGACGGGGAGTTCCCGTCCCTCTCCCCATCGCTGCTTGCTTCGCACCCCCCTACGGGTGCATGTCAGTGCCTTGTCCGGGGGAGAGGGGGCTAGGGAGAGGGGGTCGTGGCGAGCGGAGGCCGGCGCCGCATATGCCACTGCGTTGCCAGTTCGTAGGCGTACGCAACCCGCAGCGCCATGTCCTCGTGGAAAGGCTTGGCGTAAATCTGCAGCCCGATCGGCAGTCCCTCCGAGGTGAAGCCGCATGGCACGGAAACGGCGCAGAGATTGAGGATGTTGCCGATCCCGGTGTTGCGATGAACCCGCATGTTGTAGTCGAGATAGCTCTCGGAGCCGGCATCGATTTTCGTCAAGGGCCAGGCCGGGCTCATGGTGGTCGGCACGATCAGGGCATCGATATCGCGCAAGGTTGCCCGCACCTGTTCCCGCAGTTCCGCGTAACGCCGCAGCAAAATAAAGTAGTCCGGGGCGGACAGCTTGCGCCCGGTGAGCATGCGCGGCCCTATCACCGGATCGAGTACATCAAGGTGTTTGTCCAACAGCTCGCTGTTGGCTACGCATCCTTCGGCGGGGATCAGGAGGCCGCGGTTTTTCTCCGACCATGCCGCTGCCGCTTCGGGCACTTCCATACTGGTGAACTGCGCACCCAGGGAGCTGAACACCTTTCCCGCTTCGCGGACCGCTTTTTCAACCTCGGGATCGAGGTCGTCGAAAAACGTGGTTTCGCCGAAAGCGATCCGCAGGCCCTTCACCCCTTCCTTCAGGCCCCGCAGCGTATCGTGCACGCCGACGCCCGTGGTGGATTCGTCCTTCGTATCCGAGCCTTGCATGACCTGATAGACCAGCGCGGCGTCTTCGACCGAGCGCGTGATGGGCCCCACGCTATCCAGCGTCCAGCTCAGCGGATAGACGCCCGCACGGCTCACCCGACCCACGGTCGTCTTCAGGCCCACGATGCCGCATAACGCTGCGGGAACACGCACCGAACCACCCGTGTCCGTGCCAAGCGCGAAAGGCACCAATCCGGTGGCGACTGCCACTGCGCTGCCGCTCGACGATCCGCCCGGCGCATGCGGGACTTTGTGCCAGGGATTGTGCGGCGTGCCATGGTCGTGGTTGATGCCCGGCGCGCCATAGGCGAATTGCACTGTGTGGGTCTTGCCCAGCAATACCAAGCCCGCGGCGTCGAGCTTGCGCACCACCGTGCAGTCTTCCTTCGCAATGTTGTTCGCCAGCAGATGCGTACCGGCCGTGGTCGGTACGCCCTTCACGTCGAACAGATCCTTTGCCGCGTACGGGATCCCGACCAGGGGTCCGTTTCCCCCGCTCTTCAATGCCTTCCCGGCGGCGTCGGCCTGCGCCAGCGCGTGATCCGGCATGACCTTGATGAAGGCGCGCAGCTTGCCGTCCAGTGTGTTGATCCGGCCGAGCAGTTCTTCGGCGACTTTTACCGGGGCGGTGCTGCCGTTGGCGATGCGGGAGGAAAGGCTGGTGATGGATTCGAAGGCGGGTGCGACGGCGGACATGACTCATCCTTGTTGGTATTTTGCGGAAACTTAGCACAGATTCGGCAGCGGTTTGTGATTGCTGCATTGCTTCTCAAGAATGGGCCGTGGCTGTTCCTTGGACTTCTGGCCAGCCTCGTTTACATTAACGTCAGGTATTCCCACGCCATTGGAATGAGGAGGCTCGATGGGGTTGCTTGACCAGGTTCTCGGCAACGCCTCGAAAATCGATGCGGCCGAAGTCCAGGATGAATTCGCGCAAGTCCTGGCGCCAGGCGAGAAGGTGGAGCATGCCTACCAGCTGATCCGCGACTATTTCGTCTTCACCGACAAGCGCCTGGTACTGGTCGACAAGCAGGGACTCACGGGCAGCAAGGTCGAATATCACTCGATCCCGTACAGGAGCATCTCGCATTTCAGCGTCGAAACCGGCGGGCATTTCGACCTGGATGCGGAACTGAAGATCTGGATCTCCAGCAACCCGATCCCGGTGCAGAAGAAATTCAACAAGAAACTGAGCATCTACGAAGTTCAGTCGGTGCTGGCAAGTTACGTCCTGCGTTGAGAGTTATAGCAGAAGTCCGAAATATAGGGAGGCATGAAATGAACGAGATGCTGGCATTCGACCACATCCACCTGATCAGCCGCGATCCGAAGGCGGCAGCGAAGTGGTACGAGGAGATGTTCGGCGGGGAAGTCTCCGCCGTGCAGGAGAACTTGCGCGGCGCGCCGCAGATCGATGTCCGGGTCTCCGGCATGACGATCGTCATCCGCGGTCAGCGGCCCGGCGAGCATCCCGGTGAGACCAGGCCCATGCAGCACTTCGATGGCTTCTCCAGCCACGACGAGTGGGGCACCGATCACTTCGGCTTTACCTATCGCGGCGACCTTCACGCATTCTGTGCGAAGCTGAAAGAGAAAGGCGTGCGCATGGTGGTTGAGCCCTGGGAATTCAAGCCGGGGCTGGTCCTCTGTTATGTCGCCGCTCCGGACGGCGTGAGCATCGAGCTCATCCAGGAAGCGGCGGGTTGAGCCGGCTCGGGCGTGTCCTTGCTTCATGCTGGAACTTCTCGACAACATCGTCTGGCATTCCCTGGCGGGACCGCATCGCCGCTTTGCCGAGGGCGACGACCGGGTCCTGAGATACCAGGGCGACGTAACATCGCTGGTGGGCTTTCCGGTTCCGGAATCCCCCGACTTCGACGCGCTGCGTCCGTACTGCCGTTCCTCGGAGCGCTTGTATTGCCTCGGGTGGCAGGGCGCGATGCCGCGCGGCTGGAATCTCGAGGTTGAAACGACCATCGTAAAGATGGCCTGGGATGCGGCGATGCCGAAGGGCGGGGCCGCCGTGGAACCGGTCAGGCTGGATGCAACCCACGTGGCCGATGCGCAGGCGCTCGCGGCGGCGACGAATCCCGGGCCGTTCGGAAGCCGGACGATCGAGATGGGCGAGTACTTCGGATATCTTTTCGAAGGCCGCCTGGTCGCCATGGCGGGCGAGCGCATGCAGGCGGGCAACCTGCACGAGGTGAGTGCCGTCTGCGTTCACCCGGAATACCAGGGCAAGGGACTTGCGCGCGAGATCATGTTCCATGTCATCCGCCGGCAGCTTCACCGGGGAGAAACGCCGTTCCTCCATGTCCTGAAGCACAACGAGCGGGCGGTTCGCATGTACGAGAGAATGGGCTTCCGGATCCATCGCGAAATGCCGGTCCGGGTGGTGTCGCTCGCCTGATCGAGGTCGAATTCATAGCTCGATGTTTCTTTTCTTCAACGGGGGATATTGGCCATGGAAATGGATGCCCTATCGGCACTTAACGCCGCCGCCGCCGTCGCTACCGCTCTCGGTCTTGCCTTCGCGGTAATCCAGTTGCGCATCGCCGCCCGGCAGTCGGTGACCGATTTCGAGGACACGATGGCCGCGGAATATCGGGCTCTTGCGGCGTCCTTTCCCATCGAGGCCCTGCTCGGCGGAACGCTTTCCGACGAGGATCACAGGGAATCGCTGGATGAGTTCTATCACTACTTCGATTTGAGCAACGGCCAGGTCTTCCTGCGCCGCAAGGGGCGCGTCAGCAGGCGCACCTTCGATTTCTGGTGCAGCGGCATCCGGGCGCATCTCGCCCGCCCCGCCTTTGCGCGTGCCTGGGGTGACATCAGCGGCCGCTTGCCGAGTGACTTCAGGGAACTGCGGCGATTGATCGCGGAGGACTACAAGTCGGATCCGAAGGACTGGGATTGAGGCGGTTGAATGGCAAGGAAGCTCAGTGCCGGAATCCTGCTTTATCGAATCCGCTCCGGAGCGCTGGAAGTCCTGCTTGTGCATCCCGGCGGCCCGTTCTGGGCGAAGAAAGACACCGGCGCCTGGTCCATCCCGAAAGGCGAGTTCGAAGATGGAGCTGATCCCCTGGAAACCGCAAAGCGGGAGTTCCTCGAGGAAACGGGATCGCCGGTCAGAGGAAAATTCGTCGCTCTGGTACCGCTGAAACAGAAAAGCGGAAAAATCATTTACGCGTGGGCGGTAGAGGGCAATCTCGACGCCTCGACGATCGTGAGCAACACTTTCTCGATGGATTGGCCGCCGCGCTCGGGGAAGCAGCGGGAATTCCCCGAGGTGGACCGCGGCGAGTGGTTCACGATTCCCGCGGCCCGGGAAAAACTGCAGGAGGGGCAGCTTGGATTCCTGGACGAACTGGAGCGACTACTGACTCAAGGAACCTGACTTGAAAGTCAGATCTTCGCTGTAGTCTTCAGAAATTCCAGGAGCAATCCGACTACTGCTTCAGGCTGTTCCTGCTGCACCCAGTGTCCCGCGCCATCGACCAGGTGGCAGCCGCCCGCCATGTTCGTCAGTACTTCCTTCTGCATCGTGATCATGTCGCCGCCGGGACGCTGATAGATGCCCCAGTCGCTCTTGCCGGCGATGAAACACGACGGTACGTCGATCGTGCGGCCGGAATAGATCCGCAAGTCCGCCGTATTGCCGCCGCCGGTGTTGGTGCGATACCACTGCAATCCGCCTTGGTAGCCATTGCGGCCGTATTCCTCCGCGTAGACCGCCATTTCCTTTTCAGGCAGCCATTTGTTCGCCGCGATCTCGGCCGGGGAGGGCATTTCCTTCGCGACCGTTTCCGCCATGTTTTCGGCCAGGTCCATGATGTAGTAGGTCGGCATTTTCTCGAGTTCGGTTGCGACCCAGGCCTTGAGCGGGAAAGGCTGGTTCTGTTTCCAGTCCGCGCTCTTGTGGTGGTAGTAGGCGCGCATGAAAGCGTGAACCCCTTGCGGGCATTTCCACATGTCGTCGTTGGCCGGGCGGGTGGAGTAATACCACTGGTAATGCTTGCGCGGCCGCTTCAGCGCGGCGAGTTCCTTGTGGATGTCGGCAGCAGGCGCTTCCGCCCTGCCGCCGTCCGTGCCGAATGGAAACGCGGGAGGGCCGGCAAACGGCGCGCTCATCATGGCGACCGAGCGGAACACGTCGGGCCGGATCAGCGAACACCAGGCCGCCACGTGGGAGCCGGCGTCGTGGCCGAAGACGCCTTTCACGTCGCGGTAGCCGAGCGCGGAAACCAGGCCGAGAATGTCCCGCACGAGGTTGAGCATGCGGAACGAAACCAGGTCTCCATCGTAGCTGCCATCCCAGCCGGTGGTGCGCCCGTAGCCCCGCTGGTCGGGCGCAACGACGTGATACCCGGCAGAAGCAATGGGCAGCATCACCTTCCGCCAGCTATAAGCCAGTTCCGGGAAACCGTGCAACAGCAGGACCAGCGGGCGGCCCCTGGTTTCGTGGCCGGATTCGAGGATGTGCATCCTGAGGCCGTTGTTGTTGTCGACGAACCGGGCGCGGATGCCGGCGGGCAGGGCGTTCTCAGGCAGGGCGTTCAAACTGTTCTCCAATGAGTTCACAAGACCGAAAGCAGGCATGCCTGCACGTTCACTGAACGAGACCTTATCAAAGGTGTCTCTATAACAAGAAGCGTTTCGGGGGGTACCGCCGGAGGGACATTTTCATCGTTCGGTCGCCTGGCTGATGCCGCTATGTTCTGCACTGCGGAAAAACGCCGCGGCCGACATTGGGAAAATGTCCTATTGCAGCGCAACAACAGCCGGCCGGCATCGCGTTGTGTTCCCATCAATCGATCTCAAGGAGTACGCCATGAAATCAGTACTGCTGTTTTCCGCTGCCGGCCTGATCGCCTTGTCCGCAACGGCGCCGTTTGCCGCTGAAGCCCTTCCCAAGACCAAGGCCGGCCTGGAGAAGTGCATGTCCGCCGCGCTCGAGGCGCATGCCGGAACGGTGATCAAGATGGAAATGAAAAGGGAGAAGGGCGTTCCGACGTACGAGTTCGACATCGAGTCGAAGGACGGCAAGGCCTGGGACATCGAATGCGACGGGAACACCGGCAAGATCACCGAGGTCGAGGAGGAGGTGTCCTCGGCCACGGAAGCCCAGTTCGCGGCAAAAGTCAAAGTGACCGAGGAGCAGGCCCGCAAGACCGCCCTCGAACGCCATGCAGGCGAGATCATCGAAGTGGAATACGAGATCGAACCCGATGGCGCCGCGTCTTACGAATTCGACATCCGGATGGCCGACGGCAAGGAGCACAAGGTCGAAGTCGATGCCACGTCGGGCAAGATCGTCGAGGACAATGAGGAGCTTTATCAGATCGGCAAGGAATGAACCTTCTGCCGGGCAGCAAACGAAAGGCGGCCAACCGGTCGCCTTTTTGTTTGCCGGCGTTTCCTGCCTGCCGGCGCGATTTATCGCACAATCCGCTTTTACAACGAAAGGACGCGGCCATGGCAACAGCGGAGGCAATCGACCCGGCAGACCGGACCTCTTCCGGCAGCGTGGTACTGCGCCGATCGCTGTCGTTGCCGCTGATCACGTTTTACGGCCTGGGCACCATCCTGGGCGCGGGGATTTATGTCCTGGTGGGCAAAGTGGCGGGCGCCGCCGGAATGTACGCGCCCATTTCATTTGCACTGGCGGCGGTCACCGCGGGGCTTTCGGCCTTCACCTACATGGAACTCTGCTCACGATATCCGCTTGCCGGCGGAGCGGCCGTCTATACGCAGAAGGGATTCGGCCTGCGCTGGCTGTCCATCCTGGTGGGAATCCTGATCGTGCTCTCGGGCCTGGTTTCGGCCGCGACAATTTCGAGGGGCTTCGTCGGTTACTTCCGCGTGTTCCTCGAGATTCCCGAAACGATGATCATCATTGGCGTCGTGATTGCGCTGGCATTGCTGGCAGCCTGGGGCATCGCCCAATCGGTGGCCGCCACGGCCGTGGCGACCGTCATTGAAGTCGGCGGACTGCTGCTGATCATCGGCGTCGCCTACGCCTCGTTCGGCGTCCTGCCGGAACGGCTGCCGGAACTGGTCCCGCCGATCGAACTTGCCGCCTGGCAGGGAATTTTCCTCGGCGGTTTCCTGGCGTTCTACGCGTTCATCGGGTTCGAGGACATGGTCAACGTTGCCGAAGAGGTCAAGAATCCGGAACGCACACTGCCACGTGCCATCCTGCTCGCCATCGTCATCTCCACCGTGCTGTACCTGGCTGTATCGCTGGCGGCCGTCCTCGTCCTGCCACTCGACCAGCTTTCGGCAAGCGAGGCGCCGCTTGCGCTCATGTTCGAGCAGGCGACGGGCGCGAGCCCCAAGGTGATGGCGTCGATCAGTCTTTTCGCGGTCGTCAATGGTGCCCTGGTGCAGATCATCATGGCGGCACGCATGCTGTATGGCATGAGCCGCGAAGGCTGGTTGCCGAAGGGGATCGGCAAACTGAATGCGCGGACGCAGACTCCGATATTCGCCACGATCCTGGTTTCCCTGGCCGTCCTGGTGCTGGCGCTGGCGTTGCCTCTGGTCACGCTGGCCAAGGTGACGAGTTTCGCGGTCCTGGCGGTGTTTGCAATCATCAGCCTCGCCCTGATCAGGATGAAACGCGCCGGTCCACCCGTCGGGAACACGTATACGGTGCCAGCCTGGGTTCCCTATGCCAGCCTGGTCTCGGCGCTGGTCCTGCTCGGTTTACAGGTTGCCACCATGCTTGGCTGATTTTTTAATTTCGGGACAGCAGGTTTTTCCAAGTCACACGACTGAACGGTGGACAAGGATCGCAGCATGACAGTGCAGGGCATGACTTTTTTTGACACGCCGATCGGCCGTTGCGGACTTGCCTGGAGCGAGCGCGGGGTGACAGGGATCCGGCTTCCGGAAATCCGCGACGCCGAGACGCGTGCGCGCCTGCTGAAGCGCCATCCGCATGCGCAGGAAGTGCCGCCGCCCGCCGATGTGCAGCGCGCGCTCGACCGGATCGCGGCGCTGTTGCGCGGCGAGGCCAGCGACCTTTCCGCGATTGCGCTCGACATGGACAAGGTGCCGCCATTTCACCGCAAGGTCTATGAAGCCGCACGCGGCATCCCACCGGGCGCGACGCTTTCCTACGGCGAAGTCGCCGCAAAGCTTGGCATGCCCGGCTCGGCCCGCTCGGTCGGGCAGGCCCTCGGCAGGAACCCGTTCGCGATCGTCGTGCCTTGTCACCGGGTGCTTGCTGCGGGCGGCAAGGTCGGCGGCTTCTCGGCCGGTGGCGGCATCGCGACCAAACTGCGCCTGCTCTCCATCGAGAGCGCGCTTGCGAATGGCCAGTCGTCGCTGTTCGAAGGCGACGGTGTGCTCGGCTTCGATCCGGAAGCGGCACTCTCCCATCTGCGCGCCGCCGACCCGGTGCTCGCCCGGCTGATGGACGAGGTGGGTCCGTACCGCATGCGACTGCGCCGCGCGACAGGGATATTCGCGGCCCTCGCCGAAGCGATCGTCTACCAGCAACTCAACGGCCGGGCGGCCGCGGCGATTTTCGCGCGGGTCTGCGCGCTGTTTCCGGTTGCGCAGGGCCTGACAGCCGAAGGAATTCTGCGAACGCCGGACCGGACGCTGCGCGCGGCCGGGCTTTCGAACAACAAACTGCTGTCGATCCGCGACCTCGCGCGCAAGGCGGCGGATGGAGAGATCCCCACGCTCGCGGAAGCACACGGCATGGACGATGAGGTCCTGATCGAACGCCTGACCCAGGTGCGCGGCATCGGCCGCTGGACCGTGGAGATGCTGCTGATGTCCCGTCTCGGCCGGCCGGACGTGCTGCCGGTGGACGACTATGGCATCCGCGCCGGCTTCGCGGCGGTGTACAGGAAACGCAAGATGCCCGCGCCGAAAGACCTGTTGAAGCCGGGTGCCAAGTGGAAGCCTTATCGCTCGGTAGCCAGCTGGTACCTCTGGAGAGCGGCAGACCTGTCGAAGGTTAAGGGCTGAATCGGCTACAACTTACTTCTCACCACTTCCTGGTGAGAGGGAGGACGTGGGGCACTAGTTGGGGTCATTTTGCGAGCATTTGCTTAATTAGCACCCCTCCCGACTAGCCTGGACACTCCGGCCTTTTTTGCCCCGATTCCGGCCTGTATTTCCCACTCGTCGACTGGCCATGGTCCGAAAATACCCCCCGGAAGCCCCGGCGGGCTGTTTTTGCATAAAAAGCAAGGCTCTTACCCCTAAAAACTGGCGCTTTCCCCTCCCCAAATCGCGCCAAATCTATATAGTGCACACCTTCGGCGGGCAAGGCCCCCCGGGATACCCTTTTATTGACGAGAAGACGACATCATGGCCAGGCAGAAGGAGCTCAAGCTTTACCGCAACATCGGGATCATCGCGCACATTGACGCGGGCAAGACCACGACAACCGAGCGGGTGCTCTATTACACCGGCCGCAAACACCAGATCATCGAAGTCCACGACACCAAGGACGGCAAGGCCAGTACCACCACGGATTACCTGGAGCAGGAACGCAAGCGCGGGATCACCATCCAGAGCGCGGCGGTTTCCACCGAATGGAAGGGCTTCCAGGTCAACGTGATCGACACCCCGGGGCACGTCGATTTCACCATCGAGGTGAACCGCAGCCTGCGCGTGCTGGACGGCGCCGTCGTCGTGTTCGACGGCGTTGCCGGCGTGGAGCCCCAGACCGAGACCAACTGGCGCCTGGCCAACCAGTACAACGTGCCGCGCATGTGCTACGTCAACAAGATGGACCGCATGGGCGCCAATTTCGCCCATTGCGTGAAGGGGATCAAGGAGCGCCTGGGGGCCAATGCCCTGTTGTGCCACATCCCGATCGGCAGCCACGACGAGTTCACCGGCATGGCCGACCTCGTCGCCGGCGCGGCGTATATCTGGAATTCGGACGACAAGGACAGCGTCTGGGAAACCGTGCCGCTGGAATCGCTGCGCGCCCGCTTCAAGTTCGCATCCAACCAGGACAACGAGTGGATCGACCGCATCCCGGAACTGCGCAAGGAGCTGCTCGAGACCGCCCTGGCGCTCAATGAAGACGCGTTCATGGAATTCATCGAGTCGGGCAAGTTCGACCTGGCTACCCTGAAGCAGTGCATCCGCAAGGGCGCCGTGACCGGGGCGCTGGTCCCCGTATTCTGCGGCTCGTCGTTCAAGAACAAGGGCGTGCAGCAGCTGCTCGACGGCGTTGTCGACTACATGCCTTTCCCGGGGGAGAACGGCGGCATTTCAATGGTTGATCCGGACGGGAAGGTGATCGGCGTCCAGGAGGTGAGGGACGATGCACCGGCGCGCGCGCTGGCGTTCAAGGTCATCAACGACCAGTTCGGCACGCTCACCTTCGTGCGCGTCTATTCGGGGGTCATCAAGAAGGGCGATACGCTGCTCAACGTCACCCGCGACCGCAAAGAGCGCATCGGCCGCATCGTCGAAGTCCAGGCCAACGTCACCAAGGACATCGACGAAGTCCGCGCGGGGGACATCTGCGCGTTCGTTTCCATGAAGGAAACGGAGACCGGCGATTCGCTTTCCGATCCGGCGCATCCGGCCTTGCTGGAGCGGATGCGCTTTCCCGACCCCGTCATCAGTGTCTCCGTCGAACCGAAGACGCGCGGCGACATCGACAAGATGTCCACCGCGCTCTACAAGATGGCCAAGGCCGATCCGTCGCTGCGCCTCGAAGTCGACCAGGAGACCGGCCAGACCGTGCTGCGCGGCATGGGCGAACTGCACCTCGAAGTCACCATCGACCGCATGCGCACGGAGCTCGGCGTCGAAGCCAACATGGGCCGGCCGAAGGTCAGTTTCCGTGAAGCCTTCGGCAATACCGTCGAGCACATTTACACGCACAAGAAGCAGTCCGGCGGTTCGGGGCAGTATGCGGAAGTGAAAATGGTGTTCGAGCCGCTTCCCGCCGGTTCCGGCGTGCAGTTCTCCGATGAAGTCGTCGGCGGCCGCATCCCGCGCGAATTCATTCCCGCGGTCGAGCACGCCATCCGCACAGAAAGCAAGCGCGGCCAGGTTGCGGGCTACGAAGTCGTCGATTTCAAGGCGCGCCTGGTCGACGGCAAGTATCACGACGTGGACAGCTCGGCCCTGGCCTTCGAAATCGCCGGCCGCGCCTGCTTCCGCGAATCGCACCGGGCCAGCAAGCCGAAGCTGCTGGAACCGATCATGCGCATCGAAGTCGTGACCGAGGCGGACTATCTGGGCGACATCATCGGCGACGTCAACCGCCGCCGCGGCCAGGTGACCGACCAGGGCCACAAGGGCGTGCAGGCTTTCGTGCAGGGCTTCGTGCCGCTGGCGGAAATGTTCGGCTACATCAACTTCCTGCGCTCGGCCACCAGCGGCCGCGGCACCTTCACGATGATCTTCGATCATTACGAAGAAGTACCGGCGAGCATGGTTGCCAAGTTGATGGAGAAGGAAGCGAAGTAAGTCTTCGCCTCCATGTTGTAAAAACAGAAAAGCCCGGGGAGCGATCCCCGGGCTTTTTCATACCTATAGCCACTCAAGCTTCCCATGCCTGATGCACTACTGACAGGCGACAACCCCTGTGGTACTCCTTGGCGGTGCATTCCGCATCAGCCAATCCGAGGGGAAATATGCGACTTGCCACGACCGTCCTCGCAAGTTCCATGGCCTTGTTCATAGGTGCCGCTGCCCACGCCGCCGACCCCGCGGTCACCGCACAAATGCCGGCCACCATGGACATGCTGCGCCACGCCATTGCCCTGCATACCGCGCAAGGCCATGACCTGGTGCCGACACTGGCCAGCTATTTCGCCAAGCAACTGGA
>DASVNF010000184.1:0-21408 GCA_036384015.1 Burkholderiales bacterium
ACTCTGGGTCGACTCCGGCATCGCCAACCTCCCGTCGCTTGAGCGCTGGATCGCCTCAGGACTCGGCCGGCCGGTCATCGGCAGCGAATCCCTGGCCGATGCGGAATTCATGCTCGCTGCCATGCGAAATTGCCGGGCCCCGGCTCCGGTGCTTTCCCTGGATTTCGCGGGCGACCGGTTCAACGGGCCGCCGGCGCTGCTTGCAGATCCTGCACGCTACTGGCCGGAGCGGGTCCTTGCCATGAACGTCCGCCGGGTCGGCAGCGGTGCCGGCCCCGACCTCGGGTTGATCACCGCCCTCGGCCGGACCAAATCTTCACGTTGCGAAGTGTACGCGGCGGGCGGCGTTCGGTCGGCGACGGACTTGCGGCAGATCGCGGAAGCAGGCGCGGAAGGTGCGCTCATCGCGACGGCACTGCACGACGGCAGCATCAGCCGCGCCGATGTTCTCGAACTGGGGGAGCGCGCGCGCCCGGCGTGAAGACATCCCGCAATCCTCCGCAAAGACAAGAAGCCCGCACCGCGAAACGGTGCGGGCTTCGATCTCATGGCCTGCAGGACTACTTGTGCGCCTGGAACGGGTGATCCACGCTGCCCCTCTTGGAAACGACCTCGGATGCCTTCGGCTCGCCCTTGACCGCGCGCGCGATGGCCTCCTTGGTGGCCTTGTAGTTGTAGTCCTGGATCTTCTTGTCGTCTTCGGCCTGCCAGTGGATGAACACGCCGACGCAGATGAACAGGTCGTCCGCTTCGTTGGCGGGGATCACGCCTTCGGCAACGCTGTCGGCGACAGCCATCGCCACGGCGCGCTGCGCCGGTCCGAACATCTGTACCGCCTGCTTGGCGCCCTTGATCGTCACCTTGTTGAACATTACCGTCGCCGGCTTGGTGATCAGGTTCGGCGCCACCACGGCCAGAAGCGAAGTAAAGCCATCCTTGTTGTTGGTGAGCGCATTGCAGAACGCCGCTTCCACCGGACCACCACGCGGTCCGATGAGCAAATCGATGTGGGCGACCTCATTGCCGTCGCCGATCAGGGATTCGCCCACGCATGTGCCAGTTATTTTCGCCATCTTCTCCTCCTGTCTCAGGTTGTCTACCTTCGAAGTTGATCAAATGCGGGCCGCAGCCCGCCTCACCTGCCAGCCGGTTCGCCGATGCCGGCCTGCCGTGCCTGGGCGCGGAAGGCTGCATCCAGCAAATCGTCCAGATCCATTGCAAACAACGTCGCCACCGTCAGATCGGCGCTGGTCCCCGGGTTGACGGAGCGGGCCTTGAGGCGCCGGTCGAACGCCTCGAGCATCGGCATTGCCTCGCCCGGGTCAGTCGAGCCTGCCAGCAGCATTTCCAGTTCGCCCGCTTCCCGGGTCACCGCGAATGCCGTTTCGTTGCCGTGCTTGCGGGCGATATGGCTGTCCGCGAAGCGCGAAAGAAACGCGAGGTAAACCGTGACCGCCACCCAGTCCGCGCGGCCCCAGCGCCGCGCGGCCCGGCGCGCAACCGGCACTCCGGTCTCGAGTACATCGTGGTATCGGGTCACGTACTGCGCCGCAATCCGGTCCCGCTGGCGCGCCTCCCGCATCGCTTCCAGGAGCGTCACGCGCGGTGTCTGCGACACGTCGTATCGATCGGATTCGCCCAGCCCGCCTGGCCGGGCCAGCCTGATGGCGCTGAACGCCAGCTCCGCGTCTGTCACATCCAGCGCGGCAAGCACGCGATCGAGGCGCAGGCGCAGGCTGCGTTCGGCGGACAACTGCATGGCCGCCTGCACCAGCGGCGCGCAGAGCAGCACGATTCCGAGATTCGTATTCAAATTGATCACAGTCCGCGTCGATTCGATGGCACGCAGAATGCGTTCCCCGACTCCAGCGGCTGGTGCGGCGATGATCCCCGCCACGGCGTGCGCGCTGGCCACGAAATCCGCCGCCTGCATGCCGTGACCCGCGGATGCAAAGCTGACGTTGCCCGGCTTGAATGCCCGCAGCTCGGCCAGGCATGCTTCGCGGACCGCGGCTGCCACCGTGGCCGGATCGAGTGCGAACCTTGTCTCCATGCTCATATGGTCCCCGTGTTCCTGTGGAGGACCGCGCTCATGCGACCGAATGCAACATCCGGCGGCCCAGGTGCCGGTCGAGAAAATCATCCGCCAGCCTTTGCGCGAGGTTGATCCGGCTTACGGACTGCAGGCCTTTCCACGCAGGAATGCCGTTGACCTCCACCACCAGCGCGCGGCCCTCGCGATCCCGGATCAGATCCACGCCCGCATAGTCCATGTCCAGCGCCTTCACGGCGTTCTCCGCGAGCGATCGCAAATCCTGGCGATCGGCCAGGTCCGCCGCTTCGCAGCTCGCGCCCTGCGAGACGTTGGTGATCCAGTCCCTGCCGCGACGGATCATCGCCGCGACCGCCGTGCCGTCGATTACGAATACGCGCCAGTCGTGCCAGCCGGAATCGGCAGGGCTGACATAGCGCTGCAGATAGTAGACGCCGTCGTACTCCCCGGATTCCGGAAGATTCTCAACCTGTGCCGCCCGCTTCAGACCCACACCCTGGGAGCCGAACAGCGGCTTGATCACGATCTCCTCGCCCTTGGCAGCCGCTGTTGCGACGATGGCTTCCGCCTCCTGCCGGGATTCGGTGATCCAGGTGGCGGGCGCGGGAATGCCCGCCTGCGCCAGGATGAAGCTGGTCATCGCCTTGTCGACAGTGCGTTCGACGGCACGCCCATCGTTGTATACAGGCACGCCCATCAGTTTCAGCGCGTGCAGCACATCGAGCCGCAGCACCACCTGCTCCAGGGTGCCTCCGGGCACACCGCGCACGAAAACCCCGTCCGGCAGACCATCGCCGAATCCGGGAATGACCACGCTGCGCGCCGGTTGGTCGAACTCGAAACGGCACTCGCGAAGCGATACGAAACGGGCATTCGCACCGCGCAGTGCGAAAGCCTCCCGCAGGCGGGCTCCGTGCCATCCCGGATCGTCCGTGAGGATTGCGATCTCAGTCATCCGTGCCTCCGAAAGACATTTCCAGGAGCGTCTCGTCCGCTGAACCCGCGTGAAAAGTGCTGCCGCTCTTCAATGCCGTCACTGCGACGACGGCGGGCGCGAACAGATTGGGATCGATCCGGTAAAAATCGTATTCCGCCTCCTTGAACACGCGTGAAAAGGGTTTGCCGTAGTCCTTCGACGCGCTGGACGGCAGCGTCTTCGCGAGGCGCTCCGCGTCGGCATCGTCGCAATCGACGTAGAGCTGCACTTGTCCGCCGAACAGGATTGCGTCGTTGGTCCGACCCATCGCGGTAAGAAAATCGGCCGCCGCCGGAGGCAGCGGCGCCGTTCCCATTCCGTCCACAACATGGACCAGCGGAAATCCCAGGGCGTGCGCCTTGTGCAGGGCCACTTCCAGGACACGCGCCACGATCTGCACCACACCCGCAAGGGAACGGGTCGGGGTGAGAACCAGCGTGACTTTCCCGGGCGCGACGCCGCATTGGCGCGCGATCTTTTCCGTCAACTCCAGCGGCGGCTTCCGGTCGACTTCCAGCACCAGGCACACCGATTCCGCAAGATCGTGATAGGCGAGTTCGGCAAACAATTCCTCGCGGCGCGCCGCCGCCCGCCCGGGGCCGGAGCCGAGCGCCTGGAACGCATCCTTTCCCTCCCCATGGGAAAGGCTCCATCCGGCGTACTGGCTGGCGAGGCAGGCCAGTACCGGATCGGCGCTGTGGACGCACACACACCAGGGCCAGCGTGTGGTCGTACCGCACGCCTGGAGGGAAATATTCCCCAGGCCGCCCATGCAGATCTCGGCAATGCGCCTGCCCGCCTCGATGCCGCCGCGAAACGCGATGCCCGCATCGACAAGCACGCAGCCGTTGGCATATCGCTCCACGCCCAGCCGAAGGTTCGACGCATCGGCGACAAGTGCGGCGGCGAGCGGTGCCGCGAGAGCGTTCACGCTCGGCCAATGCGCCGCGATCGCCTGTTGACGCTGATCGGCCGCGATCTTGCGGCTGGCCTCACTCGCACTCATGCGGCCCGCTCCCATAGAGCGGTTTCCATTTGCATCCTGCGCGCGGCGACGAGCTCACGGGCCTCGACGCTGGTGGGTGCCGCCGCATGGACGCTGCACACCGGCGCGCCGGCGGGGATCTGGCTGCCGCCTGCCGGAAGATCGGTACACCATTGCGGCCATGCCATGCCGGCGGGAACGCGCAGCGGCCTGTCCGCATAGACGATGGCGTGCGCCCGCGAGCCGCCCGACTGTGAAATCGGCGGAAGCTCGCCACGGCAGGCACCCAGGTGCAGAGCCACCAGGCCGCCCTCGACGTCCGCGTCATACAGATCGATCGTCGCCGTGGGACGCGGGTTGATCTCGAGCACGCAAGGGGTTTCGCCGTCGAGGATGAAATCCATGCCATTGAGCCCCACCAGGTGCGTGGCCCTGACCAGTTCATCGAGCATCGACGCGACGCCCGCGCGCACCGATGCCGGTACCGCCGGACGGCTGACGGCGCCGCCGTAACAGTACGGAGACGACCGGCGCGCGGTGGTATGCCATTGTTCATTGAAGCCGACCAACTGCGCCTGCCGTCCGTCCGCCACGAACAGCGCGGACAGCGTCCGTCCCGGCTGCCGCGCCTGGAAATAGCGATGCGGTCGCGCGCGATGCCGGGAACGCGCTGGCTTTATGTGGCTGCCGCCCGCGCCACCGATGCGCTTCACCAGCCAGCATGAAGCATCGTCCGGCGGCTCCAGGCGGACCGGCGGATGCGCGATGCCGAGGGAAGCGAGCAAGGGAAAGAAACGCAGCGGATCCTTGAGCATGGCGACGGTCGCGGGCGCATTTCCAAACAGCTTGCGCCCGCGCACCAATCTCTCGAGCAGGCGCGGCCGCCCCTCCAGACCCGAGCCATACACGACGCCCGCGCAAGCTTCCGGCGGACAAAGCTCCGTGGCGGCGGCGAGCAGCTTTGCTCCGTCGAATTTCCCTCCACGCCCGGCAACGCAGCGACTGGCACTCGCCAGCGCGCGCAAATCCATATCATTGAACAGGTCGAGCACCACCACGGGCATGCCGCATCTTGCGGCAGACTGCGCAAGCGCGCGCCCGGACGCCGAAACCAGCAGCAGGAAGGCCTGCTCAGGCGACGCCGGCATGTCTTCGCGCCTCCACGAACGCATCGCGCATGTCGAGGTAAAGCGGTTTCTCCGTCTTGAGCATCGCCTCGAGCAGGCCGCGCTGCGTCCGATATTTGATGTTGCCTATGGCGAGCGCACCGATGCCGACCGCCGTGCCGGAAGCCGGATCCATCGGCTTGCCGGCATCCATGGCTTCGACGCCTTCTATGCCTGACGGAGGAACGGCGTTTACATCCGCGGCCACCAGGAGCTGCGGAGCGGCTCCGAGCATCGCCCTGGTGACGACGCGATGACCCGCCCTGGCGGTGGCAAGCACGACGTCCGCCCTCCGCATCGTTTCGAGTTTCAGGGTTTCGGTATTCGCTTCGATGGGCTCGACCCTGGTGCCGTAGCGCATATTGCAGTCCTCCGCCGTCCGCCGCGCGCGCGAAACATCCTCGCGGCCGACGATGCCGACTTTCGCTCCGGCCTGCGACGCCAGCACGGCCGCAGCCGCACCCACCGGTCCGCTGCCGCCGAAGATCATGACCGTCTTGCCCTTCAAATCGGTGGCATGCCCGGCCAGCAGATGTTTCTCGACGGCTGCCACCATTGCAGCGGCCGTGGTGAAGGCGCCGCTGGGATCGACAAGCACGGATACCTCGAACGGGGGCACCATGGCTTTTCGCGCCGCATCGAACATGTCCGCCGCCATGCCGTTGTCGCGGCCGCCGATGAAAATACCGGTTCGTCTTGCCCCCTTCGGCCCGCGGGAAAAAATGGCGTCCTGCGTCAGGGCCGCAACCTGGTCCGGCGCGACGTGCGCATAGGGCACCACCGCACCGTATCCCGAGTCGTAGGCCATGTTGATGTCGAAGGGACTCGCCTGGGCCATGGGCGTGAACAAATGCAGGATGAAAGGCTTTTCCACGTCTACGCTCCGGCAGCCGGCAAAGTCATCGCGAGTTCACTTTCACCGGCTCGCCCGAGGATTTCGCCTCCACCAGGCCGCCGCGATTGCGTCCCGCGCAGATCAGCAGCTCGAGATCGCCGGCGAGGCCGCTGTCCCTCGTGGCAGCCAGCGCCAGGGCAGCAGCCTCCTCGGCGCTGCCGCAGATGGCAAACCCCGTCGGCCCCCAGGAACTCTGACCGACTCCGCTGATGCCCCGGCCTTCCATCCAGGCCAGCATGCGTCCGACCCGCGGGCTGGAAAAGCGACCGCCTTGCGCGGGCGCGAAATAGTCGCCGGTGACGCGCTGCAGTTCTCCGATCGCCTTGCCGAACATGTTCAAATCCTGCTCCATCAATGCGGGAAGGGCCTGCATGAGGACAAGCCGGCATAACCTGCCTGCTTCCACCTCCGGGAACGCCGGCAGTCTTCTGAATGCGGCACTTTCGTCTTTGCCGTGCAATCCGCGTGCGATGCGGTCGAACACAAGCACGATTCTCCATTCGCCGGGGAACTCCACCCGCGAAACGACCGGCGGCGGTCCTTCGTCTTCGCCGCGACCGCCGTCGACCAGACAACCGCCCGATTCGAATGCGCCGACACCGATCCCCGAACGCTGCCCGCGTTCGACGATTGCCGCTACTTCGCGAATTCCCAGATCGAGCCGGTAGAGGCTGGTAAGCGCGACACCGACCGCCAATCCGAGCTGCGTACCCGAGCCCAGGCCCGCATGCTCCGGAATGGCGCGCTCGACGTTGAGATGAAGATCCGCGGGCAATCCGAAGCGCCTTCGCATCAGGTCCGCGAACTTCCGCGCCCTGGCGGCCTGCATGCCCGATACCGAAAATGACGAAGCGCGTTCCGCTGTCACCGATACGGTTGGCTCATCGAGCGCGAGGCCGATGCTGCCGAAGCGCCTGCCGCGCGAACCATTCAGATCGAGAAATCCAAAGTGCAATCTCGCCGGTGCGGTAATGGAAACCTTGTGTAAGCCGATTTTCATTTGGCGTCGTCGATCGCCGCTGCTGGCGGGCTCGCAGATCGGTTAAAGTTTACATCGCGACCCTGGCGAAATAGCTGAAAATTTTTCCCTCGATATGTGTTCACTTTCGAAGCACCGGAGAGGAATGTGTGCAGTAATGCGACACACTGGTTTGGGGTGCTCGCCGCGCATCGGGCTTGCGCCGGGCGCATATGAGTGAACGCACCACGTCGCGGGAAACGGACAATGTGCCGTGTCCCTTCTGCGCCTTGCTCTGCGATGATCTGCGCATCGCGACAAACACCGGGAGCCTGGCGGTGACCGCCAACGGCTGTGCGCGCAGTCGTGAGATGTTCGCGGCATCCGCGCATTCCCGCGGCACGCCGCTGGTCGGTGGCAGACCGGCAACGCTCGAGTCGGCCATCGCGCGTGCCGCCGAAATTCTTCGCGCAGCCAGGCGTCCTCTTTTCCTGTCGGCCGGTACCGATGTCGCGGGGATGCGCGCGCTCATCGAAATGGCCGAAAGGTGCCGCGGCATGGTGGACCATGTCGACAGTGACGCCGCATTGCGCAATCTGCTCGTTTTGCAGGACAGCGGCTGGATCAGCACGACACTGACCGAAGTGCGGAATCGCGCGGATCTTCTGGTGATGGCCGGAGGCGACATCACCGGATACCTGCCGCGCTTTCTGGAGCGCTGTTTCGGCGGTGCGGAGCCCATGTTTCCCGGCGGCACGCGCGAGATCTGGGCGCTCGGCGACTTGCCGGGCGAACTCGCCGGATCGAACCCAGTCGTCAACCATGTTCCGGTCCCGGTCGAAAACCTCGCCGAAGTTTTCCTGGCGTTGAGAAGCTTGCTTGCGGGCCGCAACCTGCCAGCCGGCAGCGTCGCCGGAATCCGCCGGGATGTGCTTTCAACGTTGGTCGGAAAAATGGCGGCGGCACGCTACGGCGTCCTGGCATGGGCCGCCGCCAGCCTGGACTTTGCCCACGCGGATCTCGCCGTGCAGGCCATGTGCGATCTGGTCCGGGACCTGAATGTCCGCACACGCTTCTCGGTCCTGCCCGTCGCCGGGTTGCGCGCCGATGTCACGGCGACACAGGTGACAACCTGGCAGACCGGCTTTCCCCTGCGGGTCAGTTTCGCCGAAGGTCCGCCGGCGTATGACGTGCCGCTTCCTTCCCCGGCGCGGCACGCGGAGCAAAGGGCAATAGACGCAGTGATAGCCGTCGCCGCCCTGGATGGCAATGGCGTGCCGCAAGCCGGGACAATCCCGACGATCCTGTTCGGGCGTCCGGCCATGCATGACCGGAATTGCGATGTATTCATTCCCGTGGCCATTCCCGGCGTGCACCATGCCGGACATTTCTACCGCACCGACAATGTCGTGGCCTTGCGCATGCATGCTCTGATCGACACCGAACTGCCTTCCGTCGCGCGGGCCCTGCTGATGTTGTCCGAATCGATGAAGGGCCACGGATGATCCGGCTCAAGGGAGGCCGGCTCTACGATCCCGCCAACGGGGTCGACGGCAAAATCGCCGATCTGTACCTGCATGGCGGACGGATTGTCGATGTCCCGGCCATGGGTGTCCGTATCGACCGCGAGTACGACATCGCAGGCCGGGTCGTCATGGCGGGCGCGATCGACCTTCACACCCACATCGGAGGTGGCAAGGTCAACCTGGCGCGGGCGATGCTGCCCGAAGATCATCGGGACCACGCGTTCGCCGCTTCGGATCTGACTCGCGCGGGGAGCGGGTACGCAGCGCCCTCCACTTTCGCGACCGGTTACCGGTACGCGGAGATGGGCTACACCGCGTGCTTCGAACCGGCAGTCCTGCCGGTGAATGCGCGCCAGGCGCACATGGAAATGGGCGACACGCCCATCATCGACAAGGGCGGCTACGCGTTGCTGGGCAATGACGATTTCCTGCTGCGGCTCATCGCGGCCGGCGCCGACCAGGGAACAATCAATGACTATGTGGCGTGGACGTTGCATGCCGCGCAATGCATCGGCATCAAGGTCGTCAATCCCGGCGGCATCAGCGCGTTCAAGTTCAATGCACGGAAGCTCGACGTGGACGATCTGCATCCCCACTACCAGATCACGCCGAGGATGATCCTCCGCACGCTGGCCCGTGCATTGCACGCCCTGTCCGTGCCGTTTCCACTGCATGTGCACGCCAGCAATCTCGGCGTGCCCGGAAACGTGGAGTCGACCCTGGCCACCATGGACGCCGCCGAAGGCTTGCCCATTCACCTCACGCATATCCAGTTCCACAGCTACGGACGGGAAGGCGAGAGAAAATTCTCCTCTGCCGCCAGGCAGGTCGCGGATGCTATCAATTCCCGGGACAATGTTTCCGCGGACGTCGGCCAGATCATGTTCGGCCAGACCGTGACTGCGTCGGGAGACACGATGGCGCAGTACCGCAACAGCCGTCATGCCCATCCCGGCAAATGGCTGTGCATGGACATCGAGTGCGACGCCGGCTGCGGCGTGGTGCCTTTCCGTTACCGGGATGAAAACTTCGTCAACGCGCTGCAATGGGCAATCGGCCTGGAGATCTTTCTGCGCGTCAAGGATCCCTGGCGGATCTTCCTGACCACCGACCATCCCAACGGAGCGCCCTTCACGAGCTATCCGCACCTGATCCGGTTGCTGATGGACAGGAGTTTCCGCAATTCGAAGCTGGCGCAAATCCATCCCGACGCGGCGGCTCATAGCGAACTGTCCGGCATGGACCGCGAATATTCCCTGTACGAGATTGCGATCATGACCCGGGCGGGTCCGGCACGCAGCCTGGGCCTGGAAGATCGCGGGCATCTGGGAGCGGGCGCCGCCGCCGATGTGACGGTCTACAAGGAACTTCCCGATCGCGAACGCATGTTCGCCGCGCCCGAATACGTATTCAAGGACGGCGAACTGGTTGTCGAAAGCGGGCGCATCGTGAAAGTGGTTCGCGGCGGCACGCATGTGGTGCAGCCCGCTTTCGACCGCGGCATCGGAAAAACCCTGCGCGAATATTTCAGCCGTTTTCACACCATGCGTTTCGATAACTTTCCGATATCGGCGGAGGAGCTGGCGGAATGCGGAAGCCGCGAAACGCTGGTGCATGCCTGCAGCCGGAAGCACTGATGCAAATCAACGGCGTCGCAATCGACGATACCTTTGCCGAGGCGTTCGGCATGCGCGCCACCCGGCTCGTCATCACGGCGTTGAACCTGAAGTGGGCCTTGCATGCGGCGCGCGCGCTAACCGGCTTCGCCACCTCGGTCATCGGCTGCGGCTGCGAAGCCGGCATCGAAGGTGAATTGTCGACGGAGGAAACGCCGGATGGCAGGCCCGGCGTTTCCGTGCTTCTGTTTGCGGTGTCGGGCAAGGAACTGGCCAAGCAGGTCGAACGCCGAGTCGGCCAATGCGTCCTGACTTCGCCGACTTCCGCGGTATTTTCCGGAATCGAGGGCGAACCCATCCATCTCGGCCGGAACCTGCGCTTCTTCGGCGATGGCTTCCAGATGTCGAAGATGATCGGCGGCCGGCGATACTGGCGCATTGCGGTGATGGATGGCGAATTCCTCTGCGAGGAATCGGCGGGAATGGTGCGGGCCGTCGGTGGCGGCAATTTCCTGGTCCTGGCAACAGGACAAGCGCAAGCGCTCGAGGCCTGCGAACGGGCGATAGCCGCCATGTCCGGCGTGCAGGGCGTGATCATGCCTTTCCCCGGCGGGATCGTGCGGTCGGGTTCCAAGGTCGGTTCAAAATACAAGGCACTGATGGCTTCTACCAACGATGCGTATTGCCCAACCTTGCGTGGCGCAGTCGCCAGCCGGTTGTCCCCCGCAATCGGCGCCGTCCTGGAAATCGTGATCGACGGCCTGGCCGACGCGGACGTGCGTCGCGCCATGCGCGCCGGCATCCTCGCTGCCTGCACTGTGGGCGTCGCCGGAGGCGTGCAGCAGATCAGCGCCGGCAACTACGGCGGCAAGCTCGGCCAGTTTCATTTCCGGCTGCACGACATCCTGCAATGAGCGCGCGCATCCTGACCCTGCGCAACGCACTGCAGACCGATGTGGATGCCTCGGCGCTCATTCCGGAATGCCTGCGCGGATTGACCGATGCCGCCATCGCTTCACTCCCCCTTCCCGGCAAACTGCGTGTGGCCGACTTGTTCGACATTGGCGGCGAAGACTCGGAACATCTGGTCCTGCGAAACGCGACCATGCGCCTTACGCATGTCGGTGCGCGGATGAAGACCGGGATGGTGAGGGTGGAAGGGGATTGCGGACCTTGCACCGGAATGGGAATGCGCGGCGGACAGATCCTGGTGACCGGCAGTGCCGGGGCGTACGCAGGATGCGAAATGCGGGCCGGTATCCTCGAGATCGAAGGCAATGTGGGGGATTTTGCCGGCAGCGCCCTGCCCGGAAACAAGCAGGGGATGCGGGGCGGGATTGTCATCGTCCACGGCAATGCCGGGGATCGGGTCGGGGACCGCATGCGCCGTGGCCTGATTCTGGTCGCGGGCGATGCGGGAGACTGTTGCGGCGCACGCATGCTCGCCGGTACTGTCGTGGTAAAGGGGAAGGTCGGCGCCCTGCCGGGACTGGCGCTCAAGCGCGGCTCCCTCCTGCTCGATTTCCCGCCGGCGGCGTTGCCCGTGACTTTTCAGGACAGCGGCGAGCATCAGCTATTGTTCCTGACCCTGCTCGAAAAAGACCTGCGCCGGAGGGGCGAACCGTTCGCCCGCTTCGTTCCGCTCCCCACGCGAGTGCGACGTTACTGTGGCGATCTGGCAACCGGGGCCACCGGCGAGATTCTGGTCAGGACCTGAAATCGCGACAAGGGCGTCGCCATGCTGTCGTCCGGGCTGTGGCAAAATGCCCCGACAATAATAGGAGGATTGCCCATGAGACGCTTCGACCCGGTGACCCAGGCCCGCATCGATTTGACGGCGGCGCTGCGCTCCGCGGCCCGGATGGGACTGAACGAGGGCGTATGCAACCATTTCAGCCTGGAAGTTCCGGGAGATCCCACCAAGTTCCTGATCAATCCGCAGGGGTTCCACTGGTCGGAGCTGACCCCCGCCGACATGATGGTGGTCGATGAGACTGGCAAGGTGGTGGAGGGCAAGCACCAGGTCGAACCGACCGCGTTCTTCATCCACGGCCGCATCCATCTCGGCAAGCGCAAGAAAGCGGTCCTGCATACGCACATGCCGTTTGCGACTGCACTGACGTTGCTCGACGGCGGTGAGCTCGACGTGTTCGCCAACCAGAGCGCCATGCGCTACTACGGGCGCATCGGCTACGACCGTGACTATGGCGGTGTAGCGCTCGCCAACGAGGAAGGCGATCGCATCTGCAACGCCCTTGGCAACAATGACGTGGTATTCATGCAACACCATGGCGTCATCGTCTGCGGCGACAACATCGCGTACGCCTTCGACGATCTCTACTACCTGGAGCGATGCTGCATGGTGCAGGTGCTCGCGCAAAGCACCGGCGGCAAGTTCAAGCGCGTACCGGAAAAAATGGTGGCCGAGGTCGCGCAACAGATCGAAAGCGAGCGCCAGCAGTCCACGCTTCATTTCGAGGCATTGAAAAGGCTTCTAGATCGCCACGAACCGGGGTGGTCGCAACTGAACTGACGGGGTACCGCTTCCGCCGGATGCGAATCTTCCCGGCGGCGGTTCTTCCCCCTCCGGCAAACGCTTCTGCCATTGTTCCCGTGCCCGCTTGCGCTTCAACGCCCGATCGGCGGGTGCAAGTCCCAGCGGCCTTGCGGGAAACGCCGGGATGAAAGTTGCGCTACCGATGCAACGTGATTGCACGTTGCACGGCATCAGGAAATTCTCGGGGGTAGTTCGTGGAGATTCTGCTTGCAGCACCGCCCGGCTGGCCGACCGATGCCCTTTGCGGCTTGCTTGAAAAGCTCGCCCCAGCCGTCAACGTCCACGTCGTGCCGGATGCAACGTCCCTCGAAACGCCGGGCGCGTCGCCGGATCTGATTCTGCTTGATATCGACAGCGCGGCATTCAACGCGCCGGGGATCGTCGCCAGTGCGGCCCGCTCGCATCGTTTCAGCCGCATAGTCGCGATGGGTAGCCTGGTCGACAGCCGGTTCGTGGAATCCCTCCTCGCCGCCGGTGCGCTGGCCTATCTTCCGAGGAGCTTTTCCGAGGCTGTCGTGCTGGGTACATTGAAAATGATCGTCGGGCATGACCCCTCGGGTCGAAGCGGTGCTTCCCCCTCCGACAAAGACTCCGAAATGCGACTTCCTGAACCTGCAGAAACAGGCGACGCGGAACGCTGGCTGGAGTTCGGCCTCACCGGCCGCCAGACCGATGTCCTGGCGCTGGTCTGCGAGGGAAAGACCAATCAGGCCATCGCCACGCGGCTCGGCATAGATGTCGGGACGGTGAAGCAGCACATGACCAAAATCCTGCAGAAGTTGAAATTGCGCAACCGCAGTGAAGCCGTCCTGTTCGCCTCGCGCTTCAAGAGCGTCAACTTCCGCCAGATCAAGAAGGCGGAAGGCGGCAAGCTGGACCTTGACTGGCTGCTTGGTCATATGACGCACCAGCGGCTGCCGCGGGACACCGTGTTGTTCAGGGCGGGAGACGCTGCCGATGAACTCTATTATCTTCAGCGCGGCACGATACGCCTGGAGGAAATCGCCGCCGACCTGCAGAGCGGGACGATGTTCGGCGAAATCGGCATTTTTTCTCCCAGCCACCAGCGGACCTGCTCGGCGGTCTGCACCAGCAATGCGGACGTTTTCAAGCTCACATCCGATCAGGTCAAGCGGTTGTACCTGCTGAACCCCCAGTTTGCGCTTTATATCGTTCACCTCATCTCGCAACGACTGATGGCCGACCGGAACCGGAGCGTCTGAGCGTAATTTCCTGCGCTGGCGCCGTATTTGTCAGGGCGACGGATTTCCATGGCCCGGTTTCTGGTTCTAGAATGCAGACGACATGAGTCGGGGATGGCCTGGCCTGATTGTCGGAGAGGAAGCCTCATGGGCTGCCCGGAATGCGGTACGGTAGTTTCGGTTGGCGCGACTGCGTGTCAGGGTTGCGGCGCCCGGCTTGACCGTGTCTGCTGGAATTGCGAGAAGGATCTTGTTCCTGGGGCTGCTTTCTGTCATTCCTGCGGCTCGAGGGTGACTGAAAGCGGGAATGCGGCGGCGAAGGACGCGGGAACGCGCGACAATTCCCCCGCGCCGGAAGCCGGATCCGGACCCTCGATCGAGAAATCGGACCGGCGGGAACGCCGCCAGGTCACGATACTGTTTTGCGACCTGGTCGGATCCACGGCGCTCTCAAATTCGCTCGACCCGGAGGACCTGAACGAAGTGTTCCGTGTCTTCCGCGACAAATCGAGCGAGGTCATGCGCCGGCATGAGGGAACGATATCCAGCTTCCGCGGAGACGGCATCGACGTTCTGTTCGGCTATCCACGGGCATACGAGGATGACGCGGAGCGGGCGGTCAGAGCGGGACTTGAAATTGTCTCGAGCATGCACGGCGTGTACCCCCTGCCGAACGTGGACGTGGAAGTCAGGGTCGGCATCGCGACCGGGGTTGTCGTGCTGGGCGACCTGATCGGCAAGGACGCCCCCCGGGAAAAAGCCGCTGTGGGTGGCACGCCGCATCTGGCGGCACGGCTGCAGGAACTTGCCAAGCCGGGGACAGTGATGATCTCGCCGGCAACCCGGCGCCTGATCAGCGATCTGTTCGACTGTCTCGATCTCGGCCCCAGGAATTTGAAGGGGTTTCCCGAGCCGGTGAGAGTGTGGCAGGTCGTGGACGAGTATGCCGTAGACAATCGCTTCGAGGCCAGTCATCGCGGGCTGGAGCTTTCGCCACTGAAGGGACGCGACCGGGAACTCAGTGCATTGCTCGAGCGCTGGCGGCTCGCCCGCAACGGCGGCAGCCAGATTGTCACGCTCCTCGGCGAGCCGGGAGTGGGCAAATCCCGTCTGTGCCGGGTCCTCTGCGAATTGACGAAAAGCGAATCCCGCGCGCTGCTGCAGTACTCCTGCGCACCGCGGTTCCAGAACACCGCGCTGCATCCTGTCATCCGTCAGATCGAACGCGCCGCAAGATTGTCGCGGACGGACTCCCCAGGAACGATGCTGGAAAAGCTGGAAGCATTGCTCGGGAGCACGCCGCTGGCGAGGCGCCTGCCGGAGATCATGCCCTACTTTGCCGCCCTCCTTTCGATTCCGGCCGAGGAGCGCTACGCTCCGATCACGGAATCCGCGGAACGCCAGAAGGAAAGGATTGTGGGCGAGCTCGAGGCCTTCCTGGCCGGACTCGCCTCGAGTGCGCCGGTAATGATTCTCTGCGAAGACCTGCATTGGGCGGATCCTTCGACCATGCAGCTCATCTCCAGGATGGTGGAGACACTGGCGGAGCTGCCGGTACTTATCGTCGTGACCACACGGCCGGGGATCAAAGTGCCGTGGAGCGGCCATGGCCGCGCATACACCCTGGAACTGCCGCGCCTGGAGACAACCGATGCCGCATCGATCGTCTCCCACCTGGCAAACGGAAAAAGCCTTCCCCCGCCGATCCTTGATCAGATCCTCGAGAAAAGCGATGGCATTCCACTTTTCATCGAAGAGCTGACGAAAAGTGTCCTTGAGTCCGGGCACCTCGAAGACCGCGGCGACCATTTTGCAACGGCCGGTTCGATGCCGGCTCTCGCGGTTCCGTCGACACTTCAGGATTCGCTGATGGGTCGCCTGGACCGCCTGCCAACCACGAGAGAAGTGGTCCAGATCGGCGCGGCCATCGGCAGGGAATTTTCGCTCGATCTGCTCGCCGCCATGCTCCCCATGACGGGAGAAGCGCTTCTGGCGGAACTTCAGCGCCTGATCGATGCAGACCTGATCCATCGCCAGGGCACGCCGCCGAAAGTCACCTTCGCGTTCAAGCATGCGCTCATCCAGGATGCAGCGCACGCCACCCTCCTGCGCGGCGTCAGGCATGACTTGCACCGCAAGATCGCCGAGGTGCTCGAGCAGCGTTTTCCGGGAACCGTCCAGGCTCAGCCCGAACTGCTGGCCTACCACTACAGGGAAGCAGCCCTGCCCTGGAAAGCGGTCGAATATCTGAAGGTCGCAGGCTACCAGGCGCGCACGCGTTCGGCGAACCAGGAAGCGCGAAACCATTTCCGCACGGCCCTAGCCCTGCTTCAGTCCGTACCGGATTCGCTGGAACGCAAGCAGGAGCAGCTGGAGCTGCAAACCGCGCTCGGGCCGGTGCTGGCGGCGCTGGAAGGCTATGCAGCAGCCGATGTGGAGGAAACCTATGCCAGGGCCGAGGCCCTGCACAATGAAATCAAGGGAAGCGCCTCCGAAGACTACGCCTCAAATCTCAGAGGGAAGTTCCAGGTTGCCCTGCTGCAGGCCAGATACCGTGCCCGGGACCCGAGGGATCAGGGAGCCGAAGTGCTGATCGAGGAATTTGCTTCGCTTGTGGCCGGAAACCAATACGACGCGGCGTATCGCGCCGATGGCGAACTGGGCCGGGGCCTGCTGGCCCTGTTCATGGGAAGATTCCCCGAAGCGAAGCAGCGGCTGGAGAAAAGCTTCAGCTCGCAGGATTCCGAAATGCTGAAGGACTATGCGCTGCGTTATTGCCTGGACCCGGAGAGCGCGCGCCTGGCGTACCGGGCCCGCACGCTTTGGTTCATGGGTTTCCCCGATCAGGCCCTCGAGCTTGGCAGGCAGGCGCTGCAGCAAGCGCAGGTTTCAGCAATCTCCTTGAGCATCGCGCAAGCGATGGGCATCCTCGCCATGCTCCACCAGGTCCGGGGAGAAGTGGATTCGGCCCATGACCTCGCTGAGCAGGCCATCCAGTACGCGGATGACAACGGACTTGCGTATTGGGTCGCGCTGTCCCGCATCGTCAAAGGCTGGGCCCTCGCCCACAAGGGACTCGCAATCCCGGGTATCGACATGATTCGCGGCAGCCTGGATGCGTTCAGGGCGCAGAACGCACACCTGGGATGCTCGTCATTCCTGGTGTTCCTTGCCGAGGCCTACCAGCAAGCCGGACGTTGTGAAGAAGGATTGGATATGGCCGACAAGGCGATAGCGCACATAGACGAGACCGGCGAAAGGTATTACGAAGCCGAGGTCCATCGCAGAAAGGGGGAATTGCTGCTGGCGAATTTCGGCCCGACCCGATCGAGCGAGGCAGAAACCTGCTTCAGGCGCGCGCTCGGCATCGCCGCAGAACAGCATGCGTGGGGCTGGGGGTTGCGTGCCGCGACCAGCCTGGCGCGCTTGCTAGGCGAGCAAAGGCGCCGCCAAGAGGCTCTCGATTTGCTGCGGACCTATCGTGAACGGGTCACTGGAGGCAACGGCACCGCCGACCTGCGCGGCGCCGAAATCCTGATCGGCGAGTTTGCCGGTTCTCCCATTGGGATCGCGGGCGCCTTTCATTGAGCATTCAAAGGCGGTGCCTTCACTGACCGGACAGTTTTCTCGTGTCCGTCACCAGCGCGATGAGATACTCGGGCGCTCGCAGGCTGGCCTTCTCGATTTCTTCGAGAGCTTCATCCTTGAGGCGGTTCAACTCCCTCTCCGACGCGTCAAGCTGGGCCTCGAATGCAATGCGCAAAGTTCGCATGTCACTCTTCGACCGGATGTCCTTGCAGAAGATGGCGCCAAGCCGGTCGTCCCCCTGAATCGCCAGTGAGGCCGGCAGCGTTAGGATGCCCTCCTCCAGATCCTCGTCGCCTCCACCGCCGAGCGCTATTGCGCCCCTCAGGTCGGCGACGTCGTCACATCCGTGGTACAGCATCCCCAGTAGCCTGCCAAATCGGCGCAGCCGCTGCGACCGGGCGCCCATGGCGGCACAGATCTCGAACATCGACCCGGTATCCTCGCGCGCAAGATAGTGCCAGTCGGCGAGAGTCAGTTTCGTCTTGCGGTTCCGCCACTGCACGCACTCGGCGATCGCCAGCCGCTTCACGAGCTCCGACAGCAGGCGCATGTCGTATCGACCGGGCCCGCACCGGTTGAGCGCTTCACCGCTTTTCCGGCTGATCAATCCCGTCTTGTCGAGGATGGATTTTTTCGCGTCCGGCGCATTTTTTCCCGGCGGCACGAAAGAGTGCGCCTCATCCTCGTCGGATTCGTGATCGCACAAGTCACCGTATTCATCCATCATTCCACGGGCGAGGATATCGTAGCCATCGGCGATGATGTAGCCCGCCACCATGTACGCGGTCAGCTTGCCGCCATCTTCGGTATTCCGCCATAGGGAACCCCCGTCTCCGCGTTTCCCGGTGTTCCTGCGGGGGCCCTCGCTCTCCCTGGCGTACTGCCACATGGTGGGTTTTCCGCGGCGCGTGTCGGACCTGTCCACTATATCGTCGATGATCAAGGTGACGTTGTGGAACATTTCGACAATCTGCGCAGACGTGATGAGCGCGGCGGGCACGGGACTGTTCGTGACTGCGCGATGACAGCTGAAAATGGTGAGCGGCCGGAAATACTTCGCTTCGCAGTCGAACTGGTGGGTCAGGAACTCGCGGACGTTGGGATCCGTTGCGTTCCTGATCCAGTCGTGCAGGATCTTGCGGCGCAGCTCCACGGTATCCGGATCATGCAGTTGCATGATCCGTGCTGCGGCTTCGCGACTCATTTCGGCAGGCATCGGATAAGTGCTAGTTCTTGCGTTTGCCGCTCAGTACCCTGGGTCTGCTGTCATCCCGCCTGGGAGGAAGCAGGTCGTATTCGAGCTTGTTCAGCCTCAACTGCACCTCATGCCCCTGGTCCGCCGCGAACTCTCCGATGTCCCGCAACAGCTGGCGCATCTCGTCTACAAGCCTCCAGCGCATTTCCGGCGAGGGATCCTCCTCGGAGCGGTATTCATCCAGCCGCCGGCGAATTTCGGGAATCCTGCGCGACAGCAGTTCCTGCCAGCGCAATCCCATCTGCATGGCGGTGCTTGCCGCCATTGCGCTTATTCTCGTCAGTAACACCAGCGGATTGGACGTGGCGAGTTCCGGACGATGCTGCGGTTCTTCGAGTTCCAGGGCTTCGTCCTCGAGAAATGCACCGTCATTGCGCATTGCCCGAAGATCGCTCTCCCGGGCCGCGTCCCTTGCATGCAGTTCCGCGAACGCCCGCCACAAATCCACCATATCCAGACTCGACGAGAGCGCTCTCGCCATTGCCGCAACGGCTCTTCCGAGTTCGTCGCCGGCGACTTCCTGATCGGATTGCATGGGCGTTCTCCCGATTGATGCGGACGCCGTGCCTCGTGACCGACACTCGTCTCCGGCACAGCCCCGCATTCCATACCAGTCCATGACCATTTGCCGGCGTGATGGCAGGCTGATGCCGCGACCCGTGACATGGCCGGATTCTCGGCGCACTATACCATTTGCATCGAGCCGGGAAATCCCCGCACAGCAATTGCACATTGCTTCTGCCGGCAGTTCAAAAAAAGCGGGCCTCGAGATATCGATTTGAGGAGACGACGCATGTCCGACGACAAGAAAAAACCCGCGCCTGGTGCCACCACGGAAACCCCGGGAAAGGCTGGCGCTGCCCTTGCTTCAGCGATGGCGGACCTGCTGGGTCGGGCCTTCGAAATCGCAGCAAGAAAGGCGGGAACCCCGTCGAACGAGGGCGTCGGCCCGGCACCCGCGCAAGCGGGCTGGATTGACGCGCTTTTCAGTACGTACCGCGGCTATCTCGGCCAGCTGGCCAGCATCCTGCCCGCTGTCGCGCAGCGCATCTCGCAAGAGCGCCAGGGTGCCGAAGGCAATCGCCTGCTCGTTGCGGCGACCCCGCCCGCCGGCGTTGCGAAGTCTCTCGACAACATGCGGAACAGCCTGGCGACGACGGATTCGACAATCGCGGCGATAAAGCAAAAGGCAGGCAGGGAAGAACTGCGGGAGAGGGATCTGCCCGCGCTGCTGCGCGAAGCCCATGCGGTCATTGATGCGGACGGGATCGGGGACCTGCCGGCGCTGCTGGATCGACTCAAGTACGATTTCCGGATGCACGGCAAGGCTGCACTGAAACAGGCTCGCGATGAATTGAAGTGGCTGACGGATTCCGACAAGAACGCCGGGCTTTATAAAGTGCTGGATGCGCTCTCGCATGCCCTGGGCGAAAAAACCGTGCGGAAACTCCTGCGCAAGCACTGGCTGGATCAGCTCGCGGACGCAGTCGGCAAAAAAGGCGAGCATCGAATCCCGGCCGGCCTCGAAGCCTGGCTCCGCGAAGAACTCCGAAATGCCGGCATCGAATTGTCCGGCCAGATCACGGGTTTGGGGAACCAGCGCGAGGTGCTGGTGCTCGATCATGCCGTTGACGCGGTCTTCGAAATCAGGCGTCCTTCCATCCTCCCGGCAAAAGGCGCCTCGTCAAAAGCGAGGAAGGACGTCACGGCAAATGGGCAGTTCCGGGTATATGGAGCGAGAGAAGGCCGGAACTACGAAGTCGAAGGGAGGAAGCTGCTGCTTCCGGCGCGCGTACTCGATGCCAGTCAGGGAATGGTGGTCTGGTCGGTCGATAAACTGGTCGTCCAGGAATCGCTCGACAACCGGCAGGCTTATGGCCCGATGAAAGCCTGGGACATTGGCCAAAGCAATACCCCCCTTGCGTTGTTCATGGTGGATTACAAGGAGGGCGACCTGGGACCGTACCTTGAACTGGGATTGGGTTGTTTTGCCGCGCCGCGCACGGATCCACTCGCCGTGGGCATGTATGCGCTGGGCTCCGTGCTGGTAACCACGAAATTCTCGCAGGAAGCGGGCCGGCGCATCTGGGGATACGACAAGCGGCTGGCCAACATCGAAATAGAGTATCGCCATCGCCAGGTCAAATGCACGCTCGGAAACGGCGGATCTGCCCCAACGTTGACGATCGAAATGCCGCGGGGCGGGGGGAGCGCCTCCGTCGGAATTCCCCTGTTCAGCTACACCATCAAGGGAAGCTCGTGGCATCGCACCGTGATAACCCGCAGCGGCACCGGCGAGATGATGCGAAGCGGAGGCAGCCAGGTAACGCTCTCGATGACCGGCCTGCGCTCCGGCGGCAGGAAGGAGGATGTCACCCGGGAGTTTTGGGACAGTCTACTCTGGTTCGGCATCGTAAATTCGCACGGCCACGTGGAACGAATGCCGATGTTCACGACCTGGACCGAACACATGTCCGCAGAACTGGGAGCCCCTGCCGTTGTGGCGGCGCGCGACAACAGCGCGCCTGCCTGACGTTCACCGCGACGTTCCGGCGCACCGTAGCGCCGACTGCATGGCCGCAGAATCCCGCGGCGGATGGTCATCCCTTTTTCCGGAACGGCAGTTCTGCA
>DASVNF010000185.1:0-18818 GCA_036384015.1 Burkholderiales bacterium
ATGAGCGGCATTGCCGAAGTCATGGTGAACCTCGGCTTCGAAGTCAGCGGCTCCGATATCGCCGAGAGCCCGGCCACGCTGCGTCTGAAGGGACTTGGCGCAACGATCCATATCGGTCACGACGAGGCGAACGTGACCGGCGCCAATGCAGTGGTCGTGTCCACGGCGGTAAAGCAGGGAAATCCCGAAGTTGCCACAGCGCGCGCAAGGCGCATTCCCGTCGTCCCGCGCGCCATCATGCTCGCCGAGCTGATGCGCCTGAAGCAGGGCATCGCGATCGCCGGAACGCATGGCAAGACCACGACGACCAGCCTCATCGCCAGCGTTCTTGCCGAAGCCGGAATGGATCCCACGTTCGTGATCGGCGGGCGCCTCGAAGCCGCCGGATCGCATGCCAAGCTGGGCCAGGGCGAATTCATCGTGGTCGAGGCCGACGAGTCGGATGCATCCTTCCTGTACCTGCAACCGGTACTGGCCGTAGTCACCAACATCGATGCAGACCATATGGAAACGTACGGCCACGACTTTGGCCGGCTGCGGCAATCCTTCCATGAGTTCATCGAGCACCTGCCCTTTTATGGCATGGCAGTGCTATGCCTCGACGATGCAAACGTGCGAAGCCTGATGCCCATCGTCACCAAGCCCGTGACGACCTACGGATTGACGGAAGGCGCGCAAATCCGCGCCGTGGACGTCGAGGCCGCTGCCGGCAAGATGCGGTTCAGGGTGACGCGCAAGATCGGCTACAACGGTCATGCCCACGCTGCGCCGGACCTGCAGGTCACGCTCAATCTGCCGGGCGTACACAACGTGCAGAACGCGCTTGCGGCTGTTGCCGTGGCCATGGAGATCGGCGTTCCCGATGCGGCCATCGTAAAAGCGCTCGCCGACTTTCGCGGTGTCGGCCGCCGCTTCCAGCGCTATGGCGAAGTGTCCTTGCCCGACGGGGGGTTCACCCTCATCGACGACTACGGCCACCATCCGGCCGAAATGGCCGCGACCATTGCCGCCGCAAGGGGTGCGTTTCCAGGACGGCGCCTGGTGCTTGCCTTCCAGCCCCATCGTTACACGCGCACCCGGGACTGCTTCGAGGACTTCGTAAAGGTGCTGTCTTCGGTCGACGCGCTGCTGCTGACCGAAGTCTATGCGGCAGGCGAAGCACCCATAGTCGCGGCGGACGGTCGCGCCCTCGCCCGCGCGGTACGGGTGGCAGGGAAGGTCGAACCGATATTCGTGGAACAGATCGGCGAACTGCCGGGGGCGATCGCATCCGCCGTGAAGGCCGGCGACGTGGTGATCACGATGGGTGCCGGTTCGATCGGCGGCGTGCCCGGAAAGCTGGCAAAGGTCTGAGTCGACTCGCATGAATATGGCGGATCAGGAGAACATCAGGCAAGACGGACTGCGCGGCAAGTTGATGCACGCGGAGCCGATGCGCCGCCACGTCAGCTGGCGCGCGGGCGGAAGCGTCGACCGCGCCTACCTGCCAGCCGACCTGGAGGACCTGCGCCAATTCCTGGCCAGCTTGCCGCCGGAGGAGCCGGTCCTGTTCGTAGGTCTTGGCAGCAATCTGCTGGTGCGGGATGGCGGCTTGCGCGGAACCGTGGTCTTCACCCACAACGCATTGAAGCGCTTCCTGCTGGAGGAGCACGCCGGCATGGCGGAAATCTATGCGGAAGCCGGCGTAGCCAGCCCGAAGGTCTCGCGCTTCGCCGCGGTTCATGACCTGGAAGGCGGCGAGTTCCTGTCCGGCATTCCGGGGACCATCGGTGGCGCGCTTGCCATGAATGCCGGCTGCTATGGGGCGGAAACCTGGGACGTGGTCACGCGGGTCCGCACGATCGATCGCAGCGGCCGTCTGCAAATCCGGGAACCGCACGAGTTCGCGATCGGATATCGCCATGTGCTGCCCCTGTCCGCGCCGGAGGAATTCTTCGTCGCCGCATGGTTCCGGTTCCGCAAGGGAGATGGCGAAGGCGCGCGCAAAACCATCAAGGACCTGCTGGCGCGGCGCATCGCCAGCCAGCCGCTGGCCGAACCGAATGCCGGATCGGTATTCAGGAATCCTCCGGAGAATTTCGCGGCGAAGCTGATCGAATCCTGCGGCCTCAAGGGCCGGCGGATCGGTGGAGCGGAAGTTTCACTGAAGCACGCCAACTTCATCGTCAATGCTGGCGATGCGAGCGCAAGGGACATCGAGGAACTGATCGGCCTGATGCGCGAGACGGTCAGGCAGAAGACCGGTGTTCAATTGGAACAGGAAGTGCGAATCGTTGGCGAGGCCGCGACATGAGCGCCCATGAGTTCGGAAAGGTCGCTGTGCTACTGGGCGGCCGCTCGGCGGAAAGGGAAATTTCCCTGCTGAGCGGCAAGGCAGTGCTCGGCGCCCTACGCGAGCGCGGCGTGGACGCTCATGCATTTGATCCAGCCGACCGCGAACTCGCAGACCTGAAACGCGATGGGTTCCAGCGTGCCTTTATTGCCCTGCATGGTCGTTTCGGCGAAGACGGTACGGTGCAAGGCGCCCTGGAATTGCTGGGAATTCCCTATACCGGAAGCGGCGTGATGGCGAGCGGCCTGGCTATGGATAAGTGGCGTACCAAGCTGATTTGGCAGGCAGTTGGAATTCCCTCGCCCCGGGACATGCTGCTGGATGCTAGCTCGGATTGGAAGCAGGTGGCGCAGACGCTCGGGCTGCCGCTGATCGTCAAGCCGGTGCACGAAGGTTCAACGATCGGAATCAGCAAAGTCACGTCTGCATCGCAGCTTCCTGGCGCCTATGAGCTTGCCGCGCGCCATGACCCGGTGGTGCTGGCCGAAGAATTCATTGCGGGCAAGGAACTGACGGCTTCCGTGCTGGGAGACGAGGCGCTGCCATTGATCTGGATCGAAGCGCCGGACGGGAATTACGACTATCAGAATAAATATTTCACCGATGACACAAAGTACCACTGCCCATCGGGCATTCCGGCGGCCATTGAAAATCAGATTCGCGCGGACACCCTGAAGGCGTTCAAAGTGCTGGGCTGCGAAGGTTGGGGCCGCGCGGACCTGATCCTGCGCTCCGACGGTTCGTACAGCTTCCTCGAGATGAATACGTCACCTGGCATGACCGGCCACAGCCTGGTGCCGATGGCGGCTCGGCAGGCGGGCATCTCCTTCCCCGATCTCGTCGTGAAAATTCTGGAGGGCGCCCATGTGGGATGACGCCGCCAGCCTGAGGACGACCGCCAACCTGCTGTTCACGGCCGCCGCCATCGTCGCCCTGTACTGCGCCGGCCATTACTTTGTGCATCTGCCCATTTTTCCGCTGCGGGAGATCCAGGTGACCGGCGAAGCCGCGCATCTGACCCGGGAGCAGGTTCAGGCGGTGATAGCCCGCGAACTGCGCGGCAATTTTTTCACGGTCGATCTGGCGCAGGTCAGGGCGGGCTTCGAGAAACTCCCGTGGGTTCGCAAAGTCAATGTGCGCCGCTACTGGCCCGATCGCCTGGAAGTCATGATGGAAGAGCATCGCCCTCTGGCGCGCTGGGGCTCGACGGCGCTGGTCAATGCGCAGGGGGAGGTATTCGAAGCGGCCATCAACAGCACGCTGCCGGTGTTCATCGGCCCCGACGAAATGGCGGCGGAAGTGGTGGGTCGTTATGCCGAGTTCGAACGGATGGTCGCCCCCATGGAAAGGAAAATCGCGCAGATTCGTGTGTCGCCGCGCCGCGCCTGGCAACTGAAGCTGGACGACGGAATGGTGATCGAACTGGGGCGCGACAACCTCGACAGCCGGCTGGCCGGATTTGTCAGCGCATATGCGAAGGCCCTCGACCAGCTGCCGCCGCCGCCGCTGCACGTGGACCTGCGCTACAGCAACGGTTTCGCGGTGAAAAGTCCGGGGTTGAAGTGGACGCCGAAGAAAACCTGATGAATCGGAATCGATAAAAAAGATGGCATTGAGCGGCAGGAAGGAAAACAAGAACCTGATCGTGGGCCTGGACATCGGCACCTCGAAGATCGCGGCCATCGTTGCGGAGATGAAGCCCGAAGGCGGGTTTGAAGTCATCGGCATGGGCAGCGCGCCGTCTCGCGGGCTGAAGAAAGGCGTCGTCGTGAACATCGAGTCGACCGTCAACGCGATCCAGCGCGCGCTGGAGGAGGCGGAACTGATGGCCGATTGCAAGATACGCGACGTCTGGACCGGCATTGCCGGCAGCCACATCCGCAGCTTCAATTCCCACGGCATGGTGGCGATCAAGGATCGCGAGGTTGCGCAGACGGACGTGGACCGGGTTGTGGAAACCGCCAAGGCGATTCCGATCCCCACCGACCAGCAGATCCTGCACGTGCTCAACCAGGAATTCGTCATCGACGGCCAGGAAGACGTGCGCGAACCGCTGGGAATGAGCGGCGTGCGGCTGGAGGTGAAGGTGCACATCGTCACAGGCGCGGTTTCGGCGGCGCAGAACATCATGAAATGCGTGCGGCGCTGCGGGCTCGAGGTCAACGATCTCATCCTGCAGCCGCTGGCCTCGGCCATGGCCGTGCTGTCGGAGGACGAAAAAGACCTTGGGGTTTGCCTGGTGGACATCGGCGGCGGAACTTCCGACATCGCGGTGTTCACGCAAGGGGCGATACGCCATACGGCTGTCATTCCGATCGCCGGAGACCAGATAACCAACGATATCGCCATGGCATTGCGCACCCCGACCAAGGAAGCCGAGGAGATCAAGCGACGCTACGGATGCGCGCTGCGCGAGCTTTCCGATCCGCAGGAGATGGTCGAGGTTCCCGGCGTGGGCGAGCGCGGCACCAAGAAGATGTCGCGCCAGACCCTCGCCGAGGTTATCGAGCCGCGGGTGGAAGAGCTCTACTCGCTGGTGCAGGCGGAACTGCGCCGCAGCGGCTTCGAGGAACTGCTGTCGTCCGGGATCGTGATCACCGGCGGCAGTGCGGCAATGCAGGGAATGGTGGAATTGGGCGAAGAAGTCTTTCACATGCCCGTGCGGCTCGGCTTGCCCAACTATGGGGGCGGCCTTTCGGAAGTGATCCGCAATCCGCGTTATTCCACCGGCGTCGGCCTGCTGATGGCAGGCCTGGGGCAGCACCATCGCCAGCAGATCGAAAAAATGCAAAGCGGTTCGATCACGCAGATCCTCGGACGCATGAAGAAATGGTTCGAGACGAATTTCTAGGAGTGCGGATTCAAGGGAGTTGGGTTCTTAAAGTTCTTAATCATCAACAAGGAGACGACTGATGTTCGAAATCGTGGATACACAACCTCAGGAAGCGGTGATCAAGGTAGTCGGCGTGGGCGGCTGCGGCGGCAATGCTGTGGACCACATGATCGGCGAAGGGGTGGACGGCGTGGAATTCATCTGCGCCAACACGGATTCCCAGGCGCTCAAGCGCAACAAGGCCAAGACCCTGCTGCAGCTCGGACCCAATGTCACGAAGGGACTCGGCGCCGGGGCCAATCCCGATATCGGTCGCGAAGCGGCTATGGAGGACCGCGAGCGCATCATCGAGTTGATCGAAGGCGCGGACATGCTGTTCCTGACAGCCGGGATGGGTGGCGGCACCGGCACCGGGGCGGCCCCGATCGTCGCCGAGGCAGCGCGCGAGCTCGGCATCCTGACCGTTGCGGTCGTCACCAAGCCGTTTGCCTTCGAAGGCAAGCGGCAAAAGGTGGCCAATCAGGGCCTCGAAGAACTTTCCCGTCATGTCGACTCTCTGATTGTCATCCCCAATGACAAGCTCATGCAGGTGCTGGGCGAAGACGTCAGCATGCTCGATGCATTCAAGGCGGCCAACACCGTGCTGCACGGGGCGGTCGCAGGCATTGCGGAAGTCATCAAGTGCCCCGGACTGGTCAACGTCGATTTCGCGGACGTTCGCACGGTCATGTCGGAAATGGGCATGGCGATGATGGGCTCGGCGGTATCGTCCGGGCTGGATCGCGCCCATCTGGCCGCGGAACAGGCGGTGGCCAGCCCCCTGCTGGAGGACGTGAACCTGGCGGGTGCACGAGGCGTGCTGGTGAACATTACCGCGAGCAACAGCCTGAAAATGAAAGAGGTGCACGAGGTGATGAACACCATCAAAGGCTTCACCGCCGAAGACGCCACGGTCATCGTGGGCACCGTGATCGACGAGACGATGGAAGACAAGCTGCGGGTGACCATGGTTGCCACCGGACTCGGCGGAGCCGTCAACCGTCATCAGCAGAAGCCGTTGACCGTCGTCAAGACCGGCACAGACGGTTCGCCGCTGGAAGTCAGTTACGGCGATCTGGACGCACCGGCGGTGATGCGGCGGCGCTCGCGTGATGCCGCGGTGGAAGCCATGAAGCAGTCCGGCGTAGACATGCTCGACATCCCGGCGTTTTTGCGCAAGCAGGCTGACTAGGTGTCGGGCGAAAGGACTTGCTGCATTACAGCATAGGTTTCGGATACTGGTATGCGGCCTTGGGCTATGGTAATCTAATCAGTCATTTATCCTTGACTGCGGATCACGGCTCACAAGGCCGCACCGCGGGAGTGCACTGACATGATCAAGCAACGCTCGCTGAAGAACATCGTTCGGGCGACAGGCGTTGGGTTGCATACGGGAGAGAAGGTCTATCTCACGTTGCGGCCCGGCCCGCCAAATACCGGCATCGTGTTCCGGCGAGTGGATCTTGATCCCGTGGTCGACATCAAGGCCGATCCCTATGCGGTGGGCGATACCCGTCTCTCGTCCTGCCTGGAAAAAAGTGGCGCAAGGGTGCAGACCGTCGAGCACCTCATGTCCGCGCTTGCGGGACTGGGCATCGACAACGTGTACGTCGAACTTACCGCGGGCGAAGTTCCGATCATGGACGGTTCGGCCTCGCCATTCGTGTTTTTGCTGCAGTCCGCGGGCATCGAGGAGCAGCCCGTCGCCAAGAGATTCATCCGCATCAAGAAAGCGGTCGAGGTCAAGCAAGGCGACAAATGGGTCAAGTTTGAGCCCTACAACGGCTTTCGCGTCGATTTCAGCATCGATTTCAAGCACCCGGTATTTGCGAATTCCAACAAGCGCGTCGTCGTGGATTTCGAGCACACCTCATATATAAAGGAGGTGAGCCGGGCCCGTACCTTCGGTTTCATGCAGGACGTCGAGAACATGCGTGCGCAGGGACTGGCACTAGGCGGCAGCCTGGACAATGCCATCGTAATGGACGAATACCGGGTACTGAATGCCGACGGGTTACGCTACGAAGACGAGTTCGTCAAGCACAAGGCTCTGGATGCGATCGGGGACCTTTATCTGCTGGGACATCCGGTAATCGGCGCCTATTCGGCCCACAAGTCGGGGCATGCCCTCAACAACAGCTTGTTGCGGCACCTGATGGAAGATGCGGCAGCCTGGGAATTCGTGACTTTCCTCAAGCCCGAGGATGCGCCCGCGTTCCTGAGGCTTCAGATCCAGGCGGCCTGATCATTCCGTCCAGGATGGCCGGGCCGGGACACGCCACGCCGGGATCAACCGGAAACTTCTTCTCCGTGCCATGAGAATCCCATGCTGGTCCTGAGAATTCTCGGCACGCTGTTGATTGTGGTGGTGGGCGTATCGCTGGTGTGCTTTGTCGTTACCAGGAATCCCAAATGGCGCCGGTTTGCCTGGCAGACCCTTCGCCTCGGCGTTATCATCTTATTGATTTTTATGGCTTTATACGTCCTGGAAAGGCTACTCGTCGCTATCTGAGGGTATGCCGCGTCGGCTGAGCCGTTCCAGGGCCAGTTTCAACGGCGAGTTGTCCACCCGTTCCGCCAGTTCCCGAAGCGCTGTCCGACCCGCCAGGCTTAGGGAAATTTGTTTTTGGGGCAATGGGTTATGACGGATACTTACTTGCATTTGTACCCGAATTCCAGTAACCTCAATTCCCCGCTGTCGTAAAAAGACCAGAATTCGCGGCGCCAGATGCTTTAATTTAGTGGCGACCGCGCCGTTGTCAGCGTAGAGCACCAGCTCACCAGATTCCGAAACAGCCAGTGCAACAGAGGCCGCCAGATTGGCCGGCAAAGCATCCGCGAGCGTAGCTTGCAGTGCGGACAGCCGCCTGACCTGCCGTGTCAGTCCCTGCAACTCCGGGAGCTGGCGAAGAAGAAGACCGATGCGTTCGCTGTTCACCAGGGTCTGAATGGAAAGACTAAAGGGGAAACATGAACATTATTCTGGTTTCCAACAAGTTCGCGCAGGCAAGGAGCTATACCGTGAGCACGCCCCAGGTCCTGTTTCTCGGCCTGCTGATGTGCCTCATGGTCGTTTCCCTTGCCGTGCTCATGAACTATTTCTCCCTCCGTTACGCAGTCAACAACCAGAGCCCTTACCTTCAATCCCTGCTCGAGGCCGTGCAGGCCGAGCAGACGCGCAAGACCCAGTCTTACCTCCGCGAAAGCCTGGACACGATGGCCGCCCGCCTGGGAGAAATGCAGGCGAAACTGTTGCGGCTGGATACGCTGGGCGAGCGCCTGACCAAGCTCGCGGGCATCAAGCCGCAGGAATTCATGTTCGACCAGCCGCCGGCGCAAGGTGGTCCGCTTTCCACGACCGCTCCGTCCCGCGAATTGTCCATGGCCGAACTGGGGCAAAAGCTGGATCAGATTGCCCTGCAGGTGGATGACCGAACCGACAAGCTCGGCGTGCTGGAATCGATGTTCACGATTTCCCATGCGAAGAAGCAGCTGCTGCCGACCGAGCTTCCCGTATCGACCGGATGGTACTCGTCGAACTTCGGCTGGCGTATCGACCCCTTCACCGGCTGGAATGCATTTCATGAAGGAATGGACTTCATGGCGGCCGAAGGCGAGGCCGTCACAGCCGCTGCCGGCGGCGTCATCGTGTTTTCGGAGACTCATCCCCAGTATGGTAATATGATTGAGATTGACCACGGCAATGGCCTCATCACCCGCTACGCCCACGCGTCGAAACTCATAGCAAAAGTTGGTGATGTCGTATTGCGCGGCCAGAAAATTGCCGAGGTCGGAAACACGGGCCGTTCGACGGGAACGCATCTGCACTTCGAAGTGCGTCAATGGGGAGCCCCACAGAATCCCGCGCGCTTCCTCCAAGTTCCAGGTTGAACGAATCGTAGAAAGTATTTCAGGAGAGGGGTGGGGGCGCATGTCCCCACCCCTCTTGCTTTGGGAACCCTGCTAAATGATCACGAGCATCCTCAAGAAAATCTTCGGCAGCCGCAATGACCGGCTGCTTCGCAAATTCGCACATCTGGTGCAGGCGATAAACGCGCTGGAACCAGAGCTGAAAAAGCTGGACGACGCGGCCTTGCGGGCGCGGACGGAAGCCTTCAAGGAGCGCGTTCGCAAGGGCGAGACTCTGGACGAACTTCTGGTCGATGCCTTCGCAACTGTCCGCGAAGCCAGCCGCCGCGTCCTCAACATGCGCCATTTCGACGTCCAGCTCCTGGGCGGGATCTCCCTACACAACGGCAAGATCGCGGAAATGCGCACCGGGGAAGGAAAAACCCTGGTTGCAACGCTGCCCGCCTACCTCAATGCCCTCGCCGACAAAGGTGTGCATGTCGTCACCGTAAACGACTACCTCGCCAACCGCGATGCCGAATGGATGGGGCGCGTATACCGATTTCTCGGGCTCAGCGTCGGCGTGAACCTGTCCCAGATGGAGCACCAGCTCAAGCAGCAGGCTTATGCGGCGGACATCACGTACGGCACCAACAGCGAGTTCGGTTTCGACTATCTGCGTGACAACATGGTGTTCCAGTCCGCCGAGCGGGTGCAAAGGGGCCTGAACTATGCCATCGTCGACGAAGTGGACTCGATTCTGATCGATGAGGCGCGCACCCCGCTCATCATTTCGGGCCAGGCGGAAGACAGCACCGAGCTTTATCACCGCATGAATGAAGTCGTTCCCCGCCTGGTCAAGGTAACCGCGGAGAATGGTCCCGGCGATTTCACCGTCGACGAGAAGGCGCATCAGGTCCTGCTTACCGAATCCGGACACGAACACGCGGAAGACCTGCTAACGCAGGCCGGTCTGCTGCCCGAGAACGGCAGCCTCTACGACGCGGCCAACATCAACCTCATGCATCATCTCTACGCGGCGTTGCGTGCACATTCCCTGTTCCACCGCGACCAGCACTATGTAGTACAGAACGGGGAAGTCGTCATCGTCGACGAATTCACCGGCCGGCTTACGCCCGGACGCCGCTGGTCGGATGGATTGCACCAGGCGATCGAAGCGAAGGAAGGGGTGAAGATCCAGCGCGAGAACCAGACGCTGGCTTCGATCACCTACCAGAATTATTTCCGCATGTACAAGAAGCTGGCCGGCATGACCGGCACCGCGGACACCGAAGCTTATGAATTCCAGGCGATCTACGGCCTGGAGACGATGCTCATCCCGACCCATCAGCCGATGATCCGCGAGGACCGGATGGATCAGGTCTACCGCACCGCCAAGGAGAAATACCAGGCGGTCATCAACGACATCCGGGATTGCCACCAGCGCAATCAGCCCGTCTTGGTGGGTACGACTTCCATCGAAAACTCGGAATTGCTGGCCAGGTTCCTGGAGAAGGAGAAGCTGCCGCACCAGGTGCTCAACGCAAAGCAGCACGCGCGCGAGGCCGAGATCGTTTCGCAGGCCGGCCGCCCCAAGATGATCACCATCGCCACCAACATGGCGGGGCGCGGTACCGACATCGTGCTGGGCGGCAATCCCGAACCGGAAATCAACAAGGTCCAGAACGACACCGAACTGTCCGATTCGGAGAAGGAGCGCCGGGTCGCCGAAATGCGGTCGCAATGGCAGAAGCTGCACGAACAGGTCGTTGGCGCGGGCGGCCTCCACATCGTGAGCACGGAACGACACGAATCGCGGCGCATCGACAACCAGTTGCGCGGCCGTTCGGGACGCCAGGGCGATCCGGGTTCGAGCCGCTTCTATCTTTCTCTGGAAGATCCGCTGCTTCGCATCTTCGCGTCCGACCGGGTCGCCTCGATCATGGACCGCCTCAAGATGCCGGAAGGCGAGGCGATCGAGCATCCCTGGGTGACACGGGCCATCGAGAACGCGCAGCGTAAGGTGGAGGCGCGCAACTTCGACATCCGCAAGCAGCTGCTGGAATACGACGATGTGGCCAACGACCAGCGCAAGGTCATCTATTCGCAGCGCAATGAATTGCTCGAGGCCACCGACATCTCCGAGACGATCCGCTCGATGCGCGAAGGCACCGTCGATGCCCTGATCTCGCAGCACATCACGCCGGAAAGCATCGACGAGCAATGGGACGTTCCGGGGCTGGAAAAAACCCTGGCGGGCGAGCTGGGCCTGGACCTGCCGATCGGGAAATGGCTTGACGAAGATGCGTCGCTGGACGAGCACCATCTTCGCGTGCGCATCGTCGAGGCCGCGAACGAGTTCTATGAGCAGAAGTTCGCCGGTCTGGACACTGAAAAGGTCCGCGCGTTCGAGAGATCGATGATGCTCCAAAGCCTCGATACCCACTGGCGCGAGCATCTGTCGGCCCTCGATCATCTACGCCAGGGCATCCACTTGCGTGGGTATGCGCAGAAGAACCCGAAACAGGAATACAAGCGCGAAGCCTTCGATCTGTTCTCCCTGATGCTGGAGACCGTGCGTTCCGAAGTGACCCGGATCCTGATGATCGTCACAGTCAAGACCGAAGAGGAAGCCGAGGCCGCGGTCGAGAAGCAGGAGCAGGCGGAACTTAAAAACGTGCAATACCAGCACGCCGGGTACGACGAAGCGCTGGAGAAGGCGAATGCGGACAACAAGGAGCAACCCTTCGTCCGTGGCCAGAAGGTGGGACGCAACGATCCCTGCCCCTGCGGATCGGGCAAGAAATACAAGCAATGCCACGGCAAGCTGGATTGACGCCGCCATGGCCGTGAACCTGGCGGCGCCGGATCCCGCCTCGCTGCTTCCGGTCAAAGGCGTGCGCATCGGCGTAACCGAAGCCGGTGTCCGCAAGGCCAATCGCAAGGACCTGATGCTGATGACCCTGGCGCCCGGCAGCCGCGTCGCCGCCGTTTTCACGCGCAACCGTTTTTGCGCGGCGCCTGTCATCCTGGCGAAATCGCACCTGCAAAGCGGCGATATCCGCGCGCTGCTGGTGAACACGGGTTGCGCGAATGCCGGAACCGGGGAAGACGGCCTGCGGCGCGCGGGCCAGACCTGCGAAGCGGTCGCAAAACTGCTGGGCTGTTCCGCCAATCAGGTCCTGCCGTTTTCGACCGGCGTGATCATGGAACCGCTGCCGGTGGACCGGATTGCCGCAGGACTGCCGGGGTGTGTTGCCGATCTCGGCGACGCCAACTGGGCTTCGGCGGCACAGGCGATCATGACCACCGACACGATGCCCAAGGCCTATTCGAAAAGCATCAACATCGGCGGCCAGCAGGTGAACCTGACGGGAATTGCAAAGGGGTCGGGAATGATCAGGCCGAACATGGCCACCATGCTTGGCTTCGTGGGCACGGACGCCCGGGTCGACCCTGCGTTACTGCAACAGGCGACCACTTATGCCGCCGAGCGCACGTTCAACTGCGTGACCGTGGACGGCGATACCTCGACCAATGATTCCTTCGTCCTGGCCGCGACCGGACAATCGGGGGCTGCTGAAATCAGCAGATCGGATTCGCCCGAATTCAAGCTGTTTCTGGATGCGGTCACCGAAGTTTCGCTGTTTCTCGCGCAAGCCCTGGTACGCGACGGCGAAGGCGCCACCAAGTTCATTACCATCCAGGTCGAGGGCGGCATGAACGAGACCGAGTGCCGCAAGGTCGGATATGCCATCGCGCATTCGCCGCTGGTGAAAACCGCGTTCTTCGCTTCCGATCCGAACCTGGGCCGGATCCTCGCCGCGGTCGGCTACGCCGGCATCGACGATCTCGATGTGGCGAAGGTCGACTTGTACCTGGACGACGTCATGGTGGCAAAAGGCGGCGGCCGCTCCCCTAGCTATCGCGAGGAGGACGGCCAGCGGGTCATGAAGCAGCAGGAGATCCTGGTTCGCGTTGCTCTTAACCGCGGGTCCTCCGCCGCGACGGTCTGGACCTGCGATTTTTCCCACGACTACGTCAGCATCAATGCCGACTACCGCAGCTGACTGCCATAACCGACACGCATGGCCGACCTGGAAAAAATACTGAAGCGCGTGGAGCAGGTGCTGGAGCGGTTCGAGGCGACGCTGCCGCGGACGCTTTCAGCGCCGGACTGGAAGAGCTCCGTCGCGTTTCGCTGGCGCAAGCGCGGCAGTACGGGGTTCCTGCAGCCGGTGACCCATCCGCACAAGATCCGCCTTTCCGACCTGCAGGGAATCGACGAACAGATCGCCCTCGTCGAGCAGAACACCCGCCAGTTCATCGAGGGCCTGACCGCCAACAACGTGCTGCTCACGGGCGCACGGGGCACCGGCAAGTCGTCGCTGGTAAAGGCGGTGCTCAACAAGTTTTCGGGCAGGGGCCTGCGCCTTATCGAAGTGGAAAAGCAGGACCTGATGGACCTGCCCGACATCGTCGATCTCGTCGCCGATGCTCCCTACAAGTTCCTGCTGTTCTGCGATGACCTGTCGTTCGACGCTGACGAGCCCGGCTACAAGGCCCTGAAAGTCGTCCTGGATGGATCGATCTCCGCGACCTCCGACAACCTGCTGATCTACGCCACCTCCAACCGGCGCCATCTCATGCCTGAGTACATGCAGGAGAACCTGGAGACCAAATACCTCGGCGAAGAAATCCATCCGGGCGAGACCGTCGAAGAAAAGATTTCCCTCTCGGAGCGGTTCGGCCTCTGGGTCTCCTTCTATCCCTTCGACCAGGACGAGTACCTGGTCATCGTCGATTACTGGCTGGGCCAGCTCGGCGTGCCGGAGAAAGACCGGGGCAAATCGCGTAACGAAGCGTTGCAATGGGCGCTGACGCGCGGTTCGCGCAGCGGCCGGGTCGCCTGGCATTTCGCCCGCGACTTTGCCGGGCGCCACAAGGTCAAAGGCCAGGCCGGCCGCAAGAACGCCTGAGCCGTCCCCGCAATCCGATGCACCCTTTCGTCCCGTGAGTGCGCGCGAAATCGCGGTCGCCGCCGCGGTCATCGAGCATCCGGACGGCCGATTCCTGCTGGCGCAGCGTCCCGAGGGCAAGGTGTATGCAGGCTATTGGGAGTTTCCCGGCGGCAAGGTCGAGCCGGGCGAACCCGTCGCGGAAGCACTCCGGCGCGAGCTCGATGAAGAACTCGGCGTTCAGGTCGTGAGGGCCTATCCATGGATCACCCGCGTCTACAAGTACCCGCACGGCACGGTCAGGCTCCACTTCCATCGGGTGGTCGAGTGGCGGGGGGAACCGCATCCGCATGAAGGCCAGACTCTCGCCTGGCAAAGGCACGGCGCACTCGATGTTTCGCCGATGCTGCCGGCCAATGCCCCCATTCTCAAGGCGCTGTCGTTGCCGGTTGTTTGCGGAATCACGCATGCCTGGAAGGTCGGCGCTTCGCGCGCCACAGGCGAGCTGACGGCGGCGATTCACGGCGGACTCAGGCTGGTGCAGATCCGCGAGAACGCGATGCGCGAACCGGAACGAAGGCAATTCGCGGCGCAAGTCGTCCGCCAGATGCACGCAGCCCGCGGAATCGTTCTGGTCAATGGCGACCAGGACCTGGCGAAAGAGCTTGGCGCGGATGGCATCCATCTTTCCGCCACGGCCTTGATGTCCGCCGCGGCGCGGCCGCAGATGTCATGGTGCGGTGCTTCATGCCATGACGAGCAGGAACTCGCGCGCGCCGTCGAGTTGGGCGTGGACTTCGCGCTCCTGGGACCGCTGCAGGCAACGCCGACGCATCCCGGTAGCGCCGGCCTTGGCTGGGAGCGCTTTGCCGGACTGGTGCGGGGCTGTCCGCTGCCGGTTTTTGCGCTCGGGGGACTGCAGCCGCAAGACCTGCACCTCGCCCGCAGCAGCGGCGCCCATGGCATCGCGATGATCCGCGGGGCCTGGAAAGTTCAGGCGTCTTCTTCGGGCTGATTGCCCGATTGCGCCGTTCCATCGTCCGCGTCTTCCTGCGGAATCCGGTAGGCGCCGGTAGCCCATTGTCCCAGGTCAATGAGCTTGCAGCGCTCCGAGCAGAATGGCCGCCAGGGATTGTCCCGGCTCCAGACCAGGCCCGTGCCGCAGCCGGGGCAGACGACGGTCCGCGGATTCCTCGATTCCACGCTCATCAGATCAGAGGTTGCAGAAGGTGAGTTCGAAGTTCACGTCGTCGATGCTGGTGCGGCGCTGGCTGCCGATGGCGGCGGTGAAGCGGACGTTCAGGGCGTACTTGTTGGCGCTGATCTCGGGCACGCAGTCATAGTTGCTTTCCACGCGTATCCGCAGCATTTGCGCCAGCCTTCCTGCCATCGTCTGCTGATAGACCCCCTGGTGCGCGATCTGGTTGCTGGTCTTGCCGCTTTCCCTCAGCAACTTGAGGATGATCTGCACGCCGTTGCGGATAGGCAGGAACGGCGCAAGCCATTCGTTCAGGTCCAGCCGTCGCGCATCCGCCTTCTGGTTCAGCCAGAAATGATAGGAGGGCAGGTCGAACTCGCAGACTCCGCCGGGAATCGCCGAACGTTGCTTGATGCCCATCAACCACTCGTTTTCGCGCAGTTCCTGCCCGGTCCTCCCCGAGGACAGGAACAGGTCGGAGACTGCCTTCTCGATGTCGGCCAGCACCGTAGCGAGTGCCTGCTGGGATATCGCCGGATTGTTGCGCAACGAGTCCAGATGCTGCTTCTGGCGCTCGAGTTCCTGCATCAACTCCGATTTCATGTCGGCGCGGCCGCCGACGTCGAGGATCTCGAACAGTGAAGTCAGGGCGACGTGGTGCTCCTCGGGATCGTCCTTGGCGGCGAAGTAACCCGCACGCTGGTACAAATCCTCCAGACGCATCAGAGTGCGGATCCTCTCGTTGAGCGGGAACTCGTAGCTGATCACTGTGCGGGTGCGGCTGCTGGAGTAGGGGCAAGTATTGCCGAAAAGCCCCGAAAAATAAAGCCGCGTCCCGGGGATCCACGCGTCAATGCCAGGCGGCAGATCATTGCCGGGCAGCAAACTCCATGTAGCGCTCATGGAGGGGCGGGATCTGCGGTCCGAGGTCGGCCAGGTCGCCGTCGTTGCGTACGATGTCATCGGCATGACGCAGGCGTTCGTCCCGGGAAAGCTGGGAGGCCATGATCGCCAGTACTTCCTCGCGGGACAGCCCGCTGCGCTTTATCACCCGTTCGACCTGGATTTCAGGATCGCAATCCACCACCAGGACGCGGTTGGCGTAACCGCGGTAGTGCTGCGTTTCCAGCAGCAGCGGCACGACCATTATCGTATAGGGTGCGCTGGTCTTCGCGATCATGCGCCGGCTCTGCTCGCGTATGAGCGGATGCAGGATGCCTTCGAGATCGCGCCGCGCCTTTGCATCGGTGAAAACGAGGCGGCGCATGCGGCCGCGGTCCAGGGCTCCGTCGGCAGTTACGTATTCCGCGCCGAACCTGTCGCCAATTTCGGTGACGGCCGCCATGCCGGGCCCTGTCAGGGTCCGGGCGATTTCATCCGTGTCCACGAGACCGGCGCCCAATTCCCCGAACAGGTTCGCCACCGTCGTTTTGCCCGATCCGATTCCGCCGGTGAGGCCAACCAGGTAAGGCATGTTCAGAACAGTTGCAGGTAGGTGCGATTGATCGTTTCGCCCCAGAACATGGCGATCAATCCGGCGACCGCCAGATAGGGGCCGAAGGGGATCGGGGTATTGCGGCCGTGCCGGGCGAAGACGATCATGGAAACGCCGACGACCGCCCCGACCAGCGACGAGAGCAGGATGACTGCAGGCAGCATCTTCCATCCCAGCCAGGCGCCGATCGCTCCGAGCAGCTTGAAGTCGCCGTAGCCCATGCCCTCCTTGCCTGTGATCAGCTTGAACACCCAGTAGACCGACCATAGGGACAGGTAGCCGGCGGCCGCGCCGATGACGGCCGCTTGCAGCGGCACAAAGCCGCCGTTCAGGTTGAACAGCAGTCCCAGCCAGAGCAGCGGCAGGGTGATGTCGTCCGGCAGCAGCTGGGTGTCGATGTCGATCACCGTGAGCGCAATCAGTGACCAGGCGAAAATCAGGGCGCCGCCCATGGCCGGCGTGAGTCCGTAACGCCAGCCGATGTAACCTGCCACTGCGCCGCTCACCGCTTCCACGACCGGATAGCGGATACTGATGCGCGCCCTGCAGCCGGCGCAGCGCCCGCGCAGGAACAGGTAGCTGACGATGGGCACGTTCTCGTATGCGCGGATGCGATGGCCGCAATGCGGGCAGGTCGATTGCGGAACGACCAGATTGTAGGGTGCCTGGCCGGCGTCGCCCCGCAGCTTCGCAGCGGGTTCCGCGAGAGCTTGCTGTTCCAGCAGGTCGGCAGCCTGCAAGTTCCAGTCGCGCTCGAGCATCTTCGGCAGCCGGTGGATGACGACGTTGAGGAAGCTGCCGACCACCAGGCCCACCAGCGTGCAAGCCATGGCCAGCATGGCCGGTTCATTGCGCAGTACTGTGAGCAGGGACATGGCCCGGGATCTCGATTCGCGGCAATGCGCCGCCTTGATAAAAAAAGCGCCCGAACTCGTCGGGCGCGTCTGTGCCTGGACGGGGCGCCGCTTACACGGCCTGGCCCATTTTGAAGATCGGCAGGTACATCGCGATGACCATGCCGCCGATCAGCACGCCCAGCACCACCATGATCATCGGCTCCATCAGGCTCGACAGCGCCTCCACGGCATCGTCCACCTCGCGCTCGAAGTAGTCCGCGACTTTGCCCAGCATCCCGTCCAGCGAGCCGGACTCTTCGCCGATGGATACCATCTGGATGACCATGTTCGGAAACACGGTGGCGTTGGTCATGGCCACGGTAAGGCTGGTACCGGTGCTGACCTCATTCTGGATTTTCTTGGTGGCTTCGTAATAGACGTAATTGCCCGCGGCGCCGGCCACCGAATCCAGTGCCTCGACCAGCGGCACGCCGGCCGCGAACATGGTGGACAAGGTCCGGGTCCAGCGCGCGATCGTTGCCTTGCGTATCACCGCGCCGAAGATCGGAAACTTCAGCGCGAGGCGGTCCATGAACATCTGCATTTTCACCGAGCGCTTCCAGGTGTAGAAAAAAAACCACACGCCGAAGCCGACGCCGCCGAATATCGCCCACCAGTACTGGACGAAGAAATCCGATATCGCCATCACCATGAGGGTGGGGGCGGGCAAATCGGCGCCGAAACTGGTGAACAGGTTTTTGAACGCCGGGATCACGAAAATCATGATGATGGCGGTGATGACGAATGCAACCACGATGATCGAGAGCGGATAGAACAGCGCCGCCTTGATCTTGCTCTTGATCGCAAGGATCTTTTCCTTGTATGTGGCGAGGCGATCCAGCAGGCTGTCCAGGATACCGGCCTGTTCGCCCGCGGCCACCAGGTTGCAGAACAGGGCATCAAAGTAGAGCGGATATTTGCGGAACGCCGCGGTCAGGCTGTTGCCGGTCTCGACCTCGTTCTTGATGTCCATCAGCAGGCGCGCAACCGCCGGGTTGGCGTGTCCCTTGCCGACGATGTCGAAAGCCTGCAAAAGCGGCACGCCGGACTTCAACATTGTCGCCAGCTGGCGCGTGAAAAAGGTGATGTCCTTGTCGGTCACCTTGCCGCCGACGCCGGCGCGCAGACGCTTGATTTTGACGACCTGGATGCCCTGGCGGCGCAGCGTGGAGTTGACCACCGCTTCGCCCCCGGCCTTCATGTCGCCCTTGATGAGGC
>DASVNF010000186.1:0-29366 GCA_036384015.1 Burkholderiales bacterium
GACTTGTCCTTGCCTTCCCAGAGGAAGGTGTATTCCTTGATTTTGTCGCGCGCTGCGATTGCTGCGGTAGCCATAGACTTACCCCATCTTTAGCGGGATGGAAACAGGCGAATCATGCACCGGTCCGCCGTTAAAGTAAAGATGGAGATAATCGACTAAACCCCCTGATTCTTATTGGTCATCTGGCGGCAAAAGCCGTACGGACTTGATCACTCTGTCCTGGGTCTGGAGGATTTCCATGGGGAACCCGGCGATTTTGACGCTGGTGCCCGGTTCGGGGATGTCCCGCAGGTGCTCGAGGATCAGGCCGTTGAGCGTTTTCGGCCCATCGAGCGGAAATTTGTAGCCGAGCTTGCGGTTCAGGTCGCGCAGGGTGCTGCCGCCTTCCACCAGGATGCTGCCGTCTTCCGCCCGCCGGAATCTCGCGGTCTGCGCCAGGGGCGACTGGGTGGTGAACTCGCCGATGATCTCCTCGAGGATGTCCTCGAGGGTAAGCAGGCCCTTCAGTTCTCCGTATTCATCCACCACCAATCCCATGCGGTCGTTCTGTTCCTGGAAGTTCTGCAACTGGGTCAGAAGCGGCGTGCCCATCGGGATGAAGTAGGGCTCGCGCATGGACTCCTTCAGCGTTTCCGCGTCGAACTCCTCGCCCTCGGACAGGTTCAGCACCTTGCGCACATGGGCGATGCCGATGATGTCGTCCAGGCGTTCGCGGTAGACCGGCACGCGGGTGTGATTCGAGGTGGATATCTGGCGCCGGATTTCGTCCCCCGGCGCGCTGATGTCGACGGCTTCGATCTGGATGCGCGGCGTCATCGCATCCTCCACCGTGATCGATTCCAGGTCGAACAGGTTGAGCAGGATTTTCTGGTGCTTCTGCGGCAGGAAGTTACCCCCCTCAAGGACCAGCGTGCGCAGTTCCTCCATGCTCAGGGTATGGGTCTGATTCGCTTGCGGGGTCAGGCGCAGGGTCCAGAGCAGGCCGCGCACGAACAGGTTCACGAACCAGACGATCGGATAGACCAGTTTCAGCAGCGGCGTAAGCACGTACGCGGCGGGGAACGCGATGCGCTCGGGGTAGCTCGCCCCCATCACCTTCGGGCTGATTTCGCTGAACACGAGAATGAAAAAGGTGACGAGGAGGGTGCCCAGCGTCAGCGCCAGCTCGCTTTCGCCGAACATCCTGAAGACGATCACCGTGACCAGCGCGGCGGCGGCGGCGTTCACCAGGTTGTTGCCGAGCAGGACCACGCCGAGCAGGCGGTCGGTTTTTGCAAGCAGTTGCGACGCAAGGCGCGCGCCGCGATGGCCGGTCTTGGCGAGGTGGCGCAACCGGTAGCGGTTGAGCGCCATCATGCTGGTTTCGGAGATCGAGAAAAACGCGGAGATGACGAGAAGTACGACCAGCGCGATCAGCAGCGTGGAAAGCGGGATTTCATCCAAGCGGGGCCACCACCGGGTCTTGAGAGCGATTCAGTATCGGGAGCGTATGCAACAGTGTCAAGCAAGCGCCGGCTGCGACAGTCAGCCGCGACGTCAGCGATGCAGAAGGATTTCCAGCACGAACTTGCTGCCGATGTACGCCAGGACCAGCGAAAGAAATCCCGTCAGCGTCCAGCGCATCGCGATGCGTCCGCGCCAGCCGTAGAGCGCGCGGCCCGCGAGCAGTGCGCCGAATATGATCCAGGAAAGAATGCCGAACACCGTCTTGTGCGTGAACTGCATCGGCTTGCCGAACAGTTCCTCCGAAAACAGGATGCCGCTGCCGAGGGTGAGCGTGAGCAGCACGAAACCGGCGGCGATGATCCGGAACAGCAGCTGCTCCATGGCGAGCAGCGGCGGCAATCCCTGCAGGAATCGCGGCAGGTTGCCGCGATGCAGGCGCCGTTCCATCATCGCCATCATGAGTACGTGCAGCGACGCGATGGTGAAAAGGCTGTAGGCCAGCAGCGAAATCACGAGATGCGCCTGGAACGCGGCCAGGTGGGTGTTCGTCAGCGGATGCGCGGGCGGCAGGCCAAGCGGCAGCAGCGAGAGCAGTGCCGCAGCCGGCAGCACCATCACCTGCAGGCCTTCGAGACGGTAGAAAAAACTGCCGAACCAGTAAATCAGCGCGGTGAGCCAGATGATGAGCGACACCGCCGTGCCGACGCCCAGGTAAAACCCGTCGTCGGCGAACATGCCGCGTCCCAGGACGAGGGCGTGCAGCGCCAGCGGCACGATCAGCGCGCCATGCGCCCAGCGCGGCGCGGGCGCGGTTTGCGCCAGGCCTGCCGGCGGCGTGTTGCGCCAGAACACGAACGCAAGCGCGAGATAGCCGAGACTCGCCAGCAGATAAAGTAAAATGTTGTTCATCGGGAAACGCGGACTTTGCTGCGGCAAGTCTACATCATCCCCATCCCCGCATCACTCCGAGGAAACCCAATGCTCGACAGCCTCACCAACCGGCTCGCCGGTGTCGTCAAGACGCTGCGCGGCCAGGCCCGCCTGAGCGAAGCCAATATCCAGGACGCCCTGCGCGAAGTCCGCGTTGCGTTGCTCGAGGCGGACGTTGCCCTGCCGGTGGTCAGGGACTTCATCGCGCGCGTCAGGGAAAAGTCGATCGGCGAGGAAGTCATGGGCAGCCTCACGCCGGGCCAGGCGCTGGTCGGCGTCGTGCATCGCGAACTCACGGAACTGATGGGCAGCCGGAACGATGCGTTGAATCTGGCGACCGTGCCGCCGGCGGTGATCCTGATGGCCGGCTTGCAGGGTTCCGGAAAGACCACCACCACGGGCAAACTGGCGAAACTGCTGGTCGAACAGAAAAAGAAAGTCCTGCTGGTCAGCTGCGACGTCTACCGGCCCGCGGCAATCGAGCAATTGGCGACCCTGGCGCGCCAGGTCGGCGTCGAATTGTTTCCTTCCAGCATCGGCCAGAAGCCCGAAGACATCGCCGCAGCCGCGCTCGACTATGCGCGCAAGCACTATCACGATGTCCTCATTGTCGATACCGCGGGCCGGCTCGCGATCGACGAGGCGATGATGCAGGAGCTCCGCCGCCTGCATCAGGCGGTGCAGCCGGTCGAGACCCTGTTCGTCGTCGATTCCATGCAGGGCCAGGACGCCGTCAATGTGGCGAAGGCGTTCGGCGATGCCCTGCCGCTGACCGGCGTGGTGCTGACCAAGCTCGACGGCGACGCGCGGGGCGGCGCGGCGCTTTCCGTGCGGCACGTGACGGGGAAGCCGGTGAAATTCGTCGGCGTCTCCGAAAAACTGAATGGCCTCGAGGCTTTTTACCCGGACCGGCTGGCCGCCCGCATCCTCGGCATGGGCGACGTGCTGGCGCTGGTCGAGGAGGCGCGCCGCACCGTCGACATGGACGAGGCCGAGAAGCTCGCGAAGAAAGTGAAGTCGGGCAAGGGCTTCGACCTCGAGGATTTCCGCAACCAGATGCAGCAGATGAAGAAAATGGGCGGTCTCAACGCGCTCCTCGACAAGCTGCCGGCGCAACTCGCGCAGGCGGCGCAGGGCGCGGCGGGTCGGGGCGGGGCAATGGATGACAAGGTCATCGGCCGCACCGTGGGCATCATCGATTCCATGACCCCCCAGGAGCGCACCAAACCGGAATTGATCAAGGCCTCCCGGAAACGCCGGATCGCCACGGGCGCGGGGGTTTCGGTCCAGGAGGTGAACCGCCTGCTGAGCCAGTTCGAACAGATGCAGAAAATGATGAAAATGATGGGCAAGGGCGGCATGCAGAAAATGATGCGGGGCATGAAGGGCATGTTTCCGGGCATGCGTTGACCGAATCGCGAACCCGTGCGTTTTCCCGCAGGAACCCCGGAGACGCCATATCGGTCGAACTTGCCTTGAGCCCCGGGTACAATGCCCGGCCCCTCCAAATGGACTCTCCCGAATGATTCGAATCCTGAGCGCGATCCTGACGCTCGCCTTGTGCTCCCAGGCGTTCGCGATGGACTACGAGCGCGAAAAACGCTGGTCCGACCAGATCCTGCCGGCGGTGCTGGTCGGCGAGCCGGTCTGGATCAAACAGAAAAACGGGCACGAGTTCCTCGGACTTTACACCGTGGCCGACAAGCCGCGCGGGGCGGTGATCGTCGGACATGGCCGCGGCTGGAATCCCGATTTCGAACTCTACGGCGCATTGCGCACCAAGATCGCGGAGGCCGGTTATACGACGCTTTCGATCCAGTTGCCGGTGCTCGGACCCGGCGCCAAGGTCGGGGACTACATCCCGACTTACGGGGACGGCGCGGAACGCTACGAGCTTGCCGCGAAATTCCTGCGGGAAAAGGGCTACAAGAACGTCGGCATCGTCTCGCACAGCCTTGGCGCCACCATGGCCAACTACTACCTGATCAAGGCGGACGAAGTGCCGGTCAAGGCCTGGGTATTCATCGGCATCATCAACGGGCTGGAGGAAATGTTCCGGATCAAGATTCCGGTCCTGGACGTGTTCGGCAGCAAGGACTGGGAAATCACGCAGGTCGGTGCGTACGAACGCAAAAAGCAGATCGACAAGGTCCCGGGCTCCCAGCAGGTCATCGTTCCGGAGGCCCTGCATTTCTTCGAGGGCAAGGAGGACCAGCTGGTAAAGGTGGTCGTCGGCTTTCTCGACCAGGTGTTCCACGCAGGCAAGCCCGGCGAAGCCGAAAAATAGCGGTCTTTCCGGCAGTTAGGGGACTTTTGCCGAGTCCGCACGGCCCCCTCCGCCGGCCAGAATCTCCTTGCAAACCATGGAATAAGCGGCGTAAAATCGCGCGCTTCGCTTTCGGGGGTAGACGTCATGGTAGTTATACGGCTTTCGCGCGGGGGTGCCAAAAAGCGCCCGTTTTTCAATATGGTGGTCGCGGACTCGCGCAATGCGCGTGACGGCCGTTTCATCGAGCGCGTCGGCTTCTACAATCCCAAGGCCGCAGGCGGGGAAGAATCCCTGCGCATCGAGATGGACCGTCTGACCTACTGGCAAGGCAAGGGCGCCAAGCTGTCCGATACGGCAGCGCGCCTGGTCAAGAAATTTGGCGAGTCGGCCAAAGCCGCCTGAATCCATGGTCGTAATGGGACGCGTACGCGTCCCGCATGGCATCAAGGGCTGGGTCAAGATTCAGCCGTTCACACAGGAAGTTGAAGGGCTGCTCGACTATCCCGAGTGGTGGCTGGGCCGCGATGGCGAATGGACGCCCCGCCGTGTGGCGGAAGTGGCGGTTCACGGCGCGACCGTGATCGCAAGATTCGAAGGCAGTAACGACCGCGAAGAAGCGGCGGCATTCAAGGGCTCGGACGTGGCAATACCGCGATCCGCGTTGCCGGAAACCGGCGAGAATGAGTTTTACTGGCGCGATCTCCTGGGCGCGGAAGTTTCGAATCCGCGGGGAGACAAGCTCGGCAAGGTGGCCAGCCTGCTGGACACCGGCGCCAATCAGGTGCTGGTGCTCGAAGGCGACAAGGAGCGGTTGATCCCGTTCATTGCCGGCGTGATCGTCGAAGTCGACGTTGCAGGCGCTCGGCTGGTCGTGGAGTGGGAACCGGACTACTGAGGGATTGGGACGATGATCAACTTTGACGTCGTCACGCTGTTCCCGGAAATGTTTGTTGCCCTTACGGACAGCGGCATCACGCAGAGGGCGCGCGACAAAAGGTTTTACCAGCTGGTGCTTTGGAATCCGCGCGATTTCAGCACCAACGCCTACCGTAGCGTGGACGACCGGCCGTACGGCGGCGGTCCGGGCATGGTGATGGCGGCCGAGCCGCTGGCCCGGGCGCTCCGGGCGGCGCGGCAAAGGCAGGCGAGCAGTGGGATCGGCCGCACGCGGACGATCTACCTGTCGCCGCAGGGACGGCCGCTGACGCAGCAGGTCGTCGAAGAGCTGGGCGGTTACGATGGGCTGGTATTGCTGGCAGGGCGCTACGAAGGCGTCGATGAACGGCTCCTGAAGGCGGAGGTGCAGGACGAGATCTCGATCGGGGACTATGTCCTGTCCGGGGGCGAATTGCCGGCGATGGTGTTGCTGGATGCATTGATAAGGCGCATCCCGGGGGTGCTGAACGATGCCGAATCCGCGCAGCAGGATTCGTTCGTTAAGGGGCTGCTGGACTGCCAGCACTACACGCGGCCCGAAGTGTATGGTGGTGAAGCCGTTCCGGCGGTGCTGCTGTCCGGACATCACGCCGAGATCGAAACCTGGCGGATGAAGCAGGCGCTGGGACGCACCTGGAAGCGGCGGCCGGACCTGCTGGAGAAAATCCGGCTGACGCCGGATCAGGCAAGACTGCTGGAAGAATACAAGCGGGAAGACCAAACGCAAGAAGCAAGAGACACGCAAGCAAGAGACCAGGCGGAATCGAGAGAAACGCAGGAGTTGATGAAATGAACCTCATACAGAAAATCGAACAGGAAGAAATCGCGCGCCTCGGCAAGACCATCCCGGACTTCGCGCCCGGGGACACGGTGATCGTGAACGTGAGCGTGGTCGAAGGCGAGCGCAAGCGCGTCCAGGCCTATGAAGGCGTGGTGATCGCGAAGCGCAATCGCGGCCTGAACTCCTCCTTCATCGTGCGCAAGATCTCGTCGGGCGAGGGCGTGGAGCGGACTTTCCAGACCTACTCGCCGCTGATCGCCAGCATCGAGCTGAAGCGCCGCGGCGATGTGCGCCGCGCCAAGCTGTATTACCTGCGCGATCGTTCCGGCAAGTCGGCGCGTATCCGCGAAAAGCTCGAAGGCGCAACGCCTGCCGAGACGGCAGCGGAATAAAGGAACTCAGCGGAAACCGAAAAGGCGGCCAATGGCCGCCTTTTTGTTTTGCGGAACGCCCGCTTTCGCCGATCAGGCGCCGTTCATACCACGCGGGTGCGGTCCGCCAGCACTACCTGCTGGATGAAGCTCTGCAGAAGCAGGGATTCGGTGGTGTGCAGGTGCTGGAAGCGCACGCCGTGCACGAAAGCATCGCCGCTTGCCTGGCGCGCCTTGCGTACGCTCTGGATCTCGGCGGACGTCGTGAGCCGGACTTCGTAGTTGTTCGGCTGCACCAGGAACTTGAACGCCAGTTCGATCCTGTTGCCGGTCTCGCCCAGGGCCGTTGGCGACTCGAGCAGGGCACCCGATATGCTGAGGTCGGCGATGGTGATCGGATTCGGCAGGTCGGAGTCCGCGGATTCCGGATTGAGCGCCGTGCCGGCAAGGTTCACGCGTACCCGGATTGCACCGCGGACCAGCGTCTGTTTGACGGTTTGCGGGTACGCCAGGTGAAGGTAGGGAAAAGGCGCGCGGCTGACTCGCGTGACAGTCGATTCGAAGCTTGACGCATGCCGCCCCGAAAAACTGCGGACCAGCACCGGTTCGCCTTCGCGGACCGGCACCGGCAGGTTCTGCACCATCGGGGTCCGCACCAGCACGCTGTGGCCGGGGACATAGCCGATCAGCAGCGTGAAATACTGGCTGCGCGCGGCATCCGCCATCATTTCTAACTGCAGGCGGTCGCCGATGTGCAGCTGGAGCTGGTCCAGCGTACCTTGGGAAACAGGCGGCGTCTTGGGATCGGGCACGTTCGTCATGAACCGGGTGGCAGGAACGCTGGTTGATGCGGATTCTGGTCGAAGCGGCGCGCGCCAAGTATAGCCGCGTCGCGGCCCTGTCTGCAGCTTGCATCATTGCTACAATGCCGCGTCCCATTTTCCGAGCGATCATGCCCGTGCCTTCCCTGTTTCGATTCACCGGCCGGCGCGCGGCCGCGTTGCTGCTTGTTGGCGCGTGCGTGTCGACCCTGCTGCCCGGCTGCGGCGAACAGAAGAAAATGCTGTCGATCGCCTCGGGCGGCACAGGCGGGGTCTATTACCCTCTGGGCGGAGGACTGGCGAACATTCTCAGTACGCATTTGCCGGGGTATCAGGTGACGTCCGAGGTCACGGGCGGCTCCATCGACAACCTCAAGCTGGTCGGCAGCAATCGCGCCGACATCGCGTTCTCCATGGTCGACGTCGCCTGGGATGCGCACAGCGGCACCGACAAGTTCAAGGACGGCAGACTGGCGGTCCGCACGCTTGCGGTGATCTATCCCAACCGCACGCATGTCGTCACGGTGAACGGGACCGGGATCGAAAGCATGCGGGACCTGAAAGGCAAGCGGGTTTCGCTGGGTGCCCCGGGCAGCGCGTCCGAGGTCCTGGCGCTCAGGGTCCTGCAAGGCTACGGCCTGCTCGACGGCGTGACGCGGGAACGCCTGTCCGTGGCCGAATCGGTCAACGCGATGAAAGACCGCAAGATCGACGCCTTTTTCTGGGTCGGCGGACTTCCCACCGCTGCGGTGAGCGATCTCGCGGCCACACCGGGGACCACGATCCGTTTCCTCGACCACGCCGAAGTCGCCGGAAAGTTGAACGCGGCATACGGGCCGATGTACAGCGAAACCGTGATTCCCAAGGACGTCTACACGGGCATGCAGCGCGACAACCGCAATCTGACCGTGTGGAACATCCTCGTCGTGGCGGAGAGCATGCCGGAGACGCTGGCCCACGACATCGTCAAGGTGCTGTTCGAGCAAAAGCAGGCGCTGGTGGCGGTCCACAAGGAAGCCGGCCACATCGACCTGTCGAACCAGTCAGGAAAATTATCTCCCGTGCCGTTCCATCCCGGTGCGCTGCGCTACTATCGCGAAAAAGGCGTGCAGGTCGAATAAGCGGCGTACCACCGCGCAGCGGAGGGCACTTGGAGCAAGACAAGGTCGCGGCGGGAGCCGCGCAAGCGGCGGCGAAATTCGTGGAGGAGGAGGAAGGCGCGACCCACAGGCTGGCCGGGCGCGCCGCCATGCTGATCACGGTGCTGGCCGTGATCATGTCCTTGTTCCATCTCTACGCTGCCTACGGGATCGTTCCCGCGAACATCCTGCGACCGGTGCACGTCGGCTTCGTGCTGGTGCTGTCCTTCCTCAGCTTTCCGATCATCGCCCGCCTGCGGGACCGGATCTGCTGGTGGGACTGGGCGCTGGCCGCTATGGCCGCCGCCTCGATCGCTTACATCATCGCCGGCGGCGATGCACTGGCCGATCGTGCCACTTCTCCGAACCATGCGGACCTCGTCGTCGGCATCGCCCTCATCCTGCTCGTGCTCGAGGCGGTGCGGCGTGCCTCCGGCTGGATCATGCCGGCAGTGGTGCTGGCGTTCATAGCTTACGCGATGCTCGGCGCCTGGTTGCCGCCGCCATGGACCCACCGCGGCTACGACGTGTTCCGGCTGGTCGGTCACATGGTGCTGACGCTCGAGGGCATCTTCGGCCCGGCCGTCGACGTCTCCTCGACGCTCATCATCCTGTTCACGATTTTCGGGGCGTTCCTCGCGCAATCCGGGGCCGGGAAGTACTTCATCGATTTCTCGGTGGCGCTGATGGGACGCCGGCGCAACGGCGCGGGACGCAGCGTCGTGCTGGCCTCGTTTCTGCTCGGCGGAGTATCGGGCAGCGGCGTGGCAACCACGGTGACCCTCGGCTCTGTGGCTTATCCCATGCTGTCGAAAGCCGGCTACGGGAAGAACAACGCGGGCGGATTGCTCGCGGCCGGCGGCCTGGGCGCCATCATGTGTCCGCCGGTGATGGGGGCCGCGGCGTTCCTCATTGCCGAGTTCCTGAAGATCTCCTATCTCGACGTGGTGATGATGGCCATTATCCCCGCCTGCCTGTACTACATGTCGCTGTTCCTGATGGTGGAGTTCGACGGACGCAAGTTCGGCGCGGCCGGGGCCGTGGCGCGCGCCGAAAGCTACGCATCCCTGCTGCGCCGGGGCGCGCATTATTTCCTGCCGCTGATCGCGATCGTCGTGCTGCTGCTAGCGGGTTTTTCGCCGGTGATGGCGGTATTCTGGGCGACCGTGATCGCTTTCGCGGTGAGTTTCATCAGGCGCGAATCGGCGCTGGTTCCGCGCAAACTGGTTGCCGCGCTGGCGGCCGGCTCCACCGGCGTGCTCAATGTGGCCGCGACCTGCGCGGCGGCGGGGCTCATCGTCGGGGTGGTCACGCTGACCGGGCTGGGACTCAAGTTCAGCGCGATCGTTGTCGCCTTTGCCGGCGGCAGCCTGTTCCTGACGGCGGTGTACACCGCCCTGGTGGTGTGGGTCATCGGACTGGCGGTACCGGTCACCGCCTCTTACATCATTTGCGCCGTCATCGCGGCGCCCGCGCTGATTCACGTCGGCGTGCCCGACTATGCGGCGCACATGTTCGTGTTCTATTACGCGGTGCTGTCGGAAGTGTCGCCGCCGACCGCATTGTCGCCTTTCGCCGCCGCGGCCATTACCGGCGGAGATCCCTACAAGACGACGCTGCAATCCTGGAAGTACACACTGCCCGCCTTCCTGGTCCCTTTCATGTTCGTGCTCGATCCGGCGGGCGTGGGCCTGCTGCTGAAGGGCACGTTCTGGCAGACCACGATTACCGTCGCGACCGCGGCGGTGGGCATTTTTGCGCTGGCTGCCGGCGTTCAGGGCTGGTTGTTCCGCGCGACCGCCCCGGTCGCGCGCTGGTTGCTCATCGCCGCCGGATTGCTGCTGGTCTATCCCGGCATCATCACCGACGGCCTGGGAGTGGCGTTGATCGCCGTCGTCGCGGTCAGGCAGAAGCTGGGCCGTGAACTCGCTGCTTGAGTCCTATCAGGCGAAACTGGCGGCGCCCTTCGCCGTCCTGGGCGTCCGCACCATCGGCGAACGCGTGGTCGGCATCGAGTACCTGCCTCGCGCGGCGGCGACGCTGAAGCCGCAGACGGCTTTTGCCCGCGAGGTCTGCCGGCAACTGGCCGCTTACTTGAAACAGCCGTCGTTCGAATTCGACCTGCCTTTCGATTACGATGGCACGGAGTTCCAGAAGAAGGTGTGGAAAACGGTGCACCAGATTCCATGGGGGTCCGTCCTGTCCTACAAGGCCGTGGCAAAAAAAATCGGCTCGGCGCCGCGTCCCGTTGGTAGCGCGTGCGGCGCCAACCTCATACCGATCCTGATTCCCTGCCACCGCGTGGTCGCGAGCCAGGGCATCGGCGGTTTCATGAATGTCCGCCGGGGGGCGCCCATCGAAGTCAAGCGCTGGCTGTTGCATCACGAGAATCCCGGGGCCTACTAATGGCGATGGACGACGCAGGGCTCGACGAATTCTGCGATGCGCTCTGGCTGGAGGACGGCCTGTCGCGCAATACGCTCGACAGCTACCGGCGCGACCTGCGGCTGTTCGGGACATGGCTGTCGGCGAGCCGCGCCCGAACGCTGCTGACCGCCGAACGCGGCGATCTGCTTGCCTACCTCGCGCACAAGTTCCATCAACATGCGAAACCGCGTTCGGCCGCGCGCCTGCTGTCGAGCCTGAAACGCTATTACCAGTATCTGCTGCGCGAAGGCCGCATCAGCGCCGATCCCACCCTCGAAGTCGAATCGCCCAAGCTGCCGCGGAGCCTGCCGAAAACCCTGACCGAAGGGGACGTGGAAGCGCTGCTGGGGGCGCCGAACGTGGATGTCGCGCTTGGCCTGCGCGACAAGGCCATGCTGGAAACGCTGTATGCCAGCGGGCTCCGGGTTTCCGAACTGGTGACCATGAATACTGCCCAGGTAAGCCAGGACATGGGCGTGGTGCGCGTCATGGGCAAGGGCAGCAAGGAGAGGCTGGTGCCTCTGGGAGAGGAAGCCCTGGCGTGGATCCGCCGCTACCTGGCTGAATCCCGTCCACAGATTCTCAACGGGAAGCGCACGGACGCTCTGTTTGTCACGGCGCGCGGCGAATCCATGAGCCGGCAGGCGTTCTGGTACCTGATCCGGCGCTATTCAACGCAGGCGGCCCTGAACAAGCCGATCTCGCCGCATACCTTGCGCCATGCATTCGCAACCCATCTGCTCAATCACGGCGCCGATCTGCGCGTGGTGCAGATGCTGCTCGGACACGCGGACATTTCGACGACGCAGATCTACACGCACGTGGCACGCGAGCGCCTGAAGCAATTGCACGCGAAACATCATCCACGGGGATAGACCCCGGCCCTTTCCCCGAAGCGGAGAGGCAAACCTATTGCACTTTTTCGGATAAAGACAAATTCGACTATGGCTACGGCGATTTTCATATTGCTTGCTTACCTGATCGGCTCGATCTCCTTTGCCGTCGTCGTCAGCCGGGTTTTCGGGCTGCCGGACCCGCATACGTACGGCTCCGGAAATCCCGGCGCCACCAATGTATTGCGCACCGGCCGCAAGCTCGCGGCGGCGCTCACGCTGGCCGGCGACGCCGCGAAGGGCGCTGCCGCATTCTGCCTGGCGCGTTATTTCGCGCCGGAATTTGGCGTTGGAGAAGCGACGTTGGCCGGCGTCGTGCTCGCGGTATTTTTCGGACACCTCTATCCGCTGTACTTCCGGTTCAAAGGCGGCAAGGGCGTGGCGACGGCCGCCGGCATCCTGCTGGCGATGGATTGGCGCATCGGCCTGTGGGCGCTGCTGACATGGGTGGTGGTCGCGCTGGTATCGCGCTATTCGTCGCTCGCGGCGATCATGGCGGCGGCCTTGTCGCCGGTCATCAGCTTCTACTACCTGGGCTGGGGACCGCTGACCTGGGCCGTCGCGGTGATGGCGCTGATGCTGATCTGGCGCCACCGCGCCAACATCGCCCGCCTGGCCGCCGGCGGCGAGGGCCGCATCAGGCTGTCGAAACGCCCGTAAGTTCTTCGAGGTCCCAGCGCGCCCGGGCGCCGAACGGTTTCAGCGCAAGGGCATCCTTCGAGCCCGGTACCTGAAGACGCAATGCGCCGGCGAATGCAATCATCGCGCCATTGTCCGTGCACAGGTCCTGCGGCGGATAGAACACCGTGAAGCCTTCCTTTAGTCCGCGCGCCGACAGTGCCTCGCGCAACTGGCGGTTGGCGCCGACGCCGCCCGCCACGACGAGCTGATCGAGCCCGGTGCGCGTCATCGCCTGTTCCGACTTGCCGACCAGCACATCCACCGCAGCCTGCTGGAACGCGGCGGCGATATCCGCCTTGGTTTTCGCGTCCATCTGGTTGTTGTTGGTCAGCGTGAGCACCGCGGTCTTGAGCCCGGCGAAACTGAAATTGAGGTCGCCGCTCGCGAGCATCGGCCGCGGCAGCTTGAAGCGTTTCGGATCGCCGCTGTCGGCCAGTTTCGAAAGCGCCGGACCGCCGGGGTAGGGCAGGCCAAGCAGCTTCGCGGTCTTGTCGAAGGCCTCGCCGGCGGCGTCGTCGACGGTTTCCCCGAGCAATTCGTAGTCGCCCACTCCGGCGACGCGCATCAACTGCGTATGGCCGCCGGAAACCAGAAGGGCAACGAACGGAAAACGCGGCGCCGGCTCCGCCAGCAGCGGTGACAGCAGATGACCTTCGAGGTGATGCAGCCCGATCACAGGAATCCGCAGGGCAAATCCCAGGCTGGCCGCAACGGCTGCACCGACCAGCAGCGCGCCGGCGAGTCCCGGACCTTGCGTATAGGCAATGCCGTCCAGCTGGTCGAGGTGACGCCCATTGTCCCGCAACAGTTCCTGGATCAGCGGCAACAGCCGGCGGATGTGGTCGCGCGAGGCCAGCTCCGGCACCACGCCGCCGTACTCCGCATGCATCGCTACCTGGGAATGCAGAAGGTGACCAAGCAGCCCGGAAGCGGTGTCGTAGAGAGCGACACCGGTTTCATCGCAGGAGGTTTCGATGCCCAGAATCAGCATAAGTCTTTGTCTGGCAGGGGGTTACGTAAAGATGACACGATGGGGGAGCGTCTCGCCGCGGGTAGAAGGCGTGGCAGGTTGTATTTCCAAATCAGGGGATTATTGCTAGAATGCGCCCCTTCGTTTGAGCCGACAACTTTCAGGACAGCGTTTATCTATGCCGACGATCCGAGTCAAGGAAAATGAGCCGTTCGAAGTGGCCATGCGCCGCTTCAAGCGCACTGTGGAAAAAACCGGTCTGCTGACCGAACTGCGCGCGCGCGAATTCTATGAAAAGCCGACGGCCGAACGCAAACGCAAGCTTGCCGCCGCAGTGAAGCGCCACCACAAGCGCCTGCGCAGCCAGCTGCTGCCGCCGAAGCTGTACTGATCCGGAGCCAGCCGGTCGTCCAAACGGTGAATGGGGTTTCCATTCACCGTTTTGCATTTCTGGAATTATCCTCATATGGGCTGCCATGTCCCTCAAAGCCACCGTTACCGAAGACATGAAAAGCGCGATGCGCGCGAAGGATGCACCGCGCCTTTCCACCATTCGCCTGCTGCTCGCCGCCATCAAGCAGCGTGAGGTCGACGAGCGCAAGGACCTCGGCGACGCGGACATCGTCGCGGTCATCGAGAAGATGATCAAGCAGCGCCGCGACTCGGTCGAGCAGTACGAGAAGGGAAAGCGCCAGGACCTCGCCGATGTGGAAAAAGCCGAGATCGTCGTCCTGCAGGGTTATATGCCCAAGGCGATGTCGGATGCGGAAGTCGATGCGGCGATCGTGGCCGCCCTCGCGGCAAGCGGGGCGAAGAGCGTGGCCGACATGGGCAAGCTGATGGCCGTCCTCAAGCCCCAACTGGCCGGCAAGGCCGACATGGGCAAGGTTTCGGCCCTGGTGAAAGCAAAGCTTTCGGGTTAGTCGCGCTCCGCGGGACTGTTGCGGAAACTAGTCTTTATGAATCAAGGTGAAACCGCCCCCTCGGGGCGGTTTTTGCTTCCCCGGAAATCTGTGGAAAGTAACCTATAATTCTTCGGAGGCGGGGCGTTGCGCCGGGTTTTTTTGATCCTGCGACGTTCGATCCGGCCGGCGGGGATATGACCAAAAACGATCCAGACAAATGATCCCGCAATCATTCATCCAGGACCTTTTGAACCGGGTGGACATCGTGGACGTGGTCGAGTCCCATGTACCGCTGAAACGGGCCGGATCCAACTTCGCCGCGCGCTGTCCCTTCCATACCGAGAAGTCGCCCTCGTTCACCGTCAGCCAAACCAAGCAGTTCTATCATTGCTTCGGCTGCGGCGCGCATGGCACGGCCATCAGTTTCCTCATGGAGCATCAGGGCATGGGCTTCATCGACGCCGTCAAAGACCTGGCGGGGCGGGTCGGCATGACGGTGCCGGAGCAGGCGCCCGATCCGCGGCGCCAGGAGAAGGCCGAAGCCGCGGAAGACCTCACCGAAGTCACGCTCAAGGCCGCGCAGTTCTACAAGGCCCAGCTAAAAACCACCGAGCGGGCGATCTCGTACCTGAAAAACCGCGGCCTGACCGGCGAAATCGCCGCGCGCTATGGGCTGGGATATGCGCCCGATGGCTGGCAAAGCCTGGAGGCGGTGTTCCCGGACTACCAGGCCAAGGCCCTGAACGAAGCCGGCCTGGTGATCCTGACTGACGAGGGCCGCCGCTATGACAGGTTCCGCGACCGCATCATGTTTCCGATCCACAACCCGCGCGGCGTGATCATCGGTTTCGGCGGCCGCGTGATCGACCAGGGCGAACCGAAGTATCTGAACTCGCCGGAAACCCCGCTGTTCGAGAAGGGCCGCGAACTCTACGGGCTGTTCCAGGCCCGCGCCGCGATTCGCGATGCCGAGAAGGTGGTCGTGGTCGAAGGCTACATGGACGTCGTGGCGCTGGCGCAGTACGGCATCGGCTACGCGGTTGCGACCCTCGGCACCGCCACCACGCCCTGGCAAGTGCAGAAGCTGCTGCGCCAGTCCGAGAACGTGATCTATTGCTTCGACGGCGACGCGGCCGGCCGCCGCGCAGCCTGGCGCGCCCTCGAAAACAGCCTGGCGCAACTGCAGGACGGCAAGCAGGTTCGCTTCCTGTTCCTGCCCGCGGAGCACGACCCCGACAGCTACGTCCGGGCGCATGGGAAGGAAGCCTTCGAGGCCCTCCTCGGCAAGGCGCCGGCACTGTCGGAGTTCCTGGTTACGGAGTTGACCTCCCGGGTTGACATGCGCACCGCCGAGGGCAGGGCGAAATTCCTGCAGGACGCGAAGCCCTTGGTGAAGCAGGTTGCCGCCCCCATGTTGTCCCTGATGCTGCGCAAGCAGATCGCGGAGCTGGCGGGCATTGCGCAATCCGAACTCGACCGGAATTTCGAGATCAAAGCAGTAAGCCGAAGCCAGGTTTCGGAGCGGCGCAACGCGGTCAAGCCCTCGCTGGCCAGACAATTGTCCGAAATGCTGGTGTTTCGCCCCATTCTTGCCGCCTTGGCGGATCCCGTCCAACTGTCCAGGCAGATCGACAGCACCGCAGGCGATTCGTCCCCGGCCGAGATGCAGTTGCTTGCCAGCCTGCATGCGCTGTGCCTGAGCCGGCCCGACACGCGGACGGTCGCAGAACATTTCCGCGACGGGCCCCTCGAGATGCTGGTGCGGGAGACCGAAGTAGGCAGCCTGAGATGGGCTGAACTGGAGGAAGAGGCGCTGAAGACGGAATTCGAGCAGACCTGGGGCAAGTTCCAGCTGCTCACCAAGACCGCCGAACTGAAGGCGTTGACCGAAAAGAGCAAGCGGGCGCAGCTGACCGAAGAAGAGAAGCTCCGGTTCAAGGAGCTGGTCCAGATCCGGCTGGAGACGGCTGCTACGGAAGGAAGGGCTCCGGTATAATGCGCGGTTCTTTTTTGCGCGGCAATTCCTAAGATTTTGTTTTCAAAGGGCTAAGGAACATGGCAAGGGAACGACGGAAAGAGGAAAAAGCGCAGGCTCCGGTTCAGCCGATCGACGCTGAAGCCCGGCGCATGCGCCTGAAGAACCTGATCGTCCTCGGCAAGGAGCGGGGTTACCTGACCTACGCCGAAATCAACGACCATCTTCCCGACGACATGCTCGATGCCGAGCAGATCGAGAACATCATCAGCATGATCAACGACATGGGCATACAGGTGTACGACGAGGCACCTGACGCCGAGACCCTGCTGATGAACGAAACCACCCCGGCGGTCGTGCCCGACGAAGACGTGGTGGAAGAAGCCGAGCAGGCGCTGTCCACGGTCGACTCCGAATTCGGCCGCACCACCGACCCGGTGCGCATGTACATGCGCGAGATGGGCTCGGTCGAACTGCTGACCCGCGAAGGCGAAATCGAGATCGCCAAGCGCATCGAAGACGGCCTGAAGCACATGATCCAGGCCATTTCCGCCTGCCCGACCACCATCGCCGAAATCCTGTCCCTGGCCGAGAAGATCGAGCGCGACGAGATGCGCATCGACGAGGTCGTCGATGGCCTGGTCGATCCCAATGCGCCGGAAGGCGCCGAACTGGCCGAGGAAGTCTCCGAAGAGGAGATGGAGGAAGACCTCGAGGACGAGGAAGAGGACGAAGAGGGCGCTGCCGCCGCACTCACCGCGAGCATGCTGCAGCTGAAAACCGATTCGCTGGAGCGCTTCGCCAAGATCCGCGTGCTTTACACCAAGATGATGAAGGCGCTGGCCAAGAACGGTTCGCGCAGCCGTCCCTACGTGAAGTCGCAGGAGGATATTTCCGCGGAGCTGATGCTGATCCGCTTCTCGGCCAAGCAAGTGGAGGCCCTTTGCGACGGCCTGCGCCGGCTGGTCGAGGAAGTGCGCACCTACGAACGCGCGATCATGGAACTGTCCGTGGAGAAATCGGGCATGCCGCGCGCATACTTCATCAAGAATTTTCCGGGCAACGAGGAAGACCTCAACTGGGTCGGCCGCGAAGTCACGGGCCGCAAGGCCTACAGCGACGTCCTCAGCCGTTTTGCGCCGGCGATCGTCGAACACCAGCAGGCCCTGATCGACCTGCAGAAGCGCGTGGGCATCCCGGTCAAGGACCTGAAGGAAATCAACCGCCAGATGTCCACCGGCGAAGCCAAGGCACGCCGCGCCAAGCGCGAAATGACCGAGGCCAACCTGCGCCTGGTGATCTCGATCGCCAAGAAATACACCAACCGCGGCCTGCAGTTCCTCGACCTGATCCAGGAAGGCAACATCGGCCTGATGAAAGCCGTGGACAAGTTCGAATACCGCCGCGGCTACAAGTTCTCGACCTACGCGACCTGGTGGATCCGCCAGGCGATCACCCGGTCCATCGCCGACCAGGCGCGCACCATCCGCATCCCGGTGCACATGATCGAAACGATCAACAAGATGAACCGCATTTCGCGCCAGATCCTGCAGGAAACCGGGTCGGAGCCGGATCCCGCGACGCTGGCGGTGAAAATGGAAATGCCAGAGGAGAAGATCCGCAAGATCCTGAAGATCTCCAAGGAGCCGATTTCCATGGAAACGCCGATCGGGGACGACGACGATTCTCACCTCGGCGATTTCATCGAGGACCAGGCCACCATGGCCCCGTCCGATGCGGCGGTGTACACCAGCCTGCGCGATGCCACCAAGGAAGTCCTCGATACGCTCACGCCGCGCGAAGCGAAGGTGCTGCGCATGCGCTTCGGCATCGAGATGAACACCGACCACACGCTGGAGGAAGTCGGCAAGCAGTTCGACGTGACGCGCGAGCGAATACGCCAGATCGAGGCGAAAGCCCTGCGCAAGCTGCGCCACCCGTCCCGGTCGGAGCGCCTGCGCAGTTTCCTGGATAACAACTGAAGCGGTTCGAGAACTGAAACAGAATGGCCGGGGAAACCTCCCGGCCATTTTTTTGCAGTGTTGTTTGCACGGGCGGGCCTGTAGCTCAGCCGGTTAGAGCAGAGGACTCATAATCCTTTGGTCGTGGGTTCGAGTCCCACCGGGCCCACCACTTTCCCCTTGACCCCGGGCCTGTTCGATTCTCCCGAACGGCCGACAGGACGAGGGCAATCAGGCCAGCGGCGCCACCGGGGCGATGCCGATTCCCTGGGCGAAATCGACCTTCAGTTGGCGCAGGCGTGCCAGCGCCTGGTCCGTTTCCACATGCTCCGCGATCGTCCTGGTGCCCAGCAGGTGGCATTGGCGATTGATTTCGGCAATGCGCTCCGCGGGGACGCCTACGACATTAATTTTCACGAAGTCCGGCGCGACAGTTTTGAGCACGTCGAAGGCGCGTTCGCTGCCGTCGATCCCGGCGATCGCAAAGGCGCAGCCGTGCGGGCGCAGTTCTGCCATCAGGCGCTGGAGCGATTCCAGGTGATCCACCGCGGCCTCCCAGGTGACTTCGAAGGCGAGGGCTCCATCCGCCAGATAGGATCCATCCACATACTTGCGCACGTATGAGCCGAAATGCGGATCGGCCAGCGTCTGCCCGGACAGATTGACGTTGCTGCGGGCTCTTTCCGGGGCGGGTTTTCTGGACTGTGTGTCACGCGCCCAGCGCGCCAGCCGGTTCACCACCCAGCGGTCGAGATAGGGCAACAGATGGCATTCCTCCAGGACCGGTAAAAAGGCCCCCGGCGGAAGCAGCTTGGAGTCTTCCTCCTTGAAGCGCACGAATATTTCCTGGAACAGGCCCTCGCCGCGCGGCGATGCGACCGGGACGATCGGCTGCGCATACAGTACGAAGTCGTCCTGTTGAAGCGCCGTGATGAGGCGATCCAGGAAGCCCCTCGGGGGCTGGCCCGCTGTTGCCATTTCCTGTGGAGACTTCCGAATTTGACGGTTGCTGCCTTGCGAACAGTGGATTATCGCAGTTAAACGGAGCCTTCCTTGTTCTTTCGACCTTTGTCCCCCCCTATGGAGCACAATGCGGGATGGAACAGATGCATGCCCGTTGCGATACCGGCCGTTCCTGCGGGAAACCAGCAGGTTAACGATGAGTCGGAGCATCCGGTGAAACGGAAAGTATTGGTCCGGGATCTGAAGCCGGGGATGTTCGTATCGGAACTGGACCGGCCGTGGGTGGATACGCCTTACATGTTGCAGGGGCGTCTGATCCGTTCCGAGAAAGATGTCGAACAGATGGCGCAGTTCTGCGAGCACGTCTTCATCGACGAGCTGAGGGGGCAGGAGAACGACCAGCCCAAAGGGCGCCCGGAACGCGACCCCGCCGCTCCCTCGACCCCGGAGGAGATCTCGTTTCGCGGCAAGACCCCGTACGCCGACGCGCACCCGGTGGAGAAGGAACTCCCCCTGGCCAGCGAAGCGCGGGAGACGGCGGTGCAGATCCTGACCAGCGTGAAACTGGCGACCGAGAAAGGCCTCAACTTGGATGTCGAGCAGGTCAGGCAGGCGGTCGACGGCCTGTGCGAAAGCATCATCCGCAATCCGGATGCCCTGATGTTCCTCGCGCAGCTCAGAAACACCAGGAGCTCCATCTACGACCGGGCGATCAACGTCGCGGTCTACCTGCTTGCTTTCGGCCGCTACCTCGCGCTGACGCGCCAGGAGCTGTCCGAGCTCGGCTTCGGCGGGCTGCTGATGGACGTGGGCAAGCTCAAGCTGCCCGCCGAATTCCTCGACAAGACGACGCCCTTTGCGCGCGCCGAACATTCGCTTTTCAAGAAGCATGTCGCGTTCGGCGAAGCGATGGTCCAGGGCCTGCCCGGCGTGACGGCCCGGGTAAGGCACATGATTGCGCAGCACCACGAACGCGAGGATGGAAGCGGATATCCCGCGGGGCTGCGCGGCACGCAGCTCAGTCCGCACGGGAAAATGGCCGCCATCGTCGACGCCTTCGAGGAACTCGTCATGGAAAAGCCGTATGGAAGGCCATTCCCGCCCCATGAGGCGCTGCAACTGCTGCAGACGTGGGGCGGACGCTTTTTCCACAAGCCGCTGGTCGAGCAATTCATCCAGTGCACCGGCGTCTATCCGGTCGGCAGCCTGGTGGAACTGACGACGGGCGCGGTGGGAATCGTCGTCGCGCAGAATCGCAGGAACAGGTTGCAGCCGCGAATCCTTCTCGTGCTCGACACCAGGAAAAAGCCCTATCCGGCGCCGAAGATCGTCGATTTGCTCAAGGACCGGGAGAACGAGTACGGCGTCGAATACGAAATCGGCCGCAGCCTGGAGTTCGGCATGTACGGCATAGACCCGAAGGACTATTACCTCTGAATCCCGAGCCCGCGATGCCGTGCATGCTCCAGGTTCCGGCGGACTGAAGGCGGTCATGCATTCCTACGCGGATTTCCTGGCCCTCCTGCGCGGCGCGGTCCGCGACCACGCCGAAGGCGATGCCGTGCTCGCGGTGGTGATGTGCAACCTCGACTCCATCTCCCAGGTGGATAGCGCGCTGGGGTACGAAGCCGGGGACCGGATCCTGACCCTTGCGGCGAAACGCGTTCAGGAGGTGTTGCGTCCGTCCGACGTGGCCGGCTCGATCGGGCGCGGGCGGTTCGCATGCATCCTCGCCGGCCTCCAGAGCGAAGCGATCGCATCGCTCGCTGCCGACAAGCTGGTGCGGGCTTTTGAAGAGCCGTTCGACGTAGTCGGCGGGCATCTTCGCATCACGCCGCAGGTGGGACTTGCGTTCCTGACGGAGCAGGCCGCGGACGCCTCCGAGCTGCTTCGATGCGCCAACATGGCCATGCTGGAGGCCGCGCGCCGGGGCGAAAAATACCGCGTCTTCGAGTGGAGCGACCAGGAACTGCCCGCGCTGCAATTCCGCCTGCAGACCGATCTCGCGCAGGCCATCGAGGAAAGCGAACTGTCGCTGATTTACCAACCGCAACTGGACCTGCATTCGAATGCGATCGTCGCCGCAGAGGCGCTGCTGCGCTGGAAGCATCCGCGGGAAGGTCCCGTCTCGCCCGTCGAAATCCTGTACGTCGCCGAACGCAGCGGCCTGATGTCGCGTCTGACGGACTGGATAGCGGGCACCGCGCTTCGTCACTGCGCGGACTGCCGCCGGCAGGGGCTGGACATCGGGGTCGGCGTCAACGTTTCCGCGCTCGCATTTGCGGACGCGGATATCGCGGACATGCTGGACCGGGCGCTCACGCTCTGGGACGTTCCGGCGGACCGCGTCGTCGTCGAACTCAACGAATCGATCGGCATGACCCAGGCGTTGAATTCGATCGGCACGCTGGAGCGGCTCAAGGAACTGGGCGTAAGTCTGGCGGCCGACGGCTTCGGCATGGAGCAGTCCTCCATGATGCGGCTGCGCGAATTGCCGCTCGACGAGGTCAAGATTGGCCGGTCGTTCGTGACGGACATGCTGCGCGGGAAAGCGAACACGGCCATCGTCCGCTCCATGATCGACCTGGCCCATGCTCTCGACATGCGGGTGGTCGCGGGCGGCGTCGAGGACGCCAAAACCTGCGAGGCGCTCCGGCGCGGGGGCTGCGACCTCATCCAGGGAAGCCTGGTCTCCCTGCCGCTTTCCCCGGATGACCTGATTGCATTCGTGCGCCGGTGGGGCGATACGCAGCCGGCAAAAAAAAAGGGCAGGTCATGAGCGTTTTGCGCCGATTGGATTTCGTTGCCGACATGGGGGCGGGAACGTCCCCTGGATATTCCGGCCCACAAGCCAGCGCCCAACGGATAGACTGGGCTGATGGACGGATCGCGCAAGTGGGAATTCGTAGCGGACATGACCGGCAACGGCCATGTGACCGTGTCCGACTTCTGGCTGTGGGTGAAGTGGCTGTACTTCTGGCCGGGCGACGGCCTGATCTACCTGACGATGAAATACGCCCCTGCCGTCGCCGCATTCCTGGAACTGACCCCAAGCAAGTACAGCGGGCCGCTGTCGCTGTTCATTTCCTTCGGGCTGTGGATCGTGGTGCTGGTGCTGTCCGTGTTGACCTGGCAGCTCATGGAAAAGACCGGGGCGCGCGCGGCCGCGGCATTGCTGCGGCCTTTTCGCAAGCGTGAAGAGGCGATCGACCCCACCTACCGCCGCTCCAGCCGCAAGTAGTTAGCCTTCGCTCTCCATGACGGGCGCCAGACCGCGCTCGTAGCGCTCGTTCCATTGTGCGTGGCCGCGCACGAAATCGTTTTTCCCGCTGCGATCCTCGCCATGCACCAGCCATAGCGGCTGCTCGTAGATGTTGAAGGGGCTGTTGTCGCGGCGCTTGTCCACCAGCGAACGGTCGTAGAACGACGCCGAAGGCATGTAGCGCATGATCAGCGCCGCCCGCCGCTGTCCTGAAGTGTTGGCCAGCGAACCGTGGATCAGGCGCACGTCGTGCATCGACATCTGGCCCGGCTCGAGTTCCACGTTATAAGCCTGCGATTCGTCGAACTGGTCCTGGTCGAGTTCGAGGTTCAGGACGATGTTCTCGCGTTTGCTCACATGGTGGCGATAGGGCTCCTGTTTCTTGTGCGAGCCCGGAATGAAGCGCATGCAGCCATTCGCGGTGGAGACGGGATCGAGCGCTATCCAGACCGAACAGGTCGCGAGCGGGCGCATCGGCCAGTATTCGCCGTCCTGGTGCCAGGGCACTTCCCGACCTTTTGCCGCAGGTTTGCAAAGGACGCGGGTGATCCAGAGGACCAGGTCCGGGCCCAGCAACTGCTCGAGCATCGCCAGGATCTCGGGCTGCCGGGCCGCACGCATGAATGCATTGGCCCGGGGTCCCGCGGTGGGCGGCAGCATGTGCGGATTGGCGAGGTCTTCCTGCTTGACGTCGGTATAGCCGGCGAGCAGGGCGTCGAGCGCCGAGCGCAGCTCCGCGAGCAGGGCCGGCGGCAAGCGGTAGCGCGGGATCACGAAACCGTGTTCACGAAAGTGTTCGATCTCGGCCTGCGACAGGACGGGCTGGGTCATGGGCTCCTCGCGCGTTGTTGTTCTCGGTTTACGCTGGGGTGAATGCGCACCCTTACGGGCATACTGATCTTCGACCGTAAAGGGTGAATGCGTAAGGGCCTGAGGATTATCGCCCTCGATCTCTACCCTTCACGCATTCACGCTTTTTCCCCGATTCAGTACTCGTCTTCCTCTTCCTCTTCGTCGAGCTCGTCTTCCTCGTCGTAGAAGTCGTCTTCCTCGTCCTGCCAGGCGGCGGTTTCGATGATGTCGCTGACGATGTCCTCGATGCGGTCGCGGACATCCTGTTCGGCCTGCCCGCTGATGCCGTCGAGATCGAGAAAGGCTTCCTCGTCGTCTTCGATGGCCACCGTGGCGTCGGGCCATTCCTGCTGGAACGCCTCGAGCACCTGGTCCTTGAAACGGTGGTACTCCTCTTCCGAGACCATTCCCAGCAGGTCGCGCGAAGCGGTGTAGGTGATGGAGAGTTTGGATGCCATGTCTCTATAAAAGATGCCGTGCCGTGCAAAAGAATACCGAAATTTTGCGCAAGTTTTTACCCGTGGCAGCGAAAATACTCGCAAGGCCGTCGCCGCCTGGAGAGCGGAGCAAATGTCATGCCGATATCGAATCCGGCGCGAAGGGCATCAGCCGACGCGTTCGAGCGAATCCCGGTCCACTTCCGCGAAGTTCGGGCGTCCAAGCAGGGTCAGGGCGGTGTCGATTTCGTCGCGCAGGATTTCCAGCGACCTTTCGACGCCGGCCTGGCCCCCAGCCGCCAGGCCGTAAAGCCAGGCGCGGCCGATCATGCAGGCCTTGGCGCCCAGCGCGCGGGCGCGCACCACGTCTGCGCCACGACGGATGCCGCCGTCAAGCACGATTTCCAGCCGGTCGCCGACCGCATCGGCGACCGCCGGCAATGCGTGCACTGCAGAAATCGCGCCATCCAGCTGACGTCCGCCGTGATTGGACACGATCACGCCATCGGCACCGTGATCCATGGCGATTTTTGCATCTTCTGCCGTGAGGATTCCCTTCAGCATTACCGGCCCGCCCCAGTTCGCCTTGAACCATTCCACGTCCCGCCAGTTGACGGACAGGTCGTATTGCCCCGCTATGAACTGCGTGATCGAAACCGCATCCTCGTTCGCTACGCCGGTGCCGGCAAAATTCCTGAACGTCACTTTCGGCCCCAGCCCGACGTCGAGCAGCCAGCCGGCGTGGCGCGCGAAATCGAACAGGGTGGCGGCGGAAAATCGCGGCGGGACGGTGAAGCCGTTGCGCATGTCGCGCTCGCGCGGCCCTTGAACCTTGGTATCCACGGTCAGCACCAGCGCCGTGCAGTGGGCGGCCTTGGCACGGTCGATGAAGGCCTTGGTGAGTCCGCGGTCGCGCAGCACATACAGCTGGAACCACTTCGGCGGCGCGGTTTCGCGCGTGATTTCCTCGATGGTGCAGGTGGCCATGGTCGACAGGCAGTAGGGCACCCCGTATTTTTCCGCGGCTCTTGCCGCGGCAAGCTCTCCGCGGCGCGAGAACAGGCCGGCGAGGCCGGTCGGCGCCAGGACCAGCGGCGACGCGCAATGCTGGCCGAACAGGGTGATCGACTGGTCTCGCTTCGAGACATCGGTGAGCACCCGGGTGCGGAAGCGCCACTTCTGGAAATCGTCGCGATTTGCGCGCAGCGTGGTTTCGTCCTGCGACCCGCCGTCGATGAATTCGAACATGACCCTGGGCAGGCGGCGCCGGGCCGCATCGCGCAGATCGTCGATGTTGATCGCTTTCATTATTGTTTTGTTCCTGCGAAAAAGCGGCGAATGCCGGGCGCCAGTTTACGCGATGTCAAGCGCCGCAAAAAACCTCGGGGTCCGCATTGGGACACGAGAGAGCCGGTAGGTTCGCTTTCACTAAAACCCTTCCTCACGGTCGAACGGGGTTCCTGTCCGAACCGCATTGCCAATGGATTTTCCCTGCGAAGCTGTGCCTGTGGTGTTTATGGGCGGACCGGATTTTAGCTCCGACATAACCTGACCACGATGATGCATGTGGACAGGTTAGTCTGCACTGAAACCCCTCTCCTCCCTCACGGTCGGACGGGGTTTTAGCTCCGACATAACCTGCCACGACGTGGACAGGTTAGTCTGCACTGAAACCCCTCTCCTCCCTCACGGTCGGACGGGGTTTTCACCAAAGAAGACAGGGGTCGGAAATTTGCGGGGCTTCTGCGCGTCCTCCAGGTACAGAGAAGGCGCCATCTCCCAGGCAAGTTCGTTGAAGCGCGCCAGCATCTCCTGCAGGCGCTGCGGTTCCCGCTCGGCGCGGTTGTCCTCCTCGGACGGATCGTCCTGGATGTTGTAGAGCTCATAGCGCACCGGCAGCCGCGAATACACGATCAGCTTCCAGTTGTCGCGCAGGAGCGCGCCACGCGAATCCTCCATGTTGAGCAGCAGTTCCCTGCGCGGGCTGGGTTTTCCCGACGCGATGGTGTCCCACTGGTTGATGCCGTCGAGCGGGCGTTTCTGCCCGGGCGCGATGCCGGCGACGGCGGCCAGCGTGGGATACATGTCGGTCACGTGGATGCGCTCGGCCACGATGCCGGACGGGATCCTGCCGGGCCAGCTGGCGAATGCGACGACCCGAACCGAGCCCTCGTGCAGGCCGCCCTTGCCGTCGGCATAGGGGCCGTTGTCGGCGGCGGATTTTTTCACATCGCCGTCGCCCGTCGGATACTTGTTCGGCAGCGCCCCGCCGTTATCGCTGTGGAAAACGATCAGCGTGTCATCCGCCATGCCATTTTTCCCGAGCGCGGCCGCAACGGCGCCGACGGCGTCGTCCAGCGCGCTGATCATCGCATAGTAGGTGCGCCGGTTCTCGTCCGCGACGTCCTTGTATGCTTCCAGATATTCCTTCGGCGCCTGCAGCGGCGCCTGCGGCGACTGGAACGACAGGTACAGGAACAGGGGCTGGCCGGGATCGTGCGCCGCAATGAACCTCGCGGCGTCGCGACCGATCAGGCTCGTCGAATAGCCGGCCTCCGAGACTTTCTGCTCGTTTCGCCGCCAGTCCGGTTCGCCGCTCCGGCTTGTCTTCCTGAAGTAATCGACCTCGCCGTTGAAGCTGCCGTAGAAATAGTCGAATCCGCGGCGCGTGGGCCAGAAATCCCTGCTGTGGTGGCCGAGCTGCCATTTGCCGATCATCGCGGTGCGATAGCCTGCGTCCTTGAGCACCTGCGGCAGCGTTTTCTCTTCCACCGGCAGGCCGTACTCGCTCCAGGGCAGGATGGACAGGGTCTGCAGCCCGTAACGCATCGGGTAGCGGCCCGTCATCAAAGCGGCGCGGGTGGCTGTCGAATACGGCAGGGTATAGAACTTCTCCAGGCGCACCCCATCCCGCGCAAGCCTGTCCAGGTTGGGCGTGTTCGCGGTACCGCCGTGGAAGCCGACGTCCTTCCAGCCCAGGTCGTCCGCGAGGATGTAAACGATATGCGGCGGCTGCGCTGCCGCGGCGCATGCGATCAGAAACGGAATGCACGCTGCGGCGATCCGCCACAAGACCATGGTCTGCCTCGTCGTTTGCGGCCATGTTACCCGAGATCTCCGGGCAGAAACGGCATTGGCCGCCGGGAAAAGCGCCCGCAAATGACCGGATGGCTGCGCTACAATCGCCCCGGTCATGAAGGACAGTGAAATCATTTTCGGCGTACTGCACGGGATCGGACGGCGGTTGTGGGTGGGTCGGGCGCTGCAGGAAGTCTTCTTCGGCTTGTGTGTCCTGCTGTTTTTCCTTATCGCATTCAGATTGGCTGGCGCGGTGCAACCGTCCGGCATTCCGGCCACCGGAATTCCGGTGTGGCTTCCCGTCGGCGCTGCCCTGGCGGGCTTCGCCGCCTACCTGGTCTGGCGCATCTCGCGTCGCATCACGCTTTCGCAGGCGGCGGCGCAGGCCGACACGCGTGCTGCATTGCGCGATGAGCTGAAGTCGGCCTATTGGTTCGTTTCGCATTCCGAGCAATCCCCCTTCATCGACACGCAGGTGGCGCGCGCCGCCGCGACCGCCGGCAGGCTCGATCTCCGCGTCATCGTTCCCGCACGTCCTCCCGCCAGTCTTTGGGCCGTGGCTGCGCTCGGGGCGCTGTTCGCTTTCGTCTCCTGGCTCGTTCCGCAAATGTCGCCCTGGTGGGAAGCCAGCGCCGCGCCGGCACCCTCGCAGGCGCAACAACAGGACTTGCGCGAACTGTTGCGGGACGCGCCGCGCGATGCCGAGGTGGAAAAACTGGACCAGGCGCTGCAAACGCTGCAGCGCGCCGACGCAACGGACGAACAGAAGCGCCGCGCCCTGGCGGACATGCGCGAAGCCGCCGAGCAATCGAACATGGAGGCGGCCGCGGCGCGCGAAGGCCTGGCGCAACTGGCGGAGGTGATGGCGGCCAGCCCCGGCCTCGACAAAGTGGCGGAAATGCTCAAGGCGGGCCGCAACGAGGAAGCCTTGTCGCTGCTGGAGGAAATGCGCAAGGATGCCGCGGTGGGGCAGCCGCAGAAGGACGACGAGCAAATTCCCGATGCCGCGAAAGGCGCGCAGCACCAGGGCAGCCTGGCGGAGCAGTTCGATCAGGCGGGCCGTGACCTGTCGGGCACCCCGAATCTGAATGCCCCCGCACTCGAAAATCTCATGAAGGCGCTCGAGCGCGCGACCCGGGAAATGGAAGTGCAGAACCGGGTAAACAGGATCCAGAGCCGCGCGCGGGAAAACATGATCGCGAACGCGCAGCGCAGCGCCGCCGCCGTCAACGAGTCCGGCAGCAACCGCCAGGATGTGGCCAATCCCGAGCCTTCGTCGGACAACGGCAATGCCGACATGCAGGGGGCCAGCACGTTCCGCCGGGACTCGGCGAACCGGGAGGAGGATGCCGATGGCGCGCGCGAGGGCAGCCGCACCGGCAGTGCTTCCGGCGAGTCTCCGTCGATGGCGCTGGAAGGCCGCGCCACGCAACGGCTCGAGGCCCAGCTCAAGCTCGAGGCGATCAAGCGCGGCAACGAAAATGGCGCGGACGACGACAAGGACGACAAGGGCTGGATCTACACCGGCAGCCGGCAGCAGGAGTCGGCGCTGGGCTTCGAGGACGTGCGGGCCCGTGCCGGCTTCGACCGCGAGGCCGCCGCGCAGCACGACCGGATCCCGGTCCGGCAAAAGCAGCTGGTCAAGAACTATTTTCTGAATCTGCATGAAAGCGAGAAAAAATGAACACCGTCGTTGACCGCCAGATCCAGGCATTTCGCGAACAGTTCGTGTCGGTCCGCGAGGAGATTTCGCGCATCATCGTCGGCAACGACGAAATCATTTCCGGCGTCATGACCTGCCTGCTCGCGCGCGGCCACGTGCTGCTCGAGGGCATTCCGGGCGTCGGCAAGACAAAGCTGGTGCAGACCATGGCCGACGTGCTGCACCTGAAGTTTTCCCGCATCCAGTTCACACCGGACCTGATGCCGGGCGACATCATCGGCACCAACATCGTTCGCGAGGACGAATCGGGCCGCAAGAATTTCGAGTTCCAGCACGGGCCGATCTTCGCCAACATGGTGCTGGCGGATGAAATCAACCGCGCCACGCCGAAGACCCAGTCCGCGCTCCTGGAGGCGATGCAGGAAAACAGCGTGTCCGCCGCCGGCCGCACGCACGCGCTCGACCAGCCGTTCTTCGTGCTCGCGACCCAGAACCCGATCGAAATGGAAGGCACCTATCCGCTGCCCGAAGCGCAGATGGACCGGTTCTTCTTCAAGCTCAGGCTGGATTTCCCCGGCGTCGAGCAACTGCACCTGATCATCGACC
>DASVNF010000187.1:0-6734 GCA_036384015.1 Burkholderiales bacterium
AAAGCCGGCGCATCTGCACCTGGCGTTTCGGGCCGGCAATCGCCGGCAGGTCGACGCTTTCCATCGCGCGGCGCTGGAAGCGGGTGGCAAAGATAACGGCGCGCCCGGCCTGCGCCCCCAGTACCACGCGAACTACTATGCGGCTTTCGTCATCGGCCCGGACGGCCACAACATCGAAGTGGTTTGCAACGAACCCGAGGCTGCTCCTGCCATCGAAGGCCCTTGAATGTCATGGCGGCGGCGCAGACTTCCCCGCGCCTTGCGGTCTTCGCCCCCGGCTAGCCAGGAAGCATGGTTGGCGTCTCGCTGCGCCTCGCTCCTCCCGGAGCAAGGACGACCTTCCGGCAGTCTTCCTCCTTGGAATCGAAAAGCTTGTAGCCGGTTTCCGCGTCCTCGAGCGCCAGGCGATGGGAGACGATGATGCCCGGGTCCAGTCTGCCTTCCCGGATGTGGTCGAGCAGGATCGGCATGTGCTGCTGGACGTGGGTCTGGCCCATCTTGAATGTCAGCCCTTTCTCGAAAGCGTCCCCGAACAGGAAGCCGTGGATGAACCCGGCATAAACCCCTGGCACGCTGACAATGCCGCCCCGCCGGGTGGCGGCGATGGCCTGGCGGAGCGCCTTGCCGCTGGACCCTTCGATCTTCATTGTCGTCAACACCGTCTCGACGGCGCTGCCCTTCGCCTCGAATCCCACCGCATCGATGGCGGCGTCGACCCCTCGGGAGCCGGTCATTTCGATGATTTTCTCGGCCGGGTCATCCGTGTCGTCGAAATTGATGGTCGTCGCGCCGTAGGTTCGCGCCGCGAACTGGAGGCGGTAGTCGTGATGGTCGACGACGAAAAGCTTTTCCGCCCCCAGGAGGCGCGCGGAAGCGGCGGCCATCAGTCCCACCGGACCCGCGCCGAAGATGGCGACGCTGGAGCCCGGCTGGATGTCGGCGTTGAGCGCGGCCTGGTAGCCGGTGGGAAGAATGTCGGACAGAAACAGCACGTCGGTGTCCTGGAGACCGTTGGGGGGCAGCTTGAGCGGCCCCACGTTCGCCTTCGGCACCCTCACGTATTCTGCCTGCCCGCCGGCATATCCACCGTAGAAATGGGTATAGCCGAACATCCCCGCTCCCGAGTGGATGTCCTTTTTGTTGAGGATGGTGCCGCGCGCCGGGTTCGTGGTCTCGCAGGCCGCGTACATTTCCCGCTGGCAGAAAAAACACTCCCCGCAGGAAATCGTAAAGGGGACGACGACACGGTCCCCTTTTTTCAGCGTGGTCACGCCGCGTCCGACCTCCTCGACGATTCCCATGAACTCGTGCCCGAGGATGTCGCCGTCTTTCATGCCGGGCACCTTGCCCCGGTACAGATGAAGGTCCGAGCCGCAGATGGCGGTAGCCGTGACACGCAGCAGCAGGTCGTCCGACTCCACGATCTGCGGATCCGGGACGTTCTCGACCTTCACGTTTTTCGCGCCCTGATACGTCAGTGCTCTCATGGTCTGTCCTCAGCGGGTTTTGGCAAGCCGTTCGGCCATCTGCAAGTGGTGCTCGATATGGGGCAGCGTCTTGGCGGCGAACGCCTTGATTTCTGCGTCCCTGCTTTTGGCTCCCTGCTGGAACAGCGCCTTTGCGGCCTTGTGGTCGGCGACCCCGGCATTGCCGATATAGATCCGATCGAACTCGGAGCCTTCGGCTCGGGAGAGTTGCGCGGCCAGAGCCTGGTGCGCTTCGTCCGGCCGGTCGGGCAGGGAGACGCCCTTCGAAGCGGCAAGGGTCTTGAGCTTGCCCAGGGTTTCGCCGTGGTCCTTCTCCATCTGCTGCCCGAACTGCTTGACGTCCTCGCGCCGGGATCTCTGTTGCGCCAGCTTTCCGGCCTCTATCTCGGCGATGTTCGCTTGCGCGGCTTTCTGCAGGAAGGCGCGATCGGCGGCGACCTCCTTCTCGCCATCGGCCTGCGGCATGGCCATGGCGGGGATCAGGGCAAGCACGAAACCGCATGCATGAATGGAAAGCCTCATTACGTTCTCCTCAGATTGATTTGGACAGAAGATCATGCGTAGCAAGCACGGTGCCCGCCGGGCGGAACCGCGATACGCCTTAACGTCGTTGATTCGCGGTTGAATCCGTCGCGCCGAAACGGCGCACGTAAGGATTGCCGGTAATTGCTACGCGTAAGGCGATGTAAACGCGACCGGTAAAAAGGGCCCGTCACGTGGATGAACGTGTCGCCTTGCTGATTTTTTCCCTGATATCCGCTGTTAAGAGCGACAGCGCTGCAAGGAACGTCGCTTGCTTAATGGACAGACCAACCAGTGATCAACACGATCCGCGTCCAATCTGCTCCGGGAGAAATCATGAAGTCCGCCGTAACGCTGCTGCTCGCCCTCGTCGTCGCTCCAGGCATGGCGATTTCCGCCCCTGGCGCCGAATTCGCAACTGACGACGAAGGGATCGTGGGCACCTACAGGAAAGCCGTGCCCCACTCCGATTTCGAAACCGCGAAGGCCCGCGACGAGCAGAACAAGCCGCGCGCCGAGCAGCGTCAGCGCGAATTGCTCATGCAGCGGTACGACCTTGCCGATCGCCCGTCAAGCGTGCCGATGAGCGGAGGGCGGCGCAAGGTCCAGGAGGGTGTTCGGGTCAGGCTTCCCGGCGGCATGACATGGGAAAAGCTCGCGGGCATGACGCCCGAGGAAATCCGCAAGCAGAATGTTTTTCCGGAAGGCTTCCGGCCGCTGCCGCACGTCAAGCACGAGACCGGCGGCATGGTCTTCCCGCAGCCCGCGATTGATGAAATCGACAGGCAGGAGCGCCGCTCGCTGAAGCGCTTCGACGTCGACTTCGATCTCCCGGACCATCTGTTGCCGGAATTCCCGCCCCCGATCTTCCTGCAGATGCGCCCGGAGCTGGGCGACGTATCGCAGGGCGAGGTGGTGACCACGAAGAACTTCTTCAAGCTCTTCAACGGCATCATCACCCCCGTGCAAATGGAAGGGCTGCGCCTGCTGCTGACGCCTTTTCCCCAGGAAGAATTCAACCAGACCGACGACCGCAAGGTGGCGGAACCGCAGTTCGGCGTGGCCTGCCTGGACTGCCATACCAATTTCCACACCAACGGCGCTTTCCACCTGAACCCCGACACCCGGCCGCAGGACCGGCGCTTCCGGATCGACACCACCAGCCTGAGGGGAGTGTTCAACCAGCAGATCCATGGCTCCAAGCGCTCCCTGCGATCGGTGGAGGACTTCACGGAATTCGAGCAGCGCACCGCTTATTTCAACGGCGATCATGTCTCGGCCGACAAAAAAGGCAGCCACCAGCCCAACCGGACCAACCAGGTGGCGCTCATGGCGCAGATGCAGAACATGATCGATTTTCCGCCGGCGCCGAAACTGGACAGCTTCGGCAAGCTCGATCGGAGCAAGGCATCGAGGACGGAGCTCGCCGGCGAGAAAATTTTCCATGGCAAGGGACGCTGCGCGGAGTGTCATGGCGGCGCCGGTTTTCTCGACCACCAGATGCACGACCTTCACCTCGAGCGGTTCTATGCAGCCGAGGTCGTCAACGGCCAGAACAACCAGGCGGAAGGACCGATAAAGACCTTCACGCTCCGCGGGATCAAGGACTCCCCGCCCTACCTGCATGACGGGCGCCTTATAACGCTGGAAGATACGGTCGAGTTTTTCAATATCGTCCTGCAGCTCAAATTGAGCGCGGAGGAAAAGCAGTCGCTGGTCGCGTACATGCAAGCCTTGTGAGATCCAGAGGAGCTTCATCATGAAAGAAAGAAACGCCAAACCGTCGCGAAACGCCGGAGTTGAGACGGAACTCGCCGATGAGAAATTCGATTTTCCGACGCAAGCCGCCGTCGACGCCGGCGCTGAAGGGGAGGGCGACCAACGTCGCCGCATCGAAGCCCTGGCTTACTTGAAGGCGGAGCGGGAGATTCGACAGGCCGATGGGCAGGCGGAAGGGGATTCCTCCGACCTGAAATCCGCGCGTTAGGTGGCGTGCGGTCCCTTATCAATCGGGGACCATGCATCGATCAACCTGAGAAATGGTTCCGCGAATCCCAGGGTCCGCACACCGAGCGATCGGGAATGTCTTTGCAGGACCTGTCGGCCCGCTGGACATGCGACCCAGGGGCGGCAGCAAGCCTCGCCTCGCCCGCTAACATGCCTGGCTCGGCCGGTGCCGGGACGATCGAGCCCGAACCTTCCGGCAATTTCGCCGCCAGCCGGTTGCGCGCGCACTGGGCCAGCGCCGTCCGGGATGCTCAGCGTAAATCCAGCAGCGCCACGGGTTGTCGCAACTTGCGGAACCAGACAAGCGCTTCTCCTTCGCCCGGCGGTCGTCCCGGGAGAGCGGGTTCCGCCTCGCCGAGCTCTGCGGCGAAAGTCCTCAGCAGGGGGGCGGCATCCGGTCCGCTTGCCGCGATAACATCAAAAGATGCGAGAACCCCGCGCTCGAGCGCGGCGGGATCCTCCGATATGAAAATGCTGTTCCCTTCGCCCGGCCAGACCTGTTGCTGCATTTCCGGCTTTGCAGCGGCACCTCGGGTTTCATCGATCAATATCCAGTGCGGCCGGCCCAGGCGAGTCCTGATATCGCCCAATAGCGCCTGCAATCTGCCGAGATATTGCTGCTGGTCCGGCACGGCCGCCATGCATACGATGCATTGAGCATCGGGCTTCTCCAGCGCAGTGGAAATTTCCTCGAGCGCCGGCGGATTCTCGGGTGTGCCAAAAATTATCGCCGGTTTGAAGCCCAGAAAGTGACCGCGCCGGTCGAGCACGCAGAACTGGTATTGCGCATTGCATATCCGACGCAGCAGCGTCATTGCCAGCTCATCCGTATCGGATGGCCTGCCCGCCAGGAGGATGGATCCGGGATACTCCGGAAACTTCACCTCTGCGTTGAGCCAGTCCGTGCCCAGCACCGGTAAATGCCTCTGCCTGCGCGGCGGCAGGGCGGCCAGATCCGAATCGAGCAATGCGGCAACGACTTCAAGGATTCCATCGCCATGTGTCGCAACCGTGACGAGATCGGCTGTTTTTTTCAGCATCGGCACCGCATTTGCGGTTGCGACCGAGTATTCGGCCATCTCGAGGAGGGCATGATCGTTTTCACCGTCGCCGGCGGCCACCAGGTTGTGCGGAGACAAGCCGAGGTCTGCCAGGGCGAACTTCAGTCCGCTTGCCTTGTTGCACCCGGGCGGCAACACCATGACGGCGCCCTTGTTGAAGATGACCTGGTGTTCGAGGCCCTGGTCGGCGATGCACTGGAGCACCGCCGTCTCATTCGGGCGAACGGTGGCAAGGATGGTGTGCCCGATCGCCAGGGGCACGCCGCTTGTCTTCAGCGCGGCGATGAGGGCCTCTGGGGGCGGAGTGGCCAGTTCGCGGCGCTCGCCGGTGTCCGGGCGGTAGTAAAGGGCCCCGTTTTCCGCCACGACGCGATCGAAGATGCCGATTCCAGGGAAGACCCGGAGCAGTTCTTCCAGCTCGCGGCCTGTCACGAGCAGCAGCTTGCGTCCCGACTCCTGGAGGCGCCGCAGTCCTTCCAGCACGTGCGGCGCCACCGCACCGTCGCGTGCGATGGTTCCGTCGTAATCCAACGCGATCGCCGTGAAGCGCATGGAACGGTTTTCCTTTCCTGGGGTCTGTTGCTTGTCATCAACGAAATATCGGGTCCGAATGAAAAAAATCAGCAGTGGGCAGACGCGCGCCTCCATCGGAATCGATATCGGGGGAACGAAATCCCTCTACGCGTTATTGGACAGTAAGTTCGAAGTTCTGGCCGAAAAAAAGTTGCAAACGCATCCTGATAAAGGCGGGGTCAGGGCATTCACCAAAATCTTCGGCGGCACGGTGCGCGAACTCATGAGCGAGGCCCAAAGACGCGGCCTGAAGGTCAAGTACGTCGGTGTCGGCTGTGCAGGCGACATCGATCACAAGCGCGGCATCATCCGCGACTCGCCCAACTTGAGCTTTCTCGCCGGCTACCCGATGCGCGACAAGCTCGAGCGGTTTACCAGGGCGAAAGTGCACATCGGCCACGACGTGCAGTCGGCGCTCTACGGCGAGCTCAAGCACGGCGTGGCGCGGAAGGCGCGGCATGTGATTGCCGTCTGGCTGGGGACGGGCGTGGGCGGTGCGCTGGTCCTCGACCGTAAATTGCACCTCGGCGTAAGCGGACAGGCGGGCGACCTCGGCAACTACCTGCTGCACTCCGTGGACGTGTCGCAGGAACTGCCGCGCAAGGAAACATTGGACAACGTGGCAAGCCGGACGGCGATCGCCGGCGACGCGGCGGCGCTTGCCGCCAGCCATCGCGCGCCTCACCTGCAGAAAACCGCGGGCACCGATGTCAGGGACATCAAGGCCAGCTTGCTTGCCGACGCCGTCCGCCAGGGCGACAAGGCGGTCGCCAAGCTGGTGAGCAGCCGAGCCGGCGTCGTCGGCGCCGCGCTATCCAACCTGGTCGATTTCCTGAATCCCGACCTGATCGTTCTGGGTGGCGGACTGGTTGAGGCGATGCCCGAACTCATGCGCCGGCAAGTGCAAAACGCCATTACCGCACATTGCGCGCCCAAAGCCGCAAAAGCGGTGAAGGTGCGGGTCTCGAAGCTTCTCGGGCACGCCGGCACCATCGGTGCGGCGAGCCTCGCCGCGGATATGTTCTCTGCCGATCCGCCGATCGAGTATCCCTGACCCCGCGGCGACGGGCTTCGCACATGGCGA
>DASVNF010000188.1:0-14618 GCA_036384015.1 Burkholderiales bacterium
TCCATTTCCGCCTTGCCCTCGTCCTGCAGCATCACTTTCCGCGCCGCGTCGAGGCCCTTGTCGCGGCGCACCGCGACATTCTCCGCCAGCAACCGCAGCATGATGTCGAGCCGTTCCTTCAGCAGGGGAAAACGGACTTGCTGGCGGTCGTTGTCCACGGTCAGATCGCGCAATTTTTCGAATTGCGCCTCCACCGATGCCACCGCGGCATTGTAGGGTTCGAGATAGCTCGGATCGCCGGCGATGAGGTAGCCGCGCTGGCCGGTTTCCGCATCCTTCATCAGTGACAGCAGGTTCGCAAGGCCGTCCATGACTTCCCGCGTGTGGGCGACCCACGTGTGGCTGTCGTAGAGCTGGCGGGTATTGCTGAAGGTCAGCTGGACATTGACCACCAGCAGGATGATCGCGATGGCCGCTCCGATGACCAGCAACCACCGTTCTTGAATTCGTTCCATTGCGGTTCTGTCAGCTCCGTCGCAGCCATACCCACAGGGCGGCCGGGCGGGAACCGGTCTGGGGCGAGATATCGAGGATGGCCGTCAAGGTAGTCGATTGCCAGGGCGCCGCCTGCGGGCGCCTGGAAGTGCGCAATATATCAGGACATGCCGCCCCGCGGCGTGGAGCTGTCCGGAGATGACAATCGCTGCAATTCCAGCAACCACTGCGCGCGGCTCAGGCGTGCGGCCACTTTCCGCGCACGGGAATGGCTTCGTCAGGACCGGGCCAGGGCGGCATGGTGACGCCGACGGCACTCAACGGTGCGGCGCCGGCCGCACGGAACTGGAAATGGGTGCCAGCAGGCACCGTCACGCAGGTGCCGGGGAGGAGCGCCACGACTTCCTCGCGCTCGCCCTGGCGCCGCCACATCTCGCCGCTGCCGGATAGCACAAACCAGATTTCCTCGACGCTGCGATGCCGGATCGGAGCGGAAGCGCGGCCCGCAGCCAGTTCGAAATGCGCCATGCTGCCATTGCCGGTTCGCAACAGGACGCGCACGTCCGATCCATCGGGCGCGATAACGTCAGGCTTCAGCGGGAGCTGTCTGGTCTCGAATGCGGTCATCGGAGCACCGGTGACAACCACAGAAGAGTGACGCTCACTCCGGCGTGCGCGCGGCGGCGGGATCGCCGGGAGGCAGGACATCGCGGAATTCCGGAAACTGCTTCCATCTGGGGACCGGCGGGACACGCCCTTCACAGGGAACATAGGCCGACTGCTCGAGGATCTGCATCTTGTGAATGTAGCGCGGGCAGTTGGGAAAAATCGCCTCGGCCCGTACCCGCACCACCAATTGCGCGCCGGTGAATTGGCCGAGCAGCGGATCGTTCTCGTCCAGCGTCGCCCGGCCGTTAACGCGCAGCCGTTTCGGGCTTTCGAAATCGATGAACAGGATGCCGACGCAGGGATTCACCAGCAGATTGCCCAGGCTCTTGAACATGCCGTTGCCGTCATAGCTGGGGAAAGCAAGAGTCTCGGGATCGATGACGCGGACGAAGCCGGGCAATCCCCCCTTGTATGAACAGTCGGGCCGGCCCTCGGCATCCGCGGTCGACAGGAAAAACAGCGGGCGGCTCTCGATGAATTTGCGATCGTCGTCCGTGAATGCGTCTCTCGTCAGCACTTCCACCAGCCGGTCAGCCAGCGTGCGCGAGCAAAACCGGTCCTGCAGCTGCCGGGAGCCTTCGTGATACATCGGAATGTCTTTCATGGAACCTCCCCTCCACGACGCATTGTTGCCAACTCCTTCTATGCCGATCGCGCGACCCTGGCCTGCCCTCCCTGAGCTTCAAAGTATCTTACCGCTGAAGGCTGGAGACCGGACGCCTTCCGAGCTGCGGAAACGATGCCCGAACTGTCCAGCCACACCATCAGCCGGCCCATCTGTACACAAAAAAGGGGCGAATTACAGGGAACAGGCGGTATCTCCGGCCAATCCGGGAAGCCGCCTCCTTCCCTGGCCTGGCGGCGCACCGGAACACCGACCGCCAGTCAATTGCCTAATCCAGCGGGGACAACCGGCCGGATCGGATTCTGCGGCATACTCGAACCATGAAAAACCTGGCCTACAGGCGTTTTGCCAGACGGGAGGATCTGGGCCTCACCCGGCGGGAGTTCGCGACCCTGAAAAGCCTCGACTCACCGCAAAAAATCCAGGCCTATCTCAATGGCATGACCATCAATCACGAACTCGGCGGGGAAACCGTGCTGTCGGTTCGAGAGGTCCTGAGGCAACGGCGTTCGCATTGCATCGAGGGCGCGTTTTTCGCTGCCTGCGCCCTCTGGGTCCATGGCGCACCCCCGCTCGTCATGCACCTGGACTGCGATCTGAGCGACTATCCGCACGTCATCACCCTTTTCCGCATTGGCGGACACTGGGGTGCGATTTCCAAGACCAACGGGGTGGCACTGCGCTATCGCGACCCGGTCTATCGCAGCCTGCGCGAGCTGGCGATCACCTACCTGCACGAATACTCGAACAAGCGCCACAAGAAAACCCTGCGCAGTTATTCCGGTGCCTATGACCTGCGGCGCCTGGATCCGCAGCTATGGGTGACGAGCGAAGCTCAATGCTGGGAAGCCCATGACCGGCTGGCGGCGCTGCGCCACTACCCGCTGGTATCGGCGCGCCAGGCACTACTGCTCAGTCCCCGGGACGCGTTCGAACGCCACATCACGAAGCTGGTGCAGTATCCGAAACCGAAATCCCCCTCTAGAAGACCAGAACGCCCAGCATCACCCCGAAGACCAGCACGATCAGGAAAATCGTCAGCGCGATGAAGAACAGCACCTTCGCGATGCCCCTGCTGCCCGCTGCGACATTGGTAAAGCCGAAGAATCCGGCGATCAGCGAAATGACGAAGAATATGGCGGCCCACTTCAGCATGTCTGCTCCTCTCGTTAGGAAATTTTCGCAAAGCTAACGGCTGCCGGCCGAGGGCACGACACGCCACACGATGTTGCCGACATCGTCGGCTACCAGCAATGCGCCGCCCCTGTCGATGGCGACGCCCACGGGACGCCCGCGTGCCTTGCCGTCCGCATCCACGAAGTCCGTCAGCACATCCTGCGCCTCTCCGGCGGGTTGCCCGTCCGAAAACGGAATGAATATGACCTTGTAGCCGCTGCGCGGCTTGCGGTTCCATGAGCCATGCTGGCCGACGAAGGCGCCGTTGAGGTATGCGGCAGGCAGCAGATTTCCACGGGAGAACGCGAGCCCCAGCGAGCCGGTGTGCGATCCAAGCGCATAGTCCGGCTTGATTGCCGTCGCCACCAGGTCGGGGCGCGGCGGTTGCACGCGCTCGTCGACATGGGGGCCGAAATAGCTGTAAGGCCAGCCGTAGAATCCGCCGTCCTTGACGGACGTGATGTAGTCGGGAACCAGGTCGTTGCCGATGTCGTCGCGTTCGTTGACGACCGTCCACAGCGCCCCGCTTTGCGGTTGCCAGTCGAGGCCGTTCGGATTGCGCAGCCCGGACGCGTATACCCGGGAAGACCGGCTGGCAAGATCGATTTCAAGCACCGCTGCGCGCCGGGTTTCCTTGTCCATGCCGTTCTCGGCCACATTGCTGTTGGAGCCCACGGTGACGTACAGGTGTTTGCCGTCCCTGCCGGCGATGACGTTCTTGGTCCAGTGATGATTCAGCGTGCCGGCGGGAAGCTCCGCGACTCGGCTACCCGCGGCGCTGATCCGCGTATCGCCGGACTTGTAGGGAAACTGCACGACCGCGTCGGTGTTCGCCACATAAAACCGGTCGCCGACGAGAGCCATGCCAAACGGCGAACTGAGGTTTTCCAGGAATACCGAACGGATTTCTGCGGTGCCGTCGCCGTCGGCATCGCGCAGCAGGGTGATCCGGTTCGCGCTCGGCACGCCGGCGCCCGCCCGCGCCATGACCTTTTTCATCACCCAGCCCTTGATGCCTTTGCCGTCGTCGGGCTTCGGCGGTGCATTGGTTTCGGCAATCAGGACATCGCCGTTCGGGAGCACATAGAGCCAGCGCGGATGGTCGAGACCGCTGGCAAATGCACCCACCGTCAGTCCGGGTGCAGGGGTGGGGGTTGCACCCGCCGCCCAACCCTTGGCCGGCGCGATGTTCACGGTGGGCAACAGCGAGCGCCTTGGTTCGGGCAAATTCGGATCGGGCCCCATGCCTGCCTTGATCGGCAGGGTCGATTTTTCCCCGCAACCCGCGAGCGCCAGCGCAGTCAACAGAATGAACCCAGCCAGGTTCCGCATCAGTCTCTCCGGATCGAAGCCATGCGGCAGCGCACGACCGCACATGTCCATGGAATCAGAAAGCATTGCCTGGGAGATTGACCGGAAGGCGCGACTAAGGTTCGCGCCCCGCGCGCTTTCACTCGAAGGGCAGGTGAGCGCCGGATTGAAATGGAAGCGTTCCCTGACGATCCTGTCGCCGCGCCAGGGCTGCGGGGCACCCTCTTCGAGCCGGAAACGGCGCCCCTGATGATCCTCGAACTCGACCACCCACTGGACCACGGGGCGGTCCCCATCGACGATGAACGGGCAGGACATGCATGCGCTTGCGGCTTGCCAGGACCTGCCGTTCGCGCTCGATCAACGCCGCCAGGCCGGCGCGCGGCAGCGCATCGTTCTCCTGCGCCCCCGCATCTTCCGCATGGAACTCCGCAGCGCCTCGACGAACCGGTCCTGTTCGATCATGGCGATCAATGCCGCGTGCGTGTGAGGGGCTTACTCGAGGTTCCAGGCAATCCCGGAACGGACGCCGTCCAGCTTGTTCCGGACATTGCGCATGCTTTTCCGTTTTCGAGGGTGGCTTGCGCGACTATACAATAGCCGTCGCCTCTTTCCCGGCCCGTCCGCCATGAGCTTCCCGGCACCATTTTCGACGATCAGGATGCGTCGAACCATTGTGCGAATCGCACCGGCCGCCGCCGCCGTGCTGCTTGGCCTGGCGAGCGCCTGCGCCTGCGCGCAGACGTGGCCCGCCAGGCCCATTCGCGTCATCGTACCGTTTCCCGCGGGCGGCACGTCAGACGTGCTGGCGCGCGCGCTGGGGCAGAAGCTGCATGAAACCTGGGGCCAGCCCGTCATCGTGGACAACCGCGCCGGCGCCAATGGGACGATCGGCGCCGGCATTGCAGTGAAATCCCCGCCCGACGGCTACACGCTGCTGCTTACCGATGTCGGCGCGCTGACCATCAGCCCGAGCGTGTTCCCCGGTCTCGCATTCGATCCGTCGAAGGACTTTGCCCCCGTCTCCATGGTCAGCTATTCGCCGCACATGTTCGCGGTGCATCCCTCGGTTCCAGCGAAGACCCTCGCGGAACTCATCGCGCTGGCGAAGGCAAAACCCGGCCAATTGAACTACGCGACCGCCGGCGCGGGCAGTCCCGCGCACCTGGCGGGGGTCGATTTCGCGCTGCGCACCGGAATCCAATGGACCTACATCCACTACAAGGGCGGCGGACAGGCGACAACCGACGCCGTCGCCGGCCATGCGGGCGTGCTCGTCAACGGGATGCTCCCGGTCTATCCACACGTCAGGAGCGGCAGGTTGCGCGCGCTTGCCGTTTCGTCGGCGAAACGCACAACCGCCGCGCCGGACATTCCCACGGTGGCGGAAACCCTGCCCGGCTTCGAAACCGGATCGTGGCAGGGCGTGCTGGCGCCGGCGGGAACATCACCGGAAATCATCAACAAGCTCAACGCCGAGCTGCGGCGCATCCTGGCGATGGCGCCCGTCAGGGCACAACTCGCGGAACAGGGAACGGAGGTGCGCGCCGACACGCCCGCGGCGCTGGGAAATTTCATTAGGGCGGAAACGGCCCGCTGGGCCAAGGTGGTGAAGCTGTCAGGGGTGAAGGTCGAGTGACGGCGGGCGCCGCAACGTTCAACCGCCGTTTCAGGAACCCTGCCGCTCAGACGCCATGCGTGCCGCGCTGTCCTGCGGAGAGAGCGGACGGCTGATCAGGTAACCCTGTATCTGGTCGCATCGCAACAGGCGCAGCAGTTGCGATTGCTGATCGGTTTCGACGCCCTCCGCAATCACTTCCAGGCGCAAGGCATGGCCGAGCGAAATGATGGTGGAAACGATGCTGGTCTTGTCCGGATCATCGGTCATGCCATGGATGAAGCTGCGGTCGATCTTGAGCGCGTTCACCGGCAAGCGGCTGATGTACGCAAGCGAGGAATAGCCGGTGCCGAAATCGTCGATCGAGATGTGAATGCCCATGTCCCTTATCGCCCGCAGTTTTTCCACGCCTTCGCTCACGTTTTCCATGAGCATGCTTTCGGTGATTTCCATGTCGAGGCCGACGTCGCCGCGGCATTCCCGCAGGTCCTCCTGCACTTCGGCGACAAAATTGCGCTGCTTGAGCTGCAACGCCGAAATATTCACCGCGATGCGCGGGGCCGCCAGCCCTTCATCCAGCCAGCGCCGCCGTTGCGCTATCGCTTCCTGGATCACCCAGCGGCCCACCTCGAGCAAAAGGCCGGTTTCCTCCAGCAGGAATACGAACTCGACCGGAGGAATCAGCCCCCGCTCGGGATCCCGCCAGCGCAGCAGCGCCTCGAGGCCGACGGTGCGGCGCGAGTCGAGGTTTATCTTGGGCTGGTAATGCAACTCGAATTCCCGGCGATCCATCGCCCGTTGCAGCCGGGACTCCAGCTGGAACCGCTCTGCCACCCGCGCGTTGACCTCCGCTGCATAGAACTGCATCGGATCGCCCGCCTTGCGCGCCTGGTTGAGTGCCGATTCTGCGTTGTGCAACAACGAATCCGCGTCTTGTCCATCATTCGGGAACAGCGCGACACCCGCTCGAGCCGATATCGCTAGTTCCTTGTCCTCGAACAGGAACGGGCGGTCGAAAAACCGGAACTGGCCGTCCGCCAGCACCTGGCCCACCTGCGCCAGGTCGCGCATGCCGGGAATCATCATCGCGAACAGATCGCCGCCAAGGCGGGCGACCCTTGCGACGTCGCCGGTCAATCCGCTCAGTCGCGCCGCCACCTGTCGCAACACTTCGTCACCGGCACGCTCGCCGAGCGATTCGTTGATGGCGCGCAACCGAGTCATGTTGAATATTAGCAGCGCCAGGATGCTTTGTTCCCGCTTCGCTGCCGTGATCGCCTGGGCGAGCCGGTCGTTGAAAAGTGTCCGGTTCGGGAGCCCGGTGAGGACATCGTAGTAGGCGAGGTAGTCGATGCGCTCCTGCTGCGAGCTCAGTTCGAGGGCGAAGGAAACGTTGCTTGCGAGTTCCTGCAGCAGCAGCGTTTCGTCATGATCGAAAAAGTTCGGGTCCGGAGCACTGAGAACGAGGGCCCCCACCGCTTCATCCTTGACCAGGAACGGCAGGCTGGCGCTCGCCCGGGTGGCCGCATCGGCAAGACTGCCGGCTTCGCCTGCACCGGCGGATGCGGCGTGATTCTGGAAGGCGGGCGCCTTGGTGCGCAGCGACTGGGCCAGGATGCTGTTGTTGCGCGTCGTCGCAAGGTTGTATGCATCCAGTGCCCGCAGGAAGGTATCGATATCGCCGCCGCTTGCCGCCGCCAGCCTGGCGCTTTTCGATTCCGCATCGACGATCACCACGCGCGCCGCCTGGAAACCGCCCTCGTCGATCGCGATGCGGCAGATCTCCTCGAACAATTGCCCGGGTTGGCGCAGCCGCACGATCGCGGAATTCACGGCACTTGACAGTTCCCGGATCCGGGTGAGGCGCGCGATCCGGTTTCGCTCCTCCATGCGCCCGGTGATGTCGCGCACGATTCCGTCGATGCGTTCGGCTTCGCCCGACGGACCCGGAATCACCCGCGCACGGTCGTTGATCCAGCGCACCGCTCCGTCTTCGCGGACGATGCGGTATTCGAGATCGATGGTCTTTCTGCCGCTCAGCAGGCCCTTCCAGGAATTCAGCACCGCCACGCGGTCCAGGCTGTGAACCGACTCGTGCCAGAGATTGGAATCCCGCATCAATTCCTCTGCACGGCGACCGAACAGGGCGATCGCGGCAGGTCCCATGTAGGTCAGGCGCCGTTCGTCGATGGACCAGGACCACACCACATCGTCAAGCGATTCGACGATGCTTTCCAGCCGCTGGCGGGCCGCGGCGAGTTCTTCCTCCGCCACCCGGCGCGCCGCCCGCTCCCGGGCCTCCCGTATCGCCCGCGTGACCGCGGCCGGCAGCCGTATCAGATTGGTCTTGAGGACGTAGTCGGAGGCCCCCTGCTGCAGGGCGCGGATCGCGTATTCCTCGCCCAGGGTCCCCGATACGAAAACGAAGGGCACCAGGGGGCAGTTTGTCCGCGCCAGCGCCAATGCCGCCATCCCGTCGAACTGGGGCATCGAGAAGTCGGAAAGAATGATGTCCGGCTGAAAATCGGAAATTGCGGACATGAATTCCGCTTCGGTCTCCACCAGCCGGTGTTCAACCTTGAGGCCGGACCGTCGCAGCTCCCGAACCTCGAGCTCCGCGTCCGTGCGCACATCCTCGACGAACAATACCTTGATGGCCTCGCTCATCCAAATCCCCTTCTACGCTTCAGAGGGTACCCTATTAGTCAAGACCCAGTACAGGCCGATATTCGCGACCGTTTCGACAAAGGCGGCAAAATGCACCGGTTTCACAATGTAACTGTTGACGCCCAGGCGATAACTGTCCACCACGTCGCGCTCTTCGTTGGAAGACGTCATGACGACCACGGGGATCAGCTGCAGGGTTTCATCCGCCTTGACCTGGCGCAGGACCTCGATGCCGTCGACCTTGGGCATCTTGATGTCGAGCAGGATCAGCTTCGGCAACTGCGAGGGATCACGGTCCTGGTAGTCCCCCTTGCGGAGCAGAAAATCCAGCGCCTCCTCGCCGTCCTTCACCCAGTGCACCTTGTTGCCCAGGTTGATTCTGCGCAGCGCACGCATGGTCATTTCGGCGTCTCGCGCATTGTCCTCGGCGAGCAGAATCTCCACTTGATCATAATCAGTCATTTTCCGTCCTCACAGGTAGCGTGAAATAGAACGTCGCTCCCTCGCCCACCTTGCTGTCCGCGCGCACGCTCCCGCCATGGCGCGTCACGACGCGCTGCACGATGGCCAGGCCCACGCCGGTGCCCTCGAATTCATCCGACTTGTGCAGCCGCTGGAACACCCCGAAAAGCTTCGCGGCGTACTTCATGTCGAAACCTACGCCATTGTCGGCAATGCGATAAGTCGCCGCTCCATTGGTCACCTCGCCGGTCACCAGTATCTCCGAACGCGGTTTCGACCCGCTGTATTTCAGGGCGTTGCTGATCAGGTTGACCCAGACCTGGCGCAGCAGGGCCCGGTCCCCGCGGACGCTGGGCAGGGGCCAGATGTCGAGCCGCACCCGCTCCACCTCCCGTTCGCGCATCAATTCCTCGGCGACGTCCTTTGCCAGGTGGGTCATGTCGACGTCGCCCGACGTATCGACGGGTTTGCGGCTCAGCTTGGAAAACGCGAGCAGATCGTCGATCAAATGCCCCATCTTGCTGGCTTCCTGGCGCACTACCTGCAGCAGCCGCTGGCCTTCCCCGTCGAGGCGCTCGCGATAGTCCTCCTCGAGCATCTGGGAATAACCGTCGATCGCGCGCAATGGCGCCCGCAGGTCGTGCGACACCGAGTAGGAAAAGCTTTCCAGTTCCTTGTTGGTCGACTGCAGCTCCTCGGTGCGGTTGCGCACGCGCTCCTCGAGTTCCGCATTCAGGGTCCTGATTTCCTCTTCGGCATGCCTGCGATCATGGATGTCGGTGACGGTACCGATCCATTCGACGACGCCCGCTTCGGCATCCAGCACCGGCGCCGCCCTCAGGCTGACGAACCTGTACCCCGCAGACGCAGCGTGCCACAGGCGCACTTCGCATTCGAACGGTTCCTTCGCGTCCGCAGCCCCGGCCCATTTGCCGTCCATCAATTCGCAATCATCGGCATGCAAGGCCTTGCGCCAGCCCTTGCCGTGACATTCGTCCGGCGGCTGACCCGTGTACTGCGCCCAGGCGAGCTGCTCCGTGGAAAACAGCTTGTTTCCGTCTGCCGTCCACACCACGGAAGTCGTCGCATTGACGAGTGTGCGGTTGCGCCTTTCGCTGTCGCGCAGGGCCCGCTCTGCTTCCGAGCGCTCGGCTATCTGGCGTTCGAGCTCGCGATTGGAGGTTTCCATCGCCTCGGTCCGGCGCCCGATCTCCGCCAGCATGTCATTGAAGGCGTCCACCAGGTAGCCGATCTCGTCGTCGGTGGACTTCGTCGCCCGCAACGTGTAATCGCGGCGCTCGACGACGTTGCGCGCGACCCCCGTCACGTCGAGGATCGGTCTGGTGACGCTCGCCTGCAGCCACAGCGAAAGCAGCCACGACACCGCCAGCGCCAGAGCGCTGACGCCCAGGACGATCGCAACGTAGCTCCAGAGCCGTTCGTAAAATTCATAGTGCGACTGCAGGTAGACGGTGCCCAGGATCTCCCCGTTCTCGACCACCCGCCGGTAGATGTCCAGCGTCTCGCCCTTGATGTGCACGCCATCCGTTTCGGGCAGCAGGGGAAGGGCATTGCGATCGGTGCCCTTGCGGACATAGCTGGCGAACAGCGCGCCCCTGGCGTTGTAGATCGCTCCCGCGCGAATTCCGGGACGTGAACTCAGCAGCGCGAGGTTGTCTCCCGCGAATTTGCTGTCATCGAACTGCAGCGCGGCCGCGCTGGAACGTCCGACAATCTCGGCCTGCGTGGTCAGGTCGTTGACCTGCGTCTCGTGGTAGCTGCGCAGGTCGTAGATGAGCATCGCCACGCCGGTGACGAGCAGCGCGGCCATGCTCGTCAGCAGCACCCCGGCGAGGAGCTTGTGGCGTACCGAGCGCAAGCCGAATTGGGGGACCCTCATCGCTATTCCTGGACCCGCATCGCAACGGACAGCAGGGGCGCGCCGATCTTCAAGCCGTTGCGCTTGGCGGCATCCAGGGATACCTCGAACCGGACGCGGTTTCCGGCCGTGACGAAATTGATGGCACTGCCCTGCTCCAGGCCCTTCGCCACGTCGGTGACCGCCAGCACCGGGCGCGGATGCGCCGACAGTTCGCCCAGGCGGGCAAGCTGCGAGCGGCTTGCGAACAGCATGTGGATGCCGGCAAGACTTTCACCGCTGCGGAGTTGCCTGACCGATACCGCCCTGCCGTTCATGGTGCGCCTGGCGATCACCCGGCCCAGTTCCTGCGCAAGGGAATCATCGCCGGCAACGCCGATGACAAGCGGGCTGCCCGGATCCGCGAATGCCTCGGCCGGCCATTCCACGTAACCGATGAACTTGAACAGAAAGGCGGCCTTGACCTGCTGTTCGAGAGACTCCGGGCTGTCATCCGCCGCCATTGCCGCCCAACAGGCGCCGAGCAGGAGGAGCACGGCAGCGGCAACGCGGGCGATCCTGCTGGCCATGTTGTGACGCCTTGCGGGCGGTTCGGGCAATAGCGAGTCGCCGCCTAGAAATGGCATAGCAGCTTGAAGTAGACGCTCCGGCCCAATTCGCTGGCGGTGGCAGGATTGCCGAACTCGACGTGACCGGGGTCGAACAGGTTTCGGATCGTCGCCGAAAGTTCCACGTTGCCCTGGGGACGCCAGCCGAGGCGCATGTCCACGGCCGTATAGTCGGGGACGGCGGGATCCGGCAAGTCGCTGACGCCGCGCACCATGATGTCGAAATCGTGGTTCGGCGTCACATTCAGCGTCGAGCGGAGCATCCACTGATGCTCGGGGTCGTTGCCCAGCGCCCTGGGGCCTTCCGGATCGGTGCTTCCGGGGTCTAGGCCCAGGTCCTTGCGCAATTCCACCAGACCGCCGCTCAGGCGCCACGAGTCCGTCGCCTGGTAGCTTGCCCAGGCTTCGACTCCATACACATCGCCCCCCATCATGTTTTGGATGACTGCGGCCGGCGACGGTTGGCCGCTGCGCAGCTTGCTGTATTCGCTGAAGAACGCGGTGATCGAATAGCTGAAATTGGTCCAGGGTTGCGCGCGATAGCCGATTTCCGCCACTTCGGCGATCTCGGATTCGAAATCCGGCCCGCCGTCTATGATCGGGATATTGACGAGCGGAGGAACACCAACATCGGCGGACAAGAAAAAATCCCGATCCAGTCGCGCGGGTGCGCGCACCGCGCGAGAGATTGCGCCCCACAACAGGTGGTTGTCCGAAGACTCCCAGGCAAGCCGCGCGCTGGGCAGCGTTTCCCAACCCGTATAGTCGTTGCTTTCGAGCTTGACACCGACAGTCAGCTTGACGGTGGCCCCCAGGTGGATTTCGTCCTGGACGAAGACGTTTTCCCAGGTCAGCTTGCGGCTGCGCGGGACGAAGTTTGTCACAAACGTGAACCCGGGCGCGACCGGTACACGCGTCATCGCGACGTCATCGCTGGCCTCCCGATACCCCGCGCCCCAGAGCACCTTGTGCCGTCCGAGCGGGATCCCGTTCTGGAACTCGATGTCGTAGGTGTCCGCGTCGCCCTGGAACAACGCCTGGTCCTTGCGTTCACTGCGGTCGAAATAGGCCTGGAGCTGGAAGTCGGAACCGGATTCGAATTGCTCGTTCCAGCGCGCCAGCAGGTTGAATCCCGAAACCTCAACCGGACCGGCAACGGCGCGACTGTCGCCCCGGCCTGTATAGGCGTCGCCCTGGATCGTGAAATTCCGGCTGGCCTGCCCCCAGTCGGCCCGAAACCCGGCCTGCTGGCTCCGCCAGCCGTCGGGCAGGGATGCGCCGCTGAAGTTTTCCGTGTTGTCGAGATCGGTGGCTTTTGCGTAAATGCGGAAATGGCCGCGGTCGCCCAGCGCGAAACCGTAGCGAAAAGCGCCGCCCGCTTCACCATCGCCCCCGCCGAGGGAAACCAGCCCGCCCTGCGTGGCGCCGGCGGACCTGGTGATGACGTTGATGACGCCATTCACGGCGTTGGCACCCCACAGCGTGCCGCCCGGCCCGCTGATGACCTCGATGCGTTCCACATCCTCGAGCAGCACGTCCTGATGCTCCCAGAACACGCCCGAATAGATCGGGGAATAGACCGTGCGGCCGTCGATCAGGACCAGCAGCTTATTGGCAAGGGCGTTGGCATTATTGAAGCCGCGCGAACTGATCGCGTATTGCGCCGCGCCGGTCTGGGCCACTTGCAGGTTGGGTGCCAGCCGCAGCGCTTCGGGCAATGAAGTCGCGCCCGACCGGCGGATGTCTTCGTGGGTGATGACAAAAATGGAAGCGGCGGCGGCGGAAAGCCGCTCCGGCCGCCGCGAAACCGACGTTATCTCGATATTGCCGAGTTCTTCGAGGGACAGGTCGGCAAGGCTCGAAGAATCCGGTCCGGCACCGGCAGCGGGCAAATTGACAAAAGCAGAGAGCCATGCGGCCAGGCAACCGCCACAGATTTTCAAGCGTCCCGAAGGACGCGAACCGTCGGACCCCATTTTATTTTTACCACCTCGGCGCGTTTGTGGTCTGGATGGTTTAACGCATTCCCGGCTACGCCGATCACAAATATCGGTGTTTGTCCTACCAACACCCTGCTCTTGACGTGGCACAACTGCATTCTTGTTATTAGCAATCTATCGGGGATGCTTGCAGTTGCTTCTATGGTACGAAGTCTGGAAGGACTAAGCAACGGATTCGCGCGTGGCGCGCGACCACGCCGGGTCTCCGGTAAGCGAGGTATTCGTGTTTACACGGCGTTACCGGAAATGGCGGCGGCACATCACGAAGAACGTGGACCATTCGCCGGGCGGGCTTCGGCGGGCAGCACCTGCCTGTGCAGCGCGCAGATTTGAGCGAATCCCCTGGCGCCGGCTTCGCCGTGAAAGCCCTCCATCCGGTATCCGCAAAGCACCGAACACGAATGCGTGGCTGTCAGTTCGTTGACAAACTTTTCCAAGTGTAGCGCTGCCGCGGAATTCCCTTGCCGCCACAGCACATTGACCATTTCCCCGTAGATGCGAACGTGCCCGTTGCCTGCATGCAGGATTTTCTCGATAGCGCCGCCGACGATTGCCTGCAGCAGCTGAGGATCCGGCATCGAACCCGCCATGATCCGGGGCAGAAGCGCATCGGCGTCGAAACTGGCGTAACGGCCCTGCTCCCTCAATGTCTCGACATCGATTTCCTGGTTGGCCAGGTAGTCGGCGATCGCCGCAGAGTTGGCGGCGGTGGCTATGACCAGGGCCGGCTGACCGGCAAGGATGCCCTGCGCAAGGAAATCGGCAGCCGTCCGGCACAGGAATTCGGCGTCGTCGTAGAACTGCACCATGTGATCGCAGCCAGGCGGCGGCGCGATTGGTGGATTGGCGTCAATGCCGGGCTTCATGGTCGTCCGCACCCCTGTCGGCAGGATAGTGATGACAGGCCCATCCGGCTCGTGGCCGGTGAGCCCGACCGGGAGATGAAGACGCCGCGGGCCATCAAACCCGAAGCAAAGGGGACAAGCGGTCTCAAACGTGAAGCGCTTATTGGTGGCGGCGATTGATTATAGGTCCGCCGCGGCGCCTCATGTCAATTGCATCGGCCGCAATGGACAGCGGTGGTGACTTTCTAGCGGCATACGAGCCCAAAACGGGTGGACACGGAGGGGCCCGCTGGACCGGCTCCCGGAGCTTTCAGATCCACGAA
>DASVNF010000189.1:0-5094 GCA_036384015.1 Burkholderiales bacterium
GCGCGGCGCGAAATTTTCGCTTTCGCGTGCTGCATCTCGCGGCGATCCTTTTTGTCGCGCTGGAAGCCCTTGCCGGAATCGCTTGCCCCTTGACCGTCTGGGAAGACCGGTTGCGGGGCACCAGCGGCACAGAGGATTTCATTGCGCGCTGGCTGCATCGGGGGCTGTACTACGATTTTCCGGTCTGGGCTTTCACCCTCGCCTATCTGCTGTTCGCAACTGCCGTGGTCCTCACCTATTTTTTCGTCCCGCCACGCAAGCGACAGCAGAAATAAAACGGGCGGCCCACCGCCGCCCGCCGATCCAGCGACCACGCCTATCAGGCCAGCATGTCCGCCCAGATGTTGCGGCCCCAGGCTTCGGCATACTGGCCCTCGAGTTCGCTCGCCGCAGCCGATACCCCGCTGGCGCCCGGCACGATTTCCATGGTCTTTTTTTCAGGGTTGTAGGCGTGCACCGATGCGACGTGAATGACCTCCTTGTCGCTCACGAAGCTGTAGCAGGTATTTGTCACCAGCGGTTGCGTGATGACCTGGTCGCCATGCAGCAAGGCCACCACCGCGGCCGCGCACACCTTGGCATGCTGGTTCGCCATGTGTCCGGACTTGGGCATCTGCGGCGCCGCCATGATCGCGTCCCCGAGGACGTGCACATTCTTCACCGCCAGGGATTCATAAGTGAGGAAATCGACGCCGCACCACCGGTTGTTGGCGTTGATGAGCCCGGCATCCAGCGCGATCTTGCCGGCGCGCTGCGGCGGCACGACGTTGAGCACATCCGCCTTCACGTCTTCGAAGGACAATTTCGCCGTGAGGGTGGCGGCATCCACTTCCATGAGTTCGCTGTTCGGTCGGTACTCGACGATCCCGGGGTAGCGCTCGGCCCACGCCTTGGTGAACAAGCCCTTCTTCGACACCACGTCTTCGTTGGCGTCGAGGATCAGCACCTTCGACCCGGGTTTGTGGTTCTTGAAATACCAGGCCACCTGGCAGGCCCTTTCGTAGGGTCCCGGGGGACAGCGATACGGCGCCTTCGGAATGGTGAGGGCATAGACGCCGCCATCGGGCATGGACTGTAATTGCTTGCGCAGCGCCACGGTCTGCGGACCGGCTTTCCATGCGTGCAGGATGCGATCCGATTGCGCCGGGAGACCCGGCACTTCGCCCGGCAGGAGGTCCACGCCAGGCGCAACGATCAGGCGATCGTATTTCAGGGTTGAACCGCTGGCCAGCTTCACTTCCTGCTTTTCGGTATCAATGGCTACGGCTTCATCGTGCTCCACTTTGATGCCATGCTTCGCCTGCAGCTTGCCGTAACCGCGGGTGAGCTCCTTGAGTTGGACAACGCCGGCCAGGACGCGATTCGACAGCGGGCAGGAGACGAACTCCTCATCGCGCTCCACCAGCGTTACCTGAATGTCGGGACCCCACATGCGGATGTACTTGGCCGCCGTCGCCCCGGCGAACCCCCCGCCGACTACCACTACCCTGCCGGCGGTCTTCGACGTCGTCGCGGTCGCACAGCCTATGCCGCTGACCATGGCCACCGATGCGGACAACCCCTTGATGAACTTCCTGCGTGAGAAGGTCATGTCGCTTGCCTCCGCTCAATCCAGCTTTTGCGCGGCGAAAAACTCCGCAATGCGCTCGACCTGTTCGTCGGTGTAACCCTTGGCGTGCTGGTGCATGACCGTTGCCTGACGCGTCCCCGCCTTGAACTCGCGCATCGCGTTCACGATGTACGCCTTCTGCAAACCCGCAAGGTTCGGCATCCCGCCTTCGCTGTGGCCATTGGGCCCGTGACAACCGGTACAGGTCGCAGCCCAGCTACGGCCATTGGCATCCTCCGCCGCTGATATCGGAACCGCCATTCCCGCAAGCAGCACCAGCAGCACTCCTGAAACAAGCCGGCTCTTCAACATTTTCTCCCGATTCGAGTTCCGCATCCGGCAACACTACGCGCAGCGAATCACGGTCGCAAGCTCGCATCTACATTCAGTAGTGGAAAACCGTGGCAGCGGAAATTCCCGCCGCAACCAACCGACCGGGCGTGATCATGGCGAAGGCAAAAAAAAACCGGACCCCGGGGTCCGGTTTTCCCTGTTTTTCCCGCGCTCAGACTACGGTCTCTTCCTTCACCTCGTTCTTGGCCGCCTGGTCGAAAGTAAGGATGGTTTTGCCGTCCGCACCCACATCGACCGTCACCTTGCCGCCGCCGGCCAGACGGCCGAACAGGAGTTCATCGGCCAGGGCGGTCCGGATGGTGTCCTGGATCAGGCGCGACATCGGCCGCGCGCCCATCAGCGGATCGAAGCCGTTCTTGGCCAGATAAGTTTTCAAGGCGTCCGTGAAGGCGACCTCTACTTTCTTCTCGTGCAGTTGCTCTTCGAGTTGCATGAGGAACTTGTCCACGACGCGCAGGATGACGTCGTAGGACAGCGCGGCGAACGAAATCGCGGCGTCGAGACGGTTGCGGAATTCCGGTGTGAAGGTCCGCTTGATCTCGGCCATTTCGTCGCCCGCCGCCCGCTGCTGCGTGAAGCCCATGGTGGTCTTCGACAGCTCCGCGGCGCCCGCATTGGTGGTCATGATGATCACGGTGTTGCGGAAATCCGCCTTGCGGCCGTTGTTGTCGGTCAGCGTGCCGTGGTCCATGACCTGCAGCAGGATATTGAAGATGTCCGGGTGCGCCTTCTCGATTTCATCGAGCAGCAGCACCGAATACGGATGCTTTGTGATCGCCTCGGTCAGCAAACCGCCCTGGTCGAATCCGACATAGCCGGGAGGAGCGCCGATCAGGCGGGAAACCGCGTGGCGCTCCATGTACTCGGACATGTCGAAGCGGATCAATTCCACGCCCATCGTGTAGGCAAGCTGGCGCGCCACCTCGGTCTTGCCGACGCCGGTCGGTCCACTGAACAGGAAGCAGCCGATCGGCTTTTGCGGATTGCCCAGGCCGCTGCGCGACATCTTGATCGAGGCCGCGAGCGCGTCGATCGCCTTGTCCTGGCCGAACACGACTGACTTGAGGTCACGATCGAGGGTCTGCAGCTTGTTGCGGTCGGTGGACGACACGCTCTGCGCCGGCACTCGCGCGATCTTGGCGATGATTTCCTCGATCTCGTGCTTGCTGATGACCCGCTTCTGCTTGGATTTCGGCAGGATGCGCTGCGCTGCGCCGGCCTCATCGATGACGTCGATGGCCTTGTCCGGCAGGTGGCGGTCGTTGATGAAGCGTGCCGACAGTTCCGCCGCCGACGTCAGCGCGGAGGCGGTGTACTTGACACCATGGTGCGCTTCGAAGCGCGACTTCAGGCCACGCAAGATCTCGATGGTTTCAGCCACGGAAGGCTCGGTCACGTCGATCTTCTGGAAGCGGCGGGATAACGCATGGTCTTTCTCGAAAATCCCGCGGTACTCGGTGTAAGTGGTCGCGCCGATGCACTTCAGGCTGCCGGAGGAAAGCGCCGGCTTGAGCAGGTTCGAAGCGTCCAGCGTCCCCCCGGATGCCGCGCCCGCCCCTATCAGCGTGTGGATCTCATCAATGAACAGGATCGCGTTCGGGTTGTCCGTCAGCTGCTTGAGAACGGCTTTCAGTCGCTGCTCGAAATCGCCGCGGTATTTGGTGCCCGCCAGCAGGGCGCCCATGTCCAGGGCGTAGACCTGGCAGCGCGACAGGATTTCCGGCACGTTGCCTTCGATCACGCGGCGCGCCAGGCCTTCGGCGATGGCGGTCTTGCCGACGCCGGCTTCCCCGACCAGCAGGGGGTTGTTCTTGCGGCGACGGCAAAGCGTCTGGATGACGCGTTCCAGTTCGCGCTCACGCCCGATCAGCGGATCGATCTTGCCGGAGATCGCCAGCGCATTGAGGTTCAAGGTGTAGCTTTCCAGGGCACCGCCGCTGGACTGTTCCTGATCCGGATCGGCGTCCGCCTCCGGTTGCTGCTTGGCCGGTGCGGCCTGGGGCACCTTGGTGATGCCGTGCGAAATGAAGTTCACCACGTCCAGGCGGGTGACCCCCTTCTGGTGCAGGAAATAAACCGCGTGGGAATCCTTCTCGCCGAAGATGGCTACCAGCACGTTGGCGCCCGTGACTTCCTTCTTGCCCGAGGACTGCACGTGCAGGATGGCGCGCTGGATCACGCGCTGGAAGCCCAGCGTGGGCTGGGTATCGACTTCCTCGCCGCTTACCACCGGGGTATGCTCGTTGATGAAGTCGTTCAGCAGCTTCCTGAGTTCCTCAACGTTCGCGGCGCACGCGCGCAGGACTTCGGCCGCCGATGGGTTGTCGAGCATGGCAAGCAGCAGGTGTTCCACGGTGATGAACTCGTGGCGCTTCTGCCGGGCCTCCATGAACGCCATGTGCAGACTGACTTCTAACTCCTGCGCAATCATGTTTCCTCCATCACGCATTGAAGCGGATGTTGATACTGCTTTGCAAACGCGGTGACCTGGTCAACTTTGGTCGCGGCGACGTCGCGTGGATACACGCCGCAGACCCCCATGCCCTCCCTGTGAACTTTGAGCATGATCTGCGTCGCCTGTTCTCGGGTCATCGAAAAAAAGGTCTGCAGGACGGAAACGACGAAGTCCATGGGTGTGTAATCGTCGTTCAACAGCAGAACCTTGAACATAGGCGGAGGCTTAACCTTGCTTTTCTCGGCCTCCAAAAGCGAACCGTCGCGAGTTCCCGATGCCATGCCTTCCTGTCTCGCTTCCACTAGCCCTTGCTCAAGGTCTAATTTTGCGGATAACAGCGGAAATTACAAGTGCTAAACAGACCTTTTCGCAGATCGCCGCCGATGCCTTAAAACCGCGTTGCAACAAATGCTTGCGACCATCTTGGCATACTTGACTTCCCAAAATAAATAACCTAAAAAGCGAATTGGTGTTTGGCTTCAAGCTTACTGCAGTACCGGTTTTGCCGATAACGCGGACTTGAATCTCAAACAATCGGCGGGCATCCGGCCCGCGTTTTTCAAGGGGAAGGGGAAGCGGTGTATGGCAACTGGTACCGTAAAGTGGTTTAACGACGCCAAGGGCTATGGTTTCATCACGCCCGACGATGGCAGCGAAGATCTGTTTGCCCATTTCT
>DASVNF010000190.1:0-6789 GCA_036384015.1 Burkholderiales bacterium
AGCTCGGAATACCGACGCCGGCAAACCAGTTCGTCTACGCTGCGCTCAAGCTCCACGCCAACGGCCGGCCCGCCGAAGCACAAATCTGAAACTTTCACCACAGAGGCGCAGAGGACGCAGAGGAAGGCAATGAAACCCGGAATGGCAATCGAGCACGTGCAATCGCCAACCGACATGTGCCATCGCAGCCATTGCAGGATTTTCGTCTCGACTTTCCTCCTGCTTCTCTCTGTGCCCTCTGCGCCTTGGTGTTTAATTTAAACCAGGAGATTTAAAAATGAAGCTGACAATAAAAAATATTCGCGCGCGCGCCGTGATGGTGCCGCTGAAGCGTCCGCCGCAGTCCGCCAGCGGATCGATCGGCGACGCCTCGCTGGTGCTGCTCGACCTCGAAACCAATGAAGGCATCACCGGCAGTTCCTACCTGTTTGCATTCCAGAAGCCGATGCTCAAGCCCACGGTGCAGATGGTCGAAGGGGTCGGCGAGATGCTGAAGGGTGACGCGGTCGCCCCGTACGAAATCGAAGCCAAACTGCGCAAGCGCTTCACGCTGCTCGACGCCTTCGGTGTGCTCGGCCAGGCGATAGCCGGTATCGACATGGCCGCATGGGATGCTTACGCGAAAGCGCTGGACGTGCCCCTGGCCTGCGCGCTTGGCGGAACCGTCAAGCCGATCCGGGCCTACAACAGCTGCGGCCTCTGGATCAAGGACCCGGCCCTGCTTGCCGATGAAGCGGCGCAGCTGCTTTCCGAAGGCAATTTCAATGCACTGAAGTTGCGCATCGGTCGTCCCGACTTCAAGCAGGACCTTGCGGCTGTGCGCAACGTGAAAAAGCGCATCGGCGATGACGTCATGCTGATGACCGACTTCAACCAGAGCCTGACGGTGAACGAAGCCATCCGGCGGGGACAGGCGCTCGACGACGAAGGCCTGTACTGGATCGAGGAACCGATCCGCCACGACAACTATGAAGGCTGCGCGAAGATCGCCGCCGAGGTCAACACGCCGATCCAGATCGGCGAGAACCTCCTCAATACGGGTGAAATGCAAAAGGCGATCGACGCCCAGGCCGCGGAGTTCTACATGCCGGACGTGCAGCGCATCGGCGGCGTCTCGGGGTGGATGCGGGCGGCCGCCGTCGCCCAGGTTTACAACCTCGACATGTCCAGCCACCTGTTCCCCGAAATCAGCGCCCACCTGCTGGCAGTGACGCCGACCTGCCACTGGCTAGAGTACATGGACTGGGCGGGCGGCATCCTCAAGCAGCCGATGCAGATCAAGGACGGCCATGCCCTGATTCCGGACCGTCCGGGCACCGGCATCGAGTGGAACGAGGACGCCGTTAAAAAGTACCTGGTGGCGTAGAATTGCGTTTACGGGCGCATCCCAGGCAGGTCGCCGCATATGAGGAAACGAAAATGACAGTCGCAGTTGCAGAGAAAGTCCAGACCTCCATCGACGAATTGCGCGCGAAATTCGGCGAACGCCTTTCCACCAGCACCGGAGTGCGCGATCACCACAGCAAGGACGAATCCTGGCACCACCCCCATCGCCCGGACGCCGTGGTATTCCCGAATACGACGGAGGAAGTCTCCGAGATCGTGCGGATCTGCGCCAAGCACGGCACGCCGGTCGTGGCCTACGGCACCGGCACTTCGCTGGAAGGCAACGTGATTCCGCACCAGGGCGGCGTGGTCGTCGACCTGATGAACATGAACAAGGTGCTGCGCGTCAGCGCCGAAGACCTGGATGTCACGGTCCAGGCGCGCGTCACCCGCAAGGAGCTGAACGCCTTCATTCGCGACCAGGGCCTCTTCTTCCCCATCGATCCGGGTGCGGACGCTTCGCTCGGCGGAATGGCCGCAACGCGCGCGTCGGGTACCAACGCCGTGCGCTACGGCACGATGCGCGAGAACGTACTGGCACTCACGGTGGTACTGGCCGACGGCCGGATCATCCGCACCTCGCGCCGCTCGCGGAAATCCGCGGCCGGCTACGACCTCACCCGTTTGTTCGTGGGATCCGAAGGCACGCTGGGCATCATCACCGAAGTCACCCTGCGGCTCTACGGCATTCCGGAGGCCATGGCCGCGGCGGTCTGCTCGTTCGACTCGATCGAAGGCGCGGTCGACACCGTGATCCAGACCATCCAGCTCGGCATCCCGGTCGCCCGCATCGAACTGCTCGACGACGTGCAGATGGATTCGGTCAACAAGTTTTCCAAGTTGAGCTACCCGGTCAAGGACACGCTGTTCGTCGAATTCCACGGCACCGAAGCCGGCGTCAAGGAACAGGCCGAAATGGTGCAGGCAATCGCTGCGGAGCATGGCGGCGGCGAATTCAAGTGGGCGACCAAGACCGAGGATCGCACCGCTCTGTGGACGGCGCGCCACGACGTGACCTACGCGAACAAGGCGTTGCGCCCCGGCTGCGAAATCTGGGCGACCGACGTGTGCGTGCCGATCTCGCGGCTGACCGAATGCATCATGGAAACCAAGAAGGATCTGAAGTCGAGCTTCCTGGTCGCGCCGCTGGTCGGCCATGTCGGCGACGGCAACTTCCATCTCGGCTTCCTCATCAACCGCGATGACCCGAAGGAACTGGAAGAGGCGGAGCGCCTGAACGATCGCCTGGTGATGCGTGCGCTGGCGATGGACGGCACCTGCACCGGCGAGCACGGCATCGGCCTCGGCAAGCAGAAATTTCTGGTGGCGGAACACGGCGAAGCGGTCGGCGTGATGCGCCAGATCAAGAAGGCGCTCGATCCGCAGAACATCATGAACCCGGGCAAGATTTTCACGCTCTGACAGAGCGTGGAAAAGTGAAGGGTGAAGGTGTGAAGGGTTAAAGCGAAAGCTCACGTCCTATTCCCATCACTCTTCACGCCCTCAAGAGAATCGTGACCACGATTTTCGGAATCAGGAACTGCGACACCATGAAGAAGGCCTTCACCTGGCTCGATAGTCACGGTGTCGCCTATGAATTCCACGATTACAAAGCGGCGGGCATCGACGCCGGGCATCTGGAGGCTTGGTCGAAGCAGGTCGGCTGGGAAGTGCTGCTGAACACCCGTGGCACGACCTGGCGCAAGTTGTCGCCCGTGCAGCAGGCGAATGTCGATGAAGCCAAGGCGATCAAGCTGATGAGCGAGCATCCGAGCCTGATCAAGCGTCCGGTCCTGGAAGCGGGAAACGACCTGCTGGTCGGCTTCAGTCCCGAGCATTACGCGAAAGCCCTGAAACCCTGAAAACCGGCCGGCAGGCCGGTTGATTTTGGCCCGGGTCACCTTATATATACGCCGGATGGGATAATCGTAAGCACAGGAAACTGTGCGCACAATGCCGCGTCCAACCTGTAATCTATCGGTTCGATCTCACTGAAAGTCCTTTTGAATTCAATGTACACAAACCAAATCCGGTTCCGGTTAGGCGGCAGCGGGTACCCCAATCGAGGCCAGCGTCCGGGCCTGTTGCGCAAGCTCGTCGCCGCCGTTGCGGGCACCCTGATCCTGGTTGGCGCATTCATGTTGTCGATCGTGGTGCTGGCCGTCGTGGCCGCCGTCGGACTGGCGGGCGGAGCCTATCTCTGGTGGAAAACGCGGGAGTTGCGCAGGCGCCTGCGTGAACATGCCCGGAACCACCCGGCTGGCGGTCGCGTCATTGACGGCGAGATCATCCGGGACGTCACGCCCCGGTAGTTCGCATCCGGCGGGGTCTTAAGCCCCACAGGCAATCACAGCTCGCTGGCTCGACAATCCGGGGGAAGTTGATGAGGCATCGGCGCGCAAGCTGTTCGACGGTTCCTCCCTGAACCGGTTTTCCTTGCGAGCCCGTCCGTGAGCGACAACATCGCCCAGAGCGCACGCGAAATGGTAGACACCGTCTACCGCGCCGAATCCCGCCGGGTTTTCGCCACGCTCATCCGCCTGCTCGGCGATTTCGATACCGCCGAAGAAGCATTGCACGACGCCTTCCGGGCGGCGCTCGAACAATGGCCGCGCGATGGTGTCCCGGACAATCCGCGCGCATGGCTCGTTTCCGCGGGACGCTTCAAAGCCATCGACGGCATCCGGCGGCGCGCCCGCTTCGATTCGCTGGAAGACCATGCCGAACAGGTCGAGGCCATTGCAGACGAATCCGCGCAGCAGGACGAAAGCCTGGAAGACGACCGGCTGCGGCTGATCTTCACCTGCTGCCACCCTTCGATACCCGCGGACGCCCAGGTCTCCCTGACCCTGCGCGAAGTCTGCGGCCTGACAACCGAGGAAATCGCCCGCGCCTTCCTGACTCCTGCGCCGACGCTGGCTCAGCGCATTGTCCGTGCCAAGGCAAAGATCCGGGACGCGCGCATTCCCTACCAGGTGCCGGAACTGTCCGAACTGCCGGCGCGGCTCGATCCTGTTCTGCGGGTGATCTATCTCGTATTCAACGAAGGCTACTCGGCGTCGTCCGGAGAATCGTTGACGCGCCACGACCTGTCCGCCGAAGCGATCCGCCTCGGACGACTGATGGCCGAACTGCTTCCGCAGCCGGAAGTGCTGGGCTTGCTGGCGCTGATGTTGCTGAATGAGTCTCGGCGCGCCGCACGCACCGCCCCGAACGGTGACCTGATCCTGCTCGATCACCAGGATCGCTCCCTCTGGAACCAGGAGCAGATCGCGGAAGGCTCGGCGCTTATCGAGCGATCGTTGTCGTCCCGGCGTTTCGGGCCTTATACCATCCAGGCGGCCATCTCCGCGGTCCACGCCGAGTCGCCCAACGCCGACGCCACCGACTGGGCCCAGATCGTGGGCCTTTATGACGTACTGCTGCAGTTCGATCCATCGCCGGTCGTGGAACTCAACCGCGCGGTGGCAGTGGCCATGCGCGACGGTCCCGCAGCAGGGCTGGCGATCATCGATGCCATCCTCGGGCGCGGCGACCTGGCGGAATACCATCTGGCACACTCGGCACGCGCGGAATTCTGCCGGCGCCTCGGGAATCAGGCCGAGGCGCGCATTTCCTATCAGCGGGCGCTCGATCTGGCCCGCCTGGAACCGGAGCGCCGCTTCCTTGCCGGACGGCTGGCCGAACTGAAAAACTGACGAGGATTGTCGATTTGGCGCTCCGTCAAACGACTAAGGGTGAAAACAGCCGATTCGCCCGAAAATCGACCGGAGGATCCGAACATGCCGAAAGTCCAGCCCATCCCGGAGGGCATGCATTCCGTCACGCCGCACCTGGTTTGCGCCGGCGCCGCCAGCGCCATCGAATTTTATGTAAAGGCATTCAATGCGAAGGAGGACTTCCGGTTGCCAGGCCCGCAAGGCAAGCTGCTCCACGCCATGATCACGATCGGCGATTCCCACGTCATGCTGACCGACGAATTCCAGGACTGGGGATCGTTCAGTCCGAAAGCGCTGAAGGGCTCGCCGGTCACGATCCACCTCTACGTCCCGGATGTCGATGCGTTCGTCGCCCGGGCCGTCGGGGCCGGGGCGAAGATCATCATGCCGGTCGAGGACATGTTCTGGGGCGACCGTTATGGCAAGGTGGAAGATCCGTTCGGCCACCACTGGTCAATCGCCACGCATATTCGCGACGTCGATCCCGGTGAACTGCACAAAGTGATGCAGAAAGCCTGCGATTGAGCGCCGCGCCGATAACCCGATTTCCTTCGGAGAAAAACCATGCTCAAGGTCATCGTGCTTGTCCTGGTCGTCCTGGTCGCCGGCGTCCTCATCTATGCCGCGACCAAGCCCGACACATTCACCGTCCAGCGCTCGGCAAGCATCAAGGCGCCGCCGGAAAAGATCTTTCCGCTGATCAACGACTATCGCAACTGGGCCGCCTGGTCTCCCTACGAGACCAGGGATCCCGCGATGAAAAGAACCTTTGGCCCGACCACAGTCGGGAAGGGTGCGACTTATGCCTGGGACGGCAACAAGGAAGTCGGCCAGGGGAGCATGGAAATCCAGGAATCCGTCCCGTCATCCAGGGTCACGATCAAACTGGATTTCCTCAAGCCGTTCGAAGCCCACAACAGGGTCGAGTTCACCCTGCAACCCCAGGGCGATACCACCAGGGTGAGCTGGAACATGCGTGGCCCGGCCCCATTCTTCTCCAAAGTGATGCAGGTCTTCATCAACATGGACAAGATGGTCGGACGCGATTTTGAAACCGGGCTGGCCAACATGAAAGCGGTCGCGGAGAAAACAGGCGGCGGGTAATGCCTGAGAATTTCCAGCCGGCGGTCGATACCGTGTCGAAACCGCAGCGCCGCGAACGACTATCCGGTATGGACGGCAAGTTCTGCAAGAAAGTCCTTTCGAATCCCTGGAGCATGGAGCCATCGATGAAATATTTATGCCTGGTGTACCTCGACGAAAACCGGCTGCCGGAACTGCCGGATGAAGAATGCGTGGCGTTCGACACGGGCATCCGCGAGAGCGGCCATTGCATCGCCTCTGAAGCCCTCGAGTCCGTGCAAACCGCGGCAACGGTGAGGCTGCGTAACGGCAAGCTTTCGGTTACCGACGGGCCTTTCGCGGAAACGAAGGAGCAGCTCGCAGGTTTCTATCTCATCGATGCCAGGGACCTCAACGAAGCCATCCAGGTGGCGTCGAGAATTCCTCCGGCGCGGGTGGGCAGCATCGAAGTGCGCCCAGTCCGTCCGATCCGGGAAACCGTACTCAAGTCAAGATAGAACGGGCCCCAGCCGGGCAAATCGGCGTGAACCAATTGCGCCCAGCTATTTCCAAAAGGATAGGAGCATGGCGTCGAAGATTTTCGTGAACCTGCCGGTGAAGG
>DASVNF010000191.1:0-1700 GCA_036384015.1 Burkholderiales bacterium
CCAGCGCACCGTGCCTGTGACCTGCTCCACCAGCCGCTTGCGGATCTCGTCCGGATCAGTGATCGCGGACGCCAGCACGTTAGAAACGAGCGGCGCCTTCGGCTTGTTGATGGTAACACTAGCCAGCGCCTGCGCCATCGCGTCCGCTGCCGGTTGCATCAGGCGGCAATGGAACGGCGCCGACACCGGCAGCAGCATGGCGCGCTTGGCCCCCTTGGTCTTTGCAATTTCCAGCGCGCGGTCGACAGCCGCCTTGTCGCCGGAGACGACAACCTGCCCGCCGCCGTTGTCGTTCGCGGCCTGACAAACCTGCCCCTGCGCGGCCTCTTCAGCCACCGCAACCGCGGCTTCGTAATCAAGCCCGAGCAATGCGGCCATTGCGCCGACGCCGACAGGCACGGCCTTTTGCATGGCGAGGCCGCGCGTACGCAGCAGCTTCGCGGTGTCGCTAATCGAGAAGCTGCCGGCGGCGGCGAGCGCGGAATATTCGCCCAGCGAATGACCGGCAACGAACGCCGCATCGCGCGCGATGTCGATCCCCGCTTCCGTTTCCAGCACGCGCAGCGTCGCCAGCGACACCGCCATCAGCGCCGGTTGGGCGTTCTCGGTAAGCTGCAACGTTTCCGCAGGTCCATCCCAGATAATCGCAGTGAGCTTCTGCCCCAGCGCCGCATCGACCTCGTCGAACACGGCCCTGGCCGCCGGGAATGCGTCGGCGAGCGCCTTGCCCATGCCGACCGTCTGCGATCCCTGCCCCGGAAAAGTGAATGCTGCTGTCATGGAAATCCCCTCAAAAGATAAGCCGTAAGACACCGCCGGGATGGCGGGTGTCAAGCCGCGGTGCGGCGGACCTGTGACTTGCGAACCAGTCAGCCCGCAAACGGCAAAACCGATGACCCGAGGACTGACCGGGCAGCGGAACCCAGCTTCCACCGGCGCGTTTATTTCAGGGGGCCAGGCAGGAGGAGGTGCGCACCATGGAAAACGACCCTCGCAAACCACAAACATTGGCCTTGGCGCCGGTCCTGATCTTCGCGCTGGTTCTGGCTGCCGTCTTTGGTGCGGCGCTGGTCACCGTGTTCAATAACAGTCCGCAGGTCGTGGTTTCCGCCACCAATACCGCGCCGCCGGGCACGACGGGAATGGCGAAGCCCCCTTCCACGGAACGTAGATGACCATGAAAAACGATCTCGACGACACCGTCGGCGGCAAGCGCGCCTACCACAGGTTCCTGTGGGGCGCGGCCATTGGCGTCGTCATTCTGGGCGGAGCCTTGGCTTATTCCAGCCAGCTTATGGATGTCGGCAAAGTGTTCCCGATTGCCGGACCAGCCGACAACGCCGGAGCAACCAAGGCTGCGGGCATCAAGTAGGCGCAGTATTTCGCCGAAACCGCCAAAAGCCTCACCAAAACAGCCATTCCCCGGGCCGGATTTGCCCTGTTTCGCCTTGCAAACAACCTCAGAATCCTTATAACCGCGCCATCCGTGGATCCCGGCCGGGAGCTGAACGGACGGTCACAGCAATCTTACCCTTCAATATGAAGTTTGATTGATGAGGCAGGGCCAGTCGGTCCGTCGTCCCGTGCTTCCGCCTTCTGAGCAATATCGAGTCCTTTCCGAAGGGTCTCGAAGGGCTTGCCGCCAGGAACCGCGCTAACACTGGAAAGGACTCCCATGCCTCTTTACGAGCATGTTTTTC
>DASVNF010000192.1:0-9645 GCA_036384015.1 Burkholderiales bacterium
CACGCCCGATTCGGTGGCCGCCACCTGGAGCAAGGGTGTCGTGATTCCGGAATATGTCTACGTGGTGTTCCAGCTCACCTTCGCAGCCATCACCCCCGCACTGATCATCGGTGCCTTCGCGGAGCGCATCAAGTTCTCCGCCGTGCTGCTGTTCATGGTCCTGTGGTTTACCTTCTCCTACCTCCCGGTCGCGCACATGGTCTGGTACTGGGCCGGCCCGGACGCCTACACCGACCAGGCTGCCGCTGATGCCGCCACCGCAACGGCCGGCTGGCTGTTTCAGAAGGGCGCGCTCGACTTCGCGGGCGGAACGGTCGTTCACATCAACGCCGGAATCGCCGGGCTGGTGGGCTGCCTGATGCTGGGCAAGCGCATCGGTTACGGCAAGGAAGCCATGCCTCCGCACAGCCTGACCATGACCATGATCGGCGCATCGCTGCTGTGGGTGGGCTGGTTCGGGTTCAACGTCGGCTCCAACCTTGAATCCACCGGCCTCGCCGCAATGGTGATGGTCAATACACTGCTTGCGACTGCCGCCGCCGCGCTGGCCTGGATGTTCGTGGAGTGGATGATCAAGGGCAAACCGAGCATGCTGGGCATTGCGTCCGGCGCAATTGCCGGGCTGGTCGCCATCACGCCGGCGTGCGGTTTCGTCGGTCCGATGGGCTCCATCGCTTTGGGCGCGATCGCCGGCGTGATCTGCCTATGGGCGGTAACAGGCCTGAAGAAAATGCTGGGCTACGACGATTCGCTCGACGTTTTCGGCGTTCACGGTATCGGCGGGATCATCGGCGCCCTGGGCACCGGAATCTTCGCATCGCCCTCGCTCGGCGGCACCAGCTGGTGGGATTATGTTGCCAACGCCCCCGCGGAATTCAGCATCAGCGGGCAGCTCGTGACCCAGGCGACGGCGGTTGGCGTCACGGTCATATGGACCGCGGTGGTCGCCGCGATATCGTTCAAGATCGTCGACCTGGTGATCGGGTTGCGCGTGCCTGAAGAGAAGGAGCGCGAAGGCCTGGACATCACGGAGCATGGCGAAACCGCCTATCACTCGTAATCTCCTCCGGTAAGCACGCTTACCGAATTCGCGGGCGCCGAAAGGCGCCCGCTTTTTTTGCCTGCACGAAAGGCGGCGGCCGGCGTCAGGGCTTGTTGGCCGCGGCGGGCTCAGTCCTCTTCCGGACCGCCGTAGATGATGATCGACAGGAAGTGGATCGGCAGTTCGATCAGGCGCTCCGGTCCGTGAGGAATGTCGCCGCGGAATGTGAGCGAATCGCCCGGCTCGAGCAGATACGTCTGCTGGCCATGGCGATACTCGATCTTTCCCCGGAGCATGTGGATGAACTCCGTGCCGGGATGCTCGAAAGTCGGAAACACTTCCGACGCATCGTCCATGGTGATCAGGAACGGCTCGAACGACTTCTTCGGTCCCTGGTCGTAGGCCAGCAGATGATAGGTGTGGCCGCGGCGGGTGCCGCGGCGTACGACTTCCATGCCCTCGCCGTTCTTTACCAGCTGCGCCCCGCCTGACGGCATGTCGTAGTGGCGAAACAGGTGAGCCAGGGAGACGCCGAGCGCCTGTGCGATCTTCGACAGCGTTTCCAGGCTGGTCGACACCTGGCCGTTCTCGATCTTCGACACCATGCCGCGCGAAATGCCGGCCTGGGCGGCAACCTCGGCGATGGTGAGGTTGTCTTTCAGGCGCAGCTCCCGGATCACGTTGCCCAGGAACCGATCCAGGGATTTGCCGTTGCCGGCAACCGCGCCGGGGCGGCTTTCCGGGGGCGCACCGCCTTTGTTTTGCTGATTGTCCATGGGATGCATCAGGTCCCCGGAATCCAGCTGGTGCCGGCCAGTGGCAGATGCGCCATGGCAGCCGCCTCGACCGTCAGGGCGACCAGATCCTCGCGCTCCAGATGATGCACGTTCTGCTTGCCGCAAGCGCGTGCAATCGTGGTCAGCTCCATGTTCAAGGTCTTGAGGTAGTTGCGAACCCGCTTCGCGCCGACGTCCGGCTGCAGCCGCTGTTCGAGGATTGCATCCTGGGTGGTCACGCCCACCGGGCACCTGCCGGTATGGCAGTGATGGCAGAAGCCGGCTGCGGTGCCGAGTTTCTGGTAGTCGTCCGCCGCCGGATGATGCCGCCCGTCCTGTACATAGGTCTCGCTATTGCAGCCGAGCGCAAGAAGGACGCCCTGGCCGATCGCCACGGCGTCGGCACCCATCGCCAGCGCCTTCGCAACGTCCGCGCCGCTGCGGATACCGCCGGAAATGACCAGTTGCACCTTGCCGATCATGTCCAGGTCTTCGAGCGCGTCCACCGCCTGGCGCAGGGCGGCCAGCGTCGGGATGCCCACGTTTTCGATGAATACGGTCTGGGTTGCCGCCGTGCCGCCCTGCATGCCGTCCACCACGATGACATCGGCCCCGGAATGTACCGCCAGCTTGACGTCGTGGAAGGTACGGGTCGCCCCGACTTTCACATAGATGGGCTTTTCCCAGTCGGTGATCTCGCGCAGTTCGTTGATCTTGATCGTGAGATCATCCGGGCCGGTCCAGTCGGGATGGCGGCATGCGGAACGCTGGTCGACGCCCTCGGGCAACACGCGCATTTTTGCAACACGCGGATTGATTTTCTGGCCGAGCAGCATGCCGCCGCCGCCCGGTTTGGCGCCCTGCCCGATGACCACCTCGATGGCGTCCGCCCTGCGCACATCGTCGGGATTGAAACCGTAGCGCGACGGCAGGCACTGGTACACCAGTGTCTTCGATGACTGCCGTTCCTCCCTGGTCATGCCGCCGTCGCCGGTCGTGGTCGAAGTGCCCAGTTCGGTCGCTGCGCGGCCGAGTGATTCCTTCACATTGGCCGACAGGGCGCCGAAGCTCATGCCCGCGATGGTGATGGGGATGGCCAGTTCGACGGGTTTTTTGGCATAGCGCGTTCCGAGTACCGTTTTGGTGACGCATTTCTCGCGGTATCCCTCGAGCGGATAACGCGACAGCGATGCCGCCAGGAACACCAGGTCGTCGAAATGCGGGACATGGCGCTTCGCGCCCAGCCCGCGGATCTCGTACATCCCGGTCGCGGCAGCGTGATGGATGTAGTCGATGACCTTGCGGTCGTAGCCGGCACTTTCCTCGCGCTGGATGCGTTTGTGCGTTTCAACAGGCTTGTTCATCTATATACCTCTAATTCCTGAACCACGGAGGACGGGGGCACGGAGATCGGCGACAAGACCCGAGAGTGGATTCGCGCAAAAGGCAGCAACAGTGACGCTGCACCCGGCGGCAAATCAACCAGACATCCCGTTTTTCCTTGTGCTTTCTCCGCGCCCCCGTGTCTTCCGTGGTTCGAGTTGAATTCAGTATTCCTGGTTCGCGTCGGCGTTCCAGTGATATAGCTCGCGCTTGGACGCAATCCGGCGGAACTGTTTCGCGTCGTGCTTCAGCCCCGCGCTGGACAGCAAGTCGGCTACCGCGGCGTAGTCCGCCGGCTGCATCGGCTCTTCCCCGGCATCCGCGCCCAGCGACTTGACCTTGCCGCGCACATAGATCACCGCTTCATAGAGCGAATCCCCCAGCGCATCGCCGGCGTCGCCACAGATGACCAACCGCCCGGCTTGCGCCATGAAGGCGGAGAAATCGCCGACCGAACCGCCGACCACGATGTCGACGCCTTTCATGGAGATGCCGCAGCGCAACGACGTATCGCCCTCGACCACGAGCAGCCCGCCATGCGCCGCCGCGCCGGCGGAGACCGAAGCGAAGCCCTTGACGTGCACTGTTCCGGAAGTCATGCCTTCGGCGAGTCCCGGTCCGGCATTGCCGCGGATGAGGATGCGGGCGAGCTTGTTCATGCCTCCGGCGTAGTAGCCGGCATGCCCGTCCACTTCGATCTCTATGGGCGCATCGACTCCCACGGCAATGTTGTGCGCGCCGTCGGGATTGAGGACCTTCACTTTTTTCACGCCGCCCAGATCCCTGTGCAGGAACTGGTTGAGCTCGCGCACAGGCTGGCCGGCGAGATCGAAGGTGGCGGAATCGGCCGCCGTTCGCGGCGCTTGCGCTAGGCCCGCCATACGTAGATCTCCTCGGGCACGGGCTCGAATATCTTTGCGTTCTTGATATCGGGCAGTTTCGCCAGAGAACGGAATTCCGACGAGATCGCCACGTAGTCGTCCGTCTCCGCAATGATGGCAGGCTTGCAGGCGAATGCATCGCGGACCAGCGCCAGTTCGTCCCGGGTCCCCATCAGGAACGTGTAGAAACCGTCCAGTTCTTCGAAGCCACTGCGGATGGCAGCCTCGAGGCTGTCGCCTTCCCGCATGCGCCATTCGAAGTAGCGGCACGCGGCTTCGGTATCGTTGTCGGTTTCGAAGGCGATGCCGAGCGGCTCGAGCTTGCGGCGGATCTGGTACGGGTTGGAAAGCGATCCGTTATGCACCAGGCACCAGTCCTCCCCTGCGGTGAACGGGTGCGCACGATCCGGCGTCACCGCGGATTCGGTGGCCATTCGGGTGTGTCCGACCAGGTGCGAGCCCTTCAGCTGCCGGAAATCGTAACGATCCGCCACTTCGGCCGGCGCGCCGATGTCCTTGTACAGGTCGATGTACTGTCCCGCCGAGAGCACATGCAGTTCGGGAAACTCCGCGCGTATCCACTGCTTGGCGCCCACCACCGGCGCCGCAGTTTCAAGCACGCCGTGATTGGCCTGCACGTTGAGCACAGTCTCGGCACCGAGCGCCGACCTCGCGGCGTTCTCGAACGCTGTCCAGTCGAAGGTTCCATTGCCCGAGTACAGGCTGAGCTTGCGCCTGTCGTCGGCCACCGGCGCGGTGAAAACCGCCATGCCCGCCGAGTCCGGCCCGCGTTCGGTCATGCCGATGAGCATGGGCAGCATCAGCTCGCCCAGCTGCTCGCGCAGTTCCGGTTTCTTCACCAGCAATCCCACGATTCCGCACATATGAACCTCCAGTTAACCCCTGACCGCGAAGGCGCGAGGACGCAAAGGGAACGCAAAGAAAAAAACTGATTCATGAATAAATTCCTTCCGCGTTCGGCCGACTGCACCCGAGCCCATGTTTCCGCGTAGGCAATCCCGTCCTTTACGAAAACATCCGGTCTTGCTTTTGTTTGCGTCGCCTTCTTTGCGCCTTCGCGCCTTTGCGGTTCGGCGTCATGCCTCAAGTCTTTAGAAAAATTCCACGTAGCGGTCGCGTTCCCAATCGGAAACGTGGCGCGAATATTCGACCCATTCCATGCGCTTCAACGTCAGGAACTCCTTCGACAGCTCGTCGCCCAGCGCCGAGCGCAGGACCTTGTCCTTCTCGAATTCATCGAGCGCCTCCTTGAGGTTCTGCGGCAGGATTTCGATGCCGGACCGCTTCAGTTTCTCCGGCGACCATTCGTACAGATTTTCGTTGATCGGCTTGCCCGGATCGAGTTTGCGATCGACGCCGTCCATGCCTGCCGCGAGAATGGCGGCGCTGGCGAGATAGGGATTGCACGAACCGTCCGGCAGCCGCAGTTCAAGCCGCCCGTAGGGGACGCGCACGCATGCGGTGCGGTTATTGTTTCCGTACGTGATGTAGGCCGGGGCCCAGGTCGCGCCCGACAGCGCACGCCCCACCACGAGGCGCTTGTAGGAATTGATGGTCGGCGCGACGATCGCGGTCAGCGCCTTTGCGTGCGCCAGCACGCCGCCCATGAAGTGATAGGCCATTTTCGACAGGCCAAGCCCGTTCTTGTCCTTGTCGTCATGGAACAGGTTTTTTACCTTGCTGTTGCCGACGGAAATGTGGAAATGCGCGCCCGTTCCGGTGCGATTTGAGAACGGCTTTGGCATGAAGGTCGCGATCATGCCCATCGACTTCGCGATTTCCGATGCGGCCATCTTGACGAAGATCAGGTTATCGGCGGAAGCCAGCGCGTCTGCATAGGTAAAATTGACCTCGAACTGGCCGTTGGCATCCTCATGGTCGATCTGGTAAACGTCGATGCCTGCGGCACGCAAGGCATCGGTCATCGCCTCCAGGAACGGCAGGGAACGCGCGAGTCCCTTGTAGTCATAGCAGGGCTTTTCCAGCAGGTCGGTATCATCGACCGGCGCCAGCGCGCCGTTCTCGTTGCGCTTGAGCAGCATGAACTCGGGTTCGATACCGGTATACATGGTGAGCCCGCGCTTCGCCAGCGCGTCGAGCTGGCGCTTCAGTACCACCCGCGAACAGTACTCATAGCGGTCGCCATTGACGTATCCGTCGCATGCCATGCGCGCAAAGCCCGGCATCCAGGGAATGGCCGTCAGCGTCGACAGGTCGCCCCTGGCCATGTAATCGGGGCCGTGCGGGCCCATGCCGAAGCCCCAGAGCGCGAATCCCGCAAAGCCCGCGCCGTCCTTGAGCACCATGTCGAGGTGCTCGGCGGGAACGGCCTTGGCCTTGGCTGCGCCGTGGATGTCCACGAACTGGGCCAGAATGTACTTGAGCTTGTTCTCCTTCAGATATTTTTTAGCCGCTTGGGGTGACATTGCCCTGTGCTCCCTTGGATTGAGTAATAATCGACCTGCCGCTCACTTCAGCAGGGTCTCCGTACCGATTGCACCGCCGCCCAGTTCCGCCACGATCTCCGAGAGCGTTGCCCAGAAATACTGCGCAAAAGTCGGATCGCACCAGATCCGGTAACACGGCAGTTGCCGCAGGTTCGTGCGGATCACAAGGACGCCGACACCAATCATCTGGGTCATCACCGCGATGCCCTTGGCCGCATCCATTTCCGCGAAATTGACGTTGCAGGTCTGCACCAGCAGTTCATTGCTGCGCGGGCCCGCCAAAAGGATGCCGCAATCCTGGCGAATCACCGGGTATACGCCCTCGACGCCGGTTCCGAGTGCGCTCCCTGCCCTTGCGGCCATCCCTCCCGACGCGCCATCCTCGAGAAAGAATTCGCTGCGCCCCAGGCGGGCGATCACGCCGTCGCCCGGCAAGGCCGCCCAGGTGTTCGCTTCGGGCGGGACCGGCACCCCTTGCGCCTTCAGCCATTGCGCGGCAAGCGGACCTTTGAGCCCGGCCTTGGGCAGGCAGCTCAGGTCCGCGAGCGCGAGGACTTCGATTGCCGCGTCTGTGCCGCCGACGCGCGACGCGATGCGCATGCCGTGCGCCTCGTCCCAGACGGGCTGGACTGCGCTGAACGCGTCGTGCAATGGGCTCGTGCGGAGATAGTTCATGCGGCCTGCAGGTCCTTCGCGTCTTTCTGCCGTTGTCCGGCCGGATCGTAGAACGGAATCTTCGAGACCATCGCCTGCACCATGCGGCCGCCATCGGCGCGGATGAACAGATACCCCCCCTCGGCCGCCAGCTCGGGCGCGACGAAGGCAAGGCCGACGTGCCGCTGCAGCGAGGGACTGAAAGCGATGCTGGTCACCCGACCCGCGATCCTGCCGTCATTGATCACGAGGTGGCATTCCTTCGGCGCCTCGTACTCGGCGATTGCATCAAGCACGAATCCGACCAGTCTGGTGCGGGGTGCCTTGCGCTGGATGATCTTCAGGCTGCGCTGGCCGATGAAATAGGGCTTGTCCATTTTCACCGCCCATTCGGACGACGCGTCGAACGGCGTGGTCAGGCCGTCCGTGTCCTGGCCGATGATGATGTGCCCCTTCTCCAGCCGCAGCAGCCGCTGTGCCTCAACGCCGAATGGCCGGATGCCGTTCACGCGGCCTGCCTGCGTCAGCGCATCCCACACGGCGCAGGCGCCATCGGCGGGAACATGGATCTCGTAGCCCAGTTCTCCCACGAATCCCACGCGCATCAGCCGCGCCGGCACGCCCGCCACTTCCGCTTCACGCACTGCAAGGTAGGGAAAGCCCTGGTCGGCCAGTTCCAGGTTGGTGACGCCGGCCAGCACATCGCGCGAGCGTGGCCCCGCCAGGTTCACCGCTGCGTAGGCGCCGGTGGCATTGACGATCCCGACCCGCATGCCCCACATCGTGTTGAGCCGCGTCATCTCGCGGTAGACATTGGCCGATCCGGTCGTGGTGGTGGTGAAATAAAAGCGTTCCTCGCCCAGGCGCGCCACCACGCCGTCGTCGATGATCACGCCGGATTCGTCCAGCATCAACGCGTAGCGCGTCATGCCGATCCTGAGATTGGCGAAGCGGCCGGTGTAGAAGCGCTCCAGGAACGCCGCCGCGTCCGGACCGGATATTTCCATCTTGCCCAGGGTACCCACGTCGATGATGCCGACCGATTTGCGTACCGCCATGGCCTCTTCGCGCACGATCTCGGGCTTCAGCTTGCCGCGCTGGCGGTAGTATTCCGGGCGCAACCACACGCCAGCCTGCATGAACACGGCGCCCTCTTTCTCGTGGCGGGAGTGCAGCGGCGTCAGCCGCTGCGGATGGAAGCCGCGACCCGCGAGCTGCGACATCGCAACGGGATGGAAGAACGGGCGCGCCGTGGTGCTGCCAACCTCTCCAGGCGGCTTGCCAAGCAGCTTCGCCAGGATCCGAATCGCGTTCATGTTCGAATGCTTGCCCTGGCTGGGTCCCATGCCCACCGTGGTATAGCGCTTCAGCAGTTCGATGTTGTCGAAGCCTTCCTGCGCGGCATTGAAAAAATCCTGCAACTGCAGGTCTTCGTCGAAATCGACGAAATTTTTCCCGGCCGGATGGTCGAATATCGGATACGGATGACTGGGAGATGCCGCGGCCCGCGGGACCGGAAATGCCGCTGGCGCCGCAAACCCTACGTGCCTCGCGGCCTCGTTGCCGGCGCGGCGTCCGTCGAGAAGGCGATCTTCGAGGGCGTAGACGCCGTTGACGCGGCCCGCTGCGAATACGCCTTCCGGCAAGGTTTGCGGCAGGAACTGCTGGACCGCTGCGTCGAAGCGCATGGCGGCGCCGGACTGGTAAAGGAGGGCGGCCGCGGGCGCGTAGCCGACGCTCATGACGATGCCGTCACAGGAAATTTTCTGTCGCTGCCCTTCATCGAGTCCGCCGTCGGCGCGCAGCGGACAGATCACGGCGCCGCCCACGCCATCGCCGCCGGCTTGCGCCTCGTAGATGGCCTTGCCGCGCTGGATTCGAACGCCGAGCTGCTCCAGTCTGGTTGCCGCATCCGATGCTCCGGCGGCATGGCGAAGGTCGATGACCGCCTCCACCCTGACGCCGTTCGCCAGCAAGTCGAGGGCGGCAGCATAGCCATCTTCATTGGCTGTCAGGACGACCGCGGATTGCATGGGCCTTACTGCATAGCGATAGATCAGGCGCTGTGCGGCGGAGGCCAGCATCACGCCGGGCAGGTCGTTGTTGTGGAACACCGCCGGCTGCTCAAAGACCCCGCTTGCCACGATGACCGCCCGCGCGCGCATCTTGGTCATGCGTTTTGCGTCGACCAGCGGCACCCAGTGATCGGCGTAATAACCCGCGGCCAGCGTTTCCGTGCGGATGCTGATATTCGGATGCGCGAGGACCCGGTCGGAAAGTTCCTTCAGGACTTCACTCGCCGCTTCTCCGCCGCCACGCTGGTAGCCGAGGCTGCCGCCGATGCGGGCATTCTCGTCGGCGATGACGGTTTTCGCTCCGGCGTCCGCCGCGGCAAGCGCCGCCGACAGTCCCGACGGGCCGGCGCCGATAACCAGCACGTC
>DASVNF010000193.1:0-15465 GCA_036384015.1 Burkholderiales bacterium
CCCTCGACGAGTTCGCCGTCGGCGTAGTCGACGACGAGGTGGCTGTCCAGGCCCACGGCGCGCTTGAGCACGTGGCGCATGTCGCTGCGCTGCCAGGTGTGGTCGCTGGTGAGTTGCTTGAACACATCGCGGCGCTGCCGATAGACCCTGGTATCGCCGACGTGGGCCAGGTAGTAATAGTTTCCCTTGAACAACATCATGCTCAGCGTGCTGACCGTCGCTTCATGATTGGGATGCCGGGAGTTCGCCGTCAGCAGCCAGTCGTTGGTTGCGCGCAGCAACTTGTCGAGGGCGTGCGGAATGTTCCAGGCAACCGGGGCGCCGTAAAAGTCCCGCAGCAGGCTCTTTACCGTGGTTTCCGAGGCCAGGCGGCCGGCGCCGTTGCCGCTCACGCCATCGGCGATGGCCACTGCGATGCCCCGCGACGCTGCTTCGGGTTCCTCGGACGGCGTGACAATGCCGTAGAAGTCCTCGTTGCTCTTGCCCGGGACGGCGGCGCTCGCGTACCCCAGGCGCAGCTGCAGCTGCGGTTTTCCCAGCGTGAGCCCGAGGCAAACTGGAACTGCCGCAGATACCGGCGGGGCCTCGAGGCGCGCTTTCATCGGATAGGGCTATGAGGCCGGCGGATGCGCCCGCGCCTCAGCCGACCACCCGCGGCAGCGCACCTTCGGCCCCGCGACTGCGGCCGGCGGGAATCAGCCCGCCGGCTTCCACGGCCGCTATGGCCTTTGCCTGGTTCATGTCGTCGGTGTATCCGGATGCGTAGAGGCAGCACGCCAGCTGGTTCACCAGCGGATGGGGCACCGGAACTTCCCCGGCCAGGGCCTGGCGGATCCACGCCGCGGTCGCTGCCGCCTCGACGCTGGCGGGCTCGCTGGGAAGCGTCCGCGCCGGCGCCATTTCTTCTTCGAACAGCACGGTCGATTCGCCTTCGCGATAGAACAGGATCTTCGGCCGCTGCCGCGGATTGGCGAACGACTCTCCTTCCGTGCTGCGCAGGAGCAGCGCATCGAAGCCGGTGGCAGCCAGGAATGCTTCGATTTTCGCCAGGTACGGCGACTCCCCCGCGCTGATCACACGCAGGCCCGCGCCCTCGAACGGATCCAGAAGATTCACCAGGTTGTGCGCCGGGTTGCGGATGCCAAGCCGGTTGCGCAGCGCCAGCAGGTTGGCCAGGCCGGGACAAAGCACCGCCGTCGGCACGAACGCGAGCAATTCGTCATCGAGCGATTTTTGCGCCTGCGCCAGCGAGCCGCTGGGCAACACCCCCAGTTCGCGCAAGATATAGACGCTGGCGATGCGACCGCCGCCTTCCAGCGTCCCGTGCAGCAGCACCGGCACGCCTATCCTTTGCAGCAGCAGGACCAGGAGCGGCAGCAGGTTGGCTTCGCGGCGGGCACCGTTGTAGCTGCCGATCACCAGCGGGCGCAAGCCGGTTAAAGGGGGGCGCAACGCATAAATGCGCTCGGACGCCGCCTGGTAGAACCCAAGCAGCTCGACCGTCGATTCGGTTTTCATGCGCAACGCGGTCAGGCAGGCGCCGAGTTCCAGGTCAGCGACGCCGCCATCGAGCATGGCGGCGAAAAGGTCGTGGGCGTCCTGTTCCGCAAGGTCATGAGCGCCGTCCGCGCGCGCGATTTCCTTGATGCAACTCGACACATTCATTGCGTTTCCCATTCGCCCAAAGTTCGCAGCGGTCCTGATTCCCACTCGTTCAGCCTCCTTGTGCAACCCTCGTGCCAAAGCGCTAAGTCCACGCAAACAGCACGTTAGTGCAGGGTGTACACTGGGCGGAGTAAAAACTGGTGCGTAGCGCTCCCCACACGCATCAACTTGGTGCAATTTCCGGATTGCCTGGGAGGCAGGGTCGGCGCAGCACCGGAGGAGCGCCGGACCGCGCGTGATCGATCCCCCGGGACTGACGTTGGGTTTCCCTGAGAAAATAATGAAGTGCAGTGGCGCCATGCAAACCGCACCGGCAGACTCCATGGCATGAACCTCCAGTCCGTCCTGGCACGCCCCGTCATCGCGATCCTCGCCGTCCTCGGCGTGCTGTTCGCCCTCGACCTGTTCACGCTGGGCGCATCGCGCAAGCTCGACCAGGCGATCGGGCAATTGCAGGAGGAAACGCAAACACAGGCGCTGATCGGCGGTCTGCCGCAAATCATCCTCGACATGCAGTCGGGAATGCGCGGTTACCTTCTGACCGGCAACAAGAGCGAACTTGCCCAGTATCGGGATGCATCGGATCGCTTTCTGAAGTCCATGTCAGAAGCCATTCGACGCGCGGGCGGCGACGAAGCGTTGCGTTCCCCATTACAGGAGGCGTCTGCATTGGCCGGTCGCTGGCTCGACTCGCATTTGTCCCCGCTGGTCGTAAAGCGCAGCGCCGGCGAAGGCAGCCCCGAAACCATGAAACCAATCCTGCAAACCCTGAAGCGCTCGCGCGGCGATCCGTTTGCCACCCGCATTCTCGAAAAACTCAATGCGGCGTCCGACGAGCAGCAGAAACGGATCGCCGCCGCGCGCGCGCAGCTGCAAGCGCAATCCGATGCGGTCGCGGACTGGATGCTGGCCCGCGCCCTGGCGCTGCTGGTGACCGTTGCAGCGCTCGCCCTGCTGCTTGGCCGGACGCTGCTGCGGCTGACCGGACAGACCAGTTCCCGCGAGGCGGCCGAGCGCAATGCACGCCAGTCCTCCGCCGCCCTCCAGGCCATGAACGACGCCTCGCCCCTCGGCATGTTCGTCACCGATGCCTCAGGCGCGTGCAGCCACGCCAATGCCGCGTTCGAACGCATCACCAATCTGCCGGCCGAAGCGCTGACCGGCGCGGGATGGCAGGCTGCATTGCATCCCGACGATCGCGAACGGGTGCAGACCGCCTGGAAGAAGGCAATTTCCGAGGTGTCGCCGTTCGCTTCGGAGCACCGGTTTCTGCATCGCAATGGCAATGTAGTCTGGGTGACGATCAAGTCCGCGCGAATCCGCGACGGGGAGAAGCCGATCGGCTATGTGTGCACGGTTGAGGACGTGTCGGAACGGCGCAATGCAGAGGAAGCGCTGCGCAAAAGCGAGGAAAGGCTGCAATTGGCGCTGGAAGGTTCGCAGCTGGCCTTGTTCGACTGGCATATCCCGTCCGGGGAAATCCTGTTCAGCCGGCAGTGGCTGGTGCTGACCGGATACCGGCAGGAATCAGCCGGCTCAACCGCGCGCCGCTTCGCCGAAATCCTGCATCCCGACGATCGCGAAGGATTGCGCGAGGCCGTCATTGCCGCATTCAAAGGACGTGGCACGGCATTGCATGGGGAATTCCGCGTTCGCAACCAGAACGGGCAATGGCGGCGGCTGCGCGCCCACGGCCAGGTCACGGAACGTGACGCGATGGGCCGTGCGGTCCAGCTTACGGGTACGATCGCCGGACTGGGCTAGGCAGTTTCAGGCACGCTGGGTTGCGCGGGCCCCGCGTGTGCCAACCCCCGCAACTTCCGGCGCCGGCTGGCGGGGCACGGCGCGGATCCGATCCAGGTACTGATCCACCAGGATCTTCGCCTCGCGCGCCAGGGGCATGTACTTCGGATCGAGCACCCAGTTCATGATCAGGCCGTCGACCAGCGCATGCAGGCCGACGGCCGCCAGCCGGGGATTCACCGAAGGCGCAAGCAGGCCTTTCTTCGCGGCATTCCGCAATCCGCGTTCCATGTGCTGCAGGCAGTTGTTGCGCGCCTCGATGTGCCGTTGCCGGACCTGCGCCATCTCGTCGACATACTCGACCTTGTGGCAACAGATCTCGAACACGCGCTGGCACTGGGGATTGCTGGTCAGATGGTCGAGCACGTTCAGCGCGCAGGCGCGCACATGCGCCACCGGATCATCGAGATCGCTGGCGCTGGCGCGCGCCGCCATTTCTTCCATCGGTAGCACCACACGGCTCATCATCGCGTCGAACAGGTCCGCCTTGTTGCGGAAATGCCAGTAAATCGCCCCGCGCGTCAGGCCCGCGGCCGCGGCAATCATTTCCAGGGACGTGCGCGACACACCACGTTCCAGGAAGAGCTGCTCCGCCGTATCCAGGATCAGATCCCGGGTCTCGAGCGCTTCTTCCTTGGTTCTTCTCACCATCTTACGATCTCCTCCGCCGTCGGCGAACCGTCCCGGCAAGGCAATGTCATACCTCGTGACACAGCGGTCTTGTTACAGCCATGACAGCAAGATCGTACTTTACATACATTGTTGTATGTAAGTAAACTCGCCTTCGCTGCAAAGGGGCAGTAATTCGCGCCGCGCCCGGCGGTCGCGCCATTCCGGTCGGCTCACCACTAAAAGCTTTCACAGGGAGTCCACGTGCACGTTTCGTCCTCGCTCGCAATCCGCGGCCTCGCCGCGATCATCGCCCTGGCCGCCTTGCCGGCCTGCCAGAAATCGCAGCCGCAGGCGGGCGCAATGCCGCCGCCGGAAGTCGTTGTGGTCGTCGCGCAACCGAAGGATATGCCGGCCAGCTACGAATACGTCGCCCAGATCGCGGGCGTGCGCGAAGTTGAGGTCCGGGCCCGTGTATCGGGCATCCTGGAAAAGTGGAACTACACCGAAGGCGCGCGCGTGGCCGCGGGCCAGAGCCTCTTTACCATCGACCCGGAGCCGTTCCGCGCGGCGCTTGCGCGCGCCGAGGCTGAACTGGCCAGTGCGCAAGCCAACCTGGAACTTACGAAACGCAATGCGGGTCGCCTGAAACCCCTCTTCGAAGCCCGTGCGGTCAGCCAGAAAGATTATGACGATGCGACATCGGCGGAACTGGTGGCGGTCGCCAATCAGAAGGGGGCGCAGGCCGCGGTCACCGAGGCGCGCCTGAATCTTTCCTACACCCGGGTGGAAGCGCCGATCTCCGGTTATACGAGCCGCGCCCTGCAATCGGAGGGCAGCCTGGTACAGGCGCAACAAACCCTCCTCACCAAGATTGCCCAGATCGATCCCGTGCACGTGATTTTCAGTTTCACCGAGTCCGAGCACCTGAAGTTCACCCGGGCGATGGCCGACGGCACGCTCAAGCTGCCGAAAGACGGCAAGTTCGACGTCAAGCTCAAGCTGGCGGACGGCAGTGAGTATGTGCGGCCCGGCAAGGTCGACTTTACGGATGTCCGTGTCAATCCTGAAACCGGGACCATCGAAGCGCGTGCGGTGATCGCCAATCCGCAAGGCCTCCTGCGCCCGGGCCAGTTCGCTCGCGTCACCCTCTCCGGCGGCGTGCGGCCGGGCGCGATCGCGATACCCCAGCGCGCCGTCCTGGAGGGCCCGGGCAGCAAGATCGTGCTGACGGTGAATGCGCAAGGCCTGGTGGAACCGCGCCCCATCCAGGTGGGCGACTGGACGGGCCAGGACTGGATCATCACCGGCGGACTGAAGGCGGGCGACCAGGTCATCGTCGACGGCATGGTCAAGGCCGCGCCCGGCAAGCCCGTGAAAATCGCGCAGGCAGTCCCCGTCGGCGCTCCGCCGGTCACTGCCCCGCCCGCGGAGCCGGCCAGGGCCGCCGATCCCGCCGCGAAACCCGAGGTTCCGGCAAAGACCGAAGCCGCTCCGGCGAACAAGTAATCCAGCCGCCACTCAACCGCGGAGTCCTGTTCAAATGTTTTCGCGCTTTTTCATCGACCGCCCGATTTTCGCGGTGGTCATCTCGACCTTCATGGTGCTTGCCGGCCTGGCCGCCATGCGGGTGCTGCCCATCGCCCAGTACCCCGAAATCGCGCCGCCGGTCGTGACCGTGCGCGCCGTGTATCCGGGCGCCTCCGCGGAAGTCCTCGAGCAAACCGTCGCCGCCCCCCTGGAAAACCAGATCAACGGCGTCGAGGACATGCTCTACATGGCCTCGAACTCGTCCTCCAACGGCGTGGTGGAAATCAACGTCACGTTCGAGATCGGCACCAACGTCGACCAGGCCGCGCTGAACGTCAACAACCGCGTCAAGCAGGCCGAAGCGCGACTGCCCGAGGAAGTCCGCCGCCAGGGGGTGACCGCGGAGAAGAACTCCACCTCGTTCCTGCAGGTTCTTGCGTTCAATTCGCCGGACGGCACTTACGACGACCTGTACGTCAGCAACTTCGTCACGCTGAATGTGCTCGACACCATCAAGCGCGTGCCCGGCACAACGAACGTGCAGATCTTCGGCGCCAAGGACTACGCCATGCGCATCTGGCTGCGGCCCGACCGCATGACCCAGTTGAGGGTCACCACCGCGGACCTGGTGCGCGCGCTGAACGAGCAGAACGCGCAGTTTGCGGCGGGCAAGGTCGGCCAGGCGCCGACCGGCGGGCCGCAGGAACTGGTGTACACCATCACCACCAAAGGCCGTCTTTCCGAACCCCGTGAATTCGAGGACATCATCGTTCGTTCGAACCCTGACGGTTCGGCGCTGCGGCTGAAGGACGTGGCACGCATCGAGCTCGCGTCCAAGGACTACGACTTCATCGGCCGGGTCAACGGCAGGCAGTCTGCGCTGCTGGGGATTTTCCTGCAGCCCGGCGCCAATGCGCTGGAAGTCGCGGAAAGCGTCGACAAGGTGATGAAGGACATCGGCAAGCGTTTTCCCGCGGGTATGGAATACCAGAACGTGTATGACACGACGCGGTTCGTGAAAGTATCGATCCGAGAAGTGGTGAAAACGCTGCTCGAGGCGATGGCGCTGGTGTTCCTGGTGGTCTACCTGTTCCTGCAGAACTGGCGCGCGACGCTGATTCCGTTTGCCGCCGTCCCCGTATCGCTGATCGGCACCTTCGCCGGCCTGTTCATGCTCGGCTATTCGATCAACACCCTGACGCTGTTCGGCATGGTGCTTGCAATCGGCATCGTCGTCGACGATGCGATCGTGGTGCTGGAGAACGTCGAGCGCATCATGCAAGAGGAGCACCTCGAGGCGCGCGAAGCGGCGATAAAGGCCATGCGGGAAGTGTCCGGTCCGGTCATCGCCATCGTGCTCACGCTGTGCGCGGTGTTCGTTCCCATCGCCTTCCTGGGCGGCCTCACGGGCGAACTGTATCGCCAGTTTGCGGTGACCATCGCCATCGCCGTCGTGCTGTCCGGCATCATCGCGCTGACGCTCACGCCGAGCCTTTGCGTCCTGCTGCTGAAACGCGCGCACCGGCCGCCGGGACGCTTCTTCACCTGGTTCAACAACTGGTTCGCCCGCGTGACCACCCGCTACACCAGCGGCGCCGCATGGATGATCCGCCGCGGCATCATCGGTCTGCTGCTGTTCGCCGGCATGGTCGCAATCACCGCGTTCCTCTGGCGCATCACGCCGGGCAGCCTGGTGCCCGACGAGGACCAGGGCTACTACATCGGCGCCGTATTCCTGCCGGACGGCGCGACGCTGCAGCGAACGGACAAGGTCGTCAACGAAGTCCTGGAGGCGATCAAGTCCAATTCCGCCAACGACTACGCCATCGGCTTCACCGGCCTCGATTTCATCGGCGGGGGCTTTCGCAACAACGCGGCCACCATCTTCGTCACCCAGAAGCACTGGGACGACCGGCCGGGTATCGGCACCCGGCAGTTGCTGCACGACTATTTCATGAAGACTGCGCACATCAAGGAAGGCCTGGTGCTGGCCTTCGCGCCGCCGCCGATATTCGGCCTGGGCAACGCCGGCGGATTCGAGTTCTATATCCAGAATCGCGGCGAAGGCGGGCCGCAGCGCCTGGCCCAGGAGATGGGCAAGTTCCTGGCGGCCGCCAACAAGGACCCGCAGCTGGCGGGCGTGCAGACCCTGTGGCGCTCCGGCGTGCCGCAACTGAGCGTGGATGTCGACCGCGAAAAAGCCAAGGCGCTGGGTGTGCCGCTCAGCGAGATCTTCGGCACGCTGTCGGCCACGCTCGGCTATTACTACGTCAACGACTTCAACAAGTTCGGCCGCACCTGGCAGGTGCTCATGTCCGCGGAACCGGGCTATCGCAACCGTCCCGACTCGGTTGGCGAGCTTTACGTGCGCTCCGACAAGGGGGCGATGATCCCCATCAAGGCACTGGCAAAGGTGGCTTACACGTCGGGGCCGGACTCGCTCGACCGCTTCAACAACCTGCCGTCCGTGAAGCTGCTGGGCCAGGGCGCGCCCGGCGTTTCTTCCGGCCAGGCCATCCAGGTTGTCGAACGGATCGCCGGTGAAGTGCTGCCCGCCGACTTCAGCTACGACTGGGGCGGCGCGTCGTTCCAGGAAAAGAAATCGAGCGGCACCTCAACGCTGGCGCTGGGACTGGCCGCGATCATGGTGTTCCTGATCCTGTCCGCGCAGTACGAGAAATGGTCCCTGCCGTTGTCGGTGATGATGGCGCTGCCGTTCGGCACCTTCGGCGCGCTTGCCGCGGTCTACATGCGCCACCTGACCAACGACGTGTACTTCCAGATCGGCCTGGTGACGTTGCTGGGCCTGGCGGCGAAGAACGCGATCCTGATCGTGGAGTATGCGTCGCTGAAGCACCATGAGGGGCTGTCGCCTTCGGCGGCAGCGGTGGAAGCCGCGCGGCTGCGCTTCCGGCCGATCCTGATGACCTCGCTCGCGTTCATTCTCGGGGTGATGCCGCTGGCCTTCTCCAGCGGCGCCGGAGCCGGGGCGCGGGTCGCGGTCGGAACAGGCGTGATGGGCGGCATGATGGCTGCGACCTTCCTGGCGATTTTCTTCGTGCCGCTGTTCTTCAAGCTGATTACAGACCGGCACCTGACCGAGAAGCGCTCCACGGCACAGATCCGCGCCGAGATCGAGCATCACCGCACCACCGCCGAACGGGTGGCGAGAACGCCGCATCGCCACAGCACGCATCACGGGACGACTTCCGGAGAAGAAGGAGCGGCGTCATGAAGCGCTGTCGCCTATTTGCCGCAGCATTGATGGCCGCCGCGCTCGCCGGCTGCATGACCGTGGGGCCCGACTACAAGCGTCCGCAATCCGACATGCCGGACCAATGGCCGGGCGCAACCGCAGCCGATCCGGTTTCGGCGACCTGGTGGAATACGTACAACGACCCCGTGCTCGACAGACTGGTGGATGAGGCCCTGCTGCAGAATTTCGACCTGCGCCTGGCCATCGCCCGCGTCGCCGAAGCCCGTGCCGGACTCGGCATCGCCCGCGCGGACCAATATCCCGGTGTCACCGCCAATGCAAATGCGGCGCGCAACCGGGCCAGCCAGAACAGCCTGCTGGGCATTCCATCCGGGACGGATCCGGAATTCAGCAGCTATCGCGCAACCCTCAATGCAGCTTACGAAATCGATTTCTGGGGCAAGTACCGCCGCGCCACGGAAGCCGCGCGCGCGGAATTGCTGGGATCGCAGTTCAATCGCGATGCCGTCAGGCTGACCCTGGTCACGGACGTTGCGCGGAGCTATTTCAGCTTGCGCGCCCTGGATGCCCAGGTCGAAGTCACCAGGCGCACGATCTCTTCCAGGCTGGCTTCGACTGCGCTGACACGCAAGCGCTTCGACGCTGGCGTAGCGTCGGAATTCGACTTGAAGCAGAGCGAGGCCGAGGCGGCGCAGGCTCAGGCATTGCTGCCGACCATCGAGAGCCAGCTTGCGCAACAGGAAACGGCGCTGGCCGTCCTGATCGGGCGCAGTCCCCGCGACATCGTCACCAAGCCCGTGGACAGGGGCACGGCGATCGAAGCCCTTACAGCGCCGCCACAGGTTCCGTCCGGCCTGCCATCCGATATGCTCGAACGCCGGCCCGACATTCGCGCGGCCGAGCAGTCCCTGGTCGCCGCCAACGCGCGCATCGGCCAGGCCAAGGCGGCCTACTATCCTTCGATCTCGCTGACCGGGGTGTTCGGCGTGGAAAGCAATGCGCTCGGCGACCTGTTCAAGGCGCCATCGCGCGTCTGGCAGCTTTCCGCGTCGGCGGCCCAGACTGTATTCGATGCCGGACGCACCGGTTCCCAGGTTGCAGCGGCGGAGGCGCGCGAACAGCAGGTGCTGGCGCAGTATCAATCCTCGATCCAGCGCGCCTTCAAGGATGCGCTCGATGCGCTGGTGATCCAGCGCAAGGCGCGCGAATCGCTGGACGCGGAAACCGTGCGTCGCGACGCGTTGAAGAGTTCGCTCGACCTGGCGCAGTTGCGCTACGACAACGGAATTTCCAGCCTGCTGGAAGTGCTGATCGCGGAACGGGCGCTGCTCGATGCCGAACTGAATCGCGTCGAGGCGCAGCGCGCGCAGCTCAGCGCGACCGCCGACCTGTTCAAGGCGCTGGGCGGTGGCTGGACGCCGGAAGGCAACGGCGAGAAAGCTGCAAAGGCGAACTAGAACCGCACCGCGACCCCACCTGACGGCGCATGCAGCACTCCGTCGCCGGTTGCATGCCGCGGAGATAGCCATTTGCCGATGAGCTGGTGCGAGCGCTTCAGGCTTTCCATCGCCGGCATGCCCACGCCGATGCGACGACGCCAGCCCGGAGCGAAACAGAAATACGGCGATACCGCCCGCCGTAAGCCGCCCGAGCCGTGCAGCGCACGGATCGAGGCCGGAAACTGGCCACCCCGGTGAATTTTCCCCTATCATTCCAGTCATAAGGCACAACTAAGGGGGCGCAGCGAGGCAAGCATGAGCATTGAATTCAAGGGCAAGAACCTGACCCCGGTCGAGATTTCCTTCCTCAAGTGGCAGTATGGATTCGAGGAGGAGGATGATCCGTTCGAACGGTCTCTCTGGCATACGATCCTGCATGCGTGGGAAGCGGACCGGGAGAATTTCGCGAAGAAGTCGCCGGTGCGGCACCTGCCGCGTCTCGGCTCGGGCGAAGCCTATCCCGAGGAAGTGGCGTTGTACGTTTCCTTCAAGTCCGAAAAGAGCGATACGTTCTGGAATGACCTCATCCGGCGCGCCGGCATGGCCGACCGCCGCACCAGCGATGTCGCGCCAATGCGCGAGCGCCGCCGCAGGACCGGCTCCCGGGGCTGATCGACCGCATCCGTAACCGCTCCGGAACCATCCTGCCGGCCGCAGGCTTCTGCTAATCTCTTCCGGTCGCAAGGCCACCGAAGGGGGGGATCGATCATGGCGGAGACCATCAAGTACCTGCTTGCCGAAGACCAGATCCCGAAGTCCTGGTACAACCTGATGGCGGACCTCCCATCGCCACCGCCTCCACCGCTGCATCCCGGCACGCTGCAGCCGCTGGGACCGGACGATCTTGCACCGCTGTTCCCGATGTCATTGATCATGCAGGAGGTCTCGGCCGAACGCGAAATCGCGATTCCGGAACCGGTGCGCGAAATCTACAAGCAATGGCGGCCTTCTCCCCTGTTCCGCGCCCGCCGGCTGGAGCAGGTGCTCGATACCCCCGCCAGGATCTATTACAAATACGAAGGCGTGAGCCCCGCCGGGTCGCACAAACCCAATACCGCGGTGGCGCAGGCCTTCTACAACCGCGAAGACGGCGTCAAGAAAATCGCGACCGAAACGGGTGCCGGCCAATGGGGCTCCTCGCTTGCTTTCGCCGGTGCGCTGTTCGGGATCGATGTCCAGGTGTTCATGGTCAAGGTTTCCTATCAGCAGAAGCCCTACCGGCGCGCGCTGATGGAGACCTATGGGGCGCGCTGCATCGCCAGCCCGTCGATGGAAACCAATGTCGGCCGCGCCATCCTGGCGAAGTCGCCCGACAGCAGCGGCTCCCTGGGCATCGCCATTTCCGAAGCCGTAGAAGTGGCGGCGACGCGGGACGACACCAAGTACGCGCTCGGCTCGGTGCTCAACCATGTCCTGCTGCACCAGACGGTCGTCGGCCAGGAAGCCATGAAACAGCTGGAAATGGCGGGCGATGACCCCGACATCATCATCGGCTGCACCGGCGGGGGATCGAATTTCGCCGGCATCGTCTTTCCCTTCCTCGGCACGCAGCTGCGCGGCGGAAAAAAGCGCCGCATCATCGCCATCGAACCGGCCGCCTGCCCGAGCCTCACCAAGGGCAAATACGCCTACGACTTCGGCGATACCGGGCACCTCACGCCGCTGGTGAAAATGCACACGCTCGGCTCGACCTTCATCCCGCCCGCCCTGCATGCCGGCGGATTGCGCTATCACGGCATGGCGCCGCTGGTTTCCCACATCAAGGATCTCGGCCTCATCGAAGCCAGGGCGTACAAGCAGACCGAGGTGTTCGAGGCGGGCGTGACGTTCGCCCGCGCCGAGGGGATCGTCCCGGCACCGGAGGCGAATCATGCCGTCAAGGGCGCGATCGATGAAGCCCTCAGGTGCAAGCAGGAAGGCAAGTCGCGCACCATCCTCTTCAACCTTTGCGGCCACGGGCATTTCGACATGCAGGCCTACACTGACTACTTCGCCGGCAAGCTTACCGACAGAAGTTATGCCGAGGAGGAACTTGCCATGGCGCTCGCCGGATTGCCTTCCGTGGCGGCGTGACCGCGGCCAGGGAAGATCCCGGGCAGCACCCAAAAAAAGGTCTACCCAGCGGTGCCGCCGCCACTCACCCCTTTTCGATCCGCAATGCTGATTCCCAGACTCGACATCGATGCCGCTGCGGCGCGCATCCGCCCGCATCTTGCGCCAACGCCGCTGCTGCGCTCCGAGGAGTTCAGCCGCAGGCTCGGCGCCAACGTCTACTTCAAGCTTGAAACCCTGCAACCGACGCACTCCTTCAAGGTGCGGGGCGCCTTCAGTGCGCTTACGCGGCTGACAGCGGAACAGCGCAAACTCGGTGTCGTCACGGCGTCCGGCGGCAATCATGGACTCGCGGTGGCTTACGCGGCCGCAAAGCTCGGGATTCCCGCCTCCGTCTATCTGCCGGCGTCGGCCACCGAAGCCAAACTGGCGGTAATCCGGCGCCTGGGGCCCGAAGTCGTCATCCATGGCAAGGCCTGGGACGATGCCAACGCGCTGGCCATCGAGATTGCACGAAAATCGGCCCGCGCCTACATCCATCCCTTCGACAACGCGAACGTCATGGCGGGCCAGGCCACGCTCGTCACCGAAATACTGCAGCATCTCGAGCCGGACCTGATCGTCGCATCGATCGGCGGCGGCGGACTCATTTCCGGAATCCTGTCCGCGGTCCGGCATTTTTCTCCGTCGACCAGGGTGTTCGGTGTCGAAACCGAGGGAGCGGACTCCATGTACCGCAGCCGCAAGGCCGGCAGGATCGTCGAACTGCCGGCCATCACCTCCATCGCGGAAACGCTCGGCGCGCGCAAGACGGAAAAATTCCAGTTTGAAATCGTTTGCGAACATGTCGCCGATCTCGTCACGGTGACCGACGAATCGGCAATCCGCGCCCTGCTCGAATTGCTCGAACTGGAGAAACTGCTGGCCGAACCGGCCGCGTCCTGTTCGGTCGCGGCCCTGCTCGAGGGAAAAATCCCGTTCGAATCCGGTGATGACGTGGTCGTCGTGCTGTGCGGCGCGAACATCGGCATGGACAAAGTCAGGTCCTGGCAAACAGCGGCCGCGACATGAAATGCGGGGCAAGGCTTGACGCCGCACGGCGCACGTCCGATGCTTGATGAATGTTCCCGCTCGATCCCGTTTACACCGAGATCTCGCTGCGCCTTGTGGCCGCGCTGATCACCGGCGGTCTGATCGGGCTGGAGCGCAGCTATCACGGACGTCCGGCCGGATTCCGCACGCACGCCCTGGTCTGCCTCTCCACCAGCCTGCTCATGCTGGTGACGGTCTACGAGGCGCGCTGGTTCGAATCTTCCGAGCACGTGCGCGCGGCGATCGATCCGACCCGCATGTCGCAGGGCATCATGACCGGCATCGGCTTTCTCGGCGCCGGGGCCATCATGAAGGAAGGCCTGACGGTGCGCGGGCTTACCACCGCCGCATCGATCTGGATCACCGCGGCCATCGGCATCCTGATCGGCATCGGCTTCTACTTTCCCGCCACCATCGCTACGGCGCTCGCGCTCGGCACCCTATCGGCATTTCGATGGATCGAAGCGCGCATCCCCGCGCAGTTCTACGCCCATTTCTATGTGCGCTTTGCACGGGATGCGGTAATGGCCGAAGACGAATTGCGCAGCCTCGTCACATCGCATGGATTTTCCATCGCGAACCTCAGCTACCGGCTGGATGCCGTGGCAGGTTACTTCGAGTACCGGATGGTGATCCGCTCCGACGGGGCCTCGAATGCCCGCTTGCTGTCCCAATCGCTCGACAAACTTGCGTCAGTCATGGAGTTCCGTTTGTCTCCTACCGGCGACTAGCCCGATGGGATGCTTCGCCATGTGCGATGCCCGGAAAACGAGCCCGGCCAGCCCGTTTTGCCGTCGAAAATCGCGCATAAATCTTCGCGGCATTGCCAACGTCCTCGTATGCTTTCCTGATTAACCGCTGCTGAATCGAGCGGCAGTTGTTGCCGTCTCCCCATCACGACATTCGCATTCTTCCGAAGCCGATCACTTCCAGCGCGGGATTGTTTCGATCGCCGCGCGATGGAAATCGATAGCACACCAGAACAAGGCCTTGGCAGCGAACGTACAACGCCCAATGCGCCATTGCGTCTGTCATGGCACAGCTCATGCTGAAGACAAGCCTTCGCTAGCTGCTCTTGAACGCAACCGCAGGAAGGTCTCGCATGCATACGAAATTGAAAGGTTTCACCCTCATCGAACTGATGATCACCGTCGCCATCATCGGCATTCTTGCCTCCGTCGCATTGCCGGCTTACCAGAATTACACGGCACGAGCCAAGCTGTCCGAGGTCATTCTAGCGGCGGCCAACTGCCGCACCACCATCACGGAATTGGTCCAGGCCGAATCGAATTTGCCCGACGCGGGCGGCTGGAACTGCGAGACCCTTGGCGGCGCCGGACCGAGATCCCGCTACGCGAACACCATCGAAACCAGTGCCGAAGGCGCGATACGCGTGTCCATCCAGGGAATAGACGACGACATCAACGGACAGGCGATCGTGATACGCCCCTGGCCGGACATGTCGCGGGCCGCCGCCATAACCGGCGGCAGCCCGATCAGGGTATGGGACTGCGGGCCGGATCCCGGGAATTCCAAGGACATCACGTCGAAACTTCCCAGCACGTGCCGCGCCGGATCCACTTCGCTCGGGACATTGACCGCCTTCGCAACCAGCGCCAGCTAATGCGGGGCAAGCGAGATCTCGCGCAACACGGCGTTCCACGCCTTCGCCAGATTGCCCCGATCGTATCCGCCGCCGCCGAACGCCATCATCCTGCCCTGAGCAAACCGGTCGGCGATGCGCCGGAGGCCTTGTGCCGCCAGCGCGTGGGTCGCGGGCGAATACTGCAGATGGGCCAGCGGGTCGCCCTTGAGTCCATCAGCCCCGCACTGGAATACCACGAACTCCGGTTCGTACCTTGCCAGATGGGCTTCCACCCTGGGCCAGACCTGCGCAAATTCGGCGTCGCCCGATCCGGGTTTGAGCGGAATGTTCAGCTTCGTCCCCTTTGCCGCGCCCTTTCCGATTTCGTCTTCGCGTCCCGTGCCGGGGTAGAG
>DASVNF010000194.1:0-3320 GCA_036384015.1 Burkholderiales bacterium
ATCGTGGAGAGAACCGTTGCCGATGAATTCCTGAATCACGCTCGCGCCGTCCGCGCGGAGCGCGCCCGCGCGGCCGCCGAGGGCGGCGAACCCCGCATCCTGGAATTGCTGCAGTCCTGGGGCGGCGTCACCATCGCCTACCGGAAGCGCCTGATCGACAGTCCGTCCTACACGCTTAACCACGAAGAGGTGGAAAAGGCTCTCGAGGAAGGCATCCGCTTCGCGGAAAACCTGACGCCGTCGGCGGTGGAAGTGGATGAATTCGGCTATGCGCGCGGCCTCACGGTCACCCGCAAAGTCACGCACGAGGACGGCAGCAGCGCCGAAGTGCCAGCGACGCTGCCCGCCCGCACCGTGCTGGTGGCCGCAGGAACGCAACCCAACACGGTGCTGGCGCGCGAAGACGCCCGGAATTTCCAGCTTGATGGACGTTACTTCCAGGCCTGCGACGAGGAGGGCCTGCCGGTCAAGCCGGAGCGCAGCGCGAAACCCGCACGATCCCAGGTGCTGCTGAACAAGCGCAACGACGGCCGGTTCATCAGTTTCTTCGGCGACCTGCATCCCTCTTTCTTCGGCAATGTGGTCAAGGCCATGGGCGGCGCCAAACAGGGCTATCCGGTTGTGAGCGGCGTGCTGGGCAAGGTGCTGCCCGCCTTCGCCGGAAGTGACGCCGAATTCCTGTCGGCCCTGAACAGCGTGCTCCGGGCCACCGTGCACGAGGTGATCCGGCTCACACCCACCATCGTCGAGGTTGTCTTGCATGCGCCCCTGGCCGCGCGGAAGTTCCAGCCCGGCCAGTTCTATCGCCTGCAGAATTTCGAATCCCTCTCGGCATCGGTGGACGGCACCCGGCTGGCAATGGAAGGCCTGGCCCTCACCGGTGCCTGGGTCGACCGGGAGAAGGGCCTGGTATCCACGATCGTGCTGGAAATGGGCGGCTCCTCGGACCTCTGTGCCGTGCTGAGACCCGGCGAACCCGTCATCCTGATGGGTCCCACCGGATCGCCCACCGAGATCCACGGCGGCGAGACCGTCGTGCTGGTTGGCGGCGGCCTCGGCAACGCGGTGCTGTTCTCGATCGGCCAGGCGTTTCGCGCCGCGGGCTCGAAGGTGCTGTATTTCGCCGGCTACAAGAAAATCATCGACCGCTACAAAATCGCCGAAATCGAAGCGGCTGCGGACGTCATCGTCTGGTGCTGCGATGAAGCCCCGGGATTCCGGCCCACCCGCCCCCAAGACCGCGGTTTCACCGGCAACATCGTGCAGGCCATGACCGCCTATGCCGAGGGCAAGCTGGGCCCGCAGGAGATCCCCTTCCGGTCCGCCGATCGCATCATCGCCATCGGCTCCGACCGCATGATGGCGGCGGTGGCGGCCTCCCGCCACGGCGTGCTCAAGGCACACGTGAAACCGCATCATTTCGCCATCGGTTCGATCAACTCGCCGATGCAATGCATGATGAAGGAAATCTGCGCGCAATGCCTGCAGCCACAGGTGGATCCGGTCACCGGCCAGCGCAGCTACGTGTTCTCCTGCTTCAACCAGGACCAGCCCCTGGACCGGGTCGATTTTGCCGGCCTCGCCGCGCGCCTCGCGCAGAACACCGTGCAGGAAAAACTCAACGCCCAGTGGATCGATCGCTGTCTCAAGCACGCCGGCCACCGGCCTGCTTGACCCTTAACCGAAGGCGCCGAGGCGCAAAGGGGACGCAAAGAAGATCAAAAGGCAATGGTGCTGAAGCGCAGATGAATGCCGATCGGAGTCCATATCCGGATCAGCAAGCAGCATTACCTTTACCTTTCTTTCCTCCTTTGCGCGGTTTTCCTTGCGCCCTGGCGCCTTTGCGGTTGGGCGCACTAGTGGTTTAATCTGATCGTGAGTACAGAACTGATCGAAGCGATCGACGCGCTGCTGCCGCAGACCCAGTGCACCAAATGCGGCTATCAAGGGTGTCGTCCTTATGCCGAGGCCATTGCGCAGGGCGACGCCGATATCAACCAGTGTCCGCCGGGCGGCGCGGAGGGCATCCGCAAGCTGGCACGGCTGCTTGGTCGCGGCGAGAAAGCACTCAACCCCGCCAACGGCGTGGAGAAATCCCGCACCGCCGCGCTGATCGACGAATCCCGCTGCATCGGCTGCATGCTGTGCATCAGCGCCTGTCCCACGGACGCGATCGTGGGCGCCGCCAAACAAATGCATACCGTGCTGACGCAATACTGCACGGGCTGCGATCTGTGCCTGCCGCCCTGTCCGGTGGATTGCATCGAGATGGTCGAGCTGGGCAGCCTGGCGGCCGCCGGCAACGTACACGCCGCGACGCTGGCACGACAGGCCGTCGAAGAGATGGCGGACCTGGCACGCGAACGCTACGGATTCCACCAGTTTCGGCTGGCGCGTGACGCGACGGAACGGGCCGAACGGCTGGCAGGGAAAGCACGCGCCCACCTGGAGGAGCTCGAACAACAGTCCGCCCCAGGACATGACGTTGAGCGCAAGAAGGCCGCGGTCAATGCCGCCCTGGAGCGTGCCCGCGCCCGCCGCGCCGCGCAACCGAAAGCCAAGGCGTGAATCCGGCCAAGCGCGCCGAGATATTCAGCAGGTTGCGCGCCGCCAACCCCTCGCCCGCCACGGAATTGACCTATCGCACGCCGTTCGAGTTGCTGGTTGCCGTGGTGCTCTCCGCGCAGGCCACCGACAAAAGCGTCAACCTGGCGACGGAAAAACTGTTCCCGGTGGCGAGCACGCCGCAGGCGATTCTCGCGATCGGCGAAACCGGATTGACACCGTACATCCAGCGCATCGGACTGTATCGCGGCAAGGCGAGGAACATCCTGGCGACCTGCCGGATTCTGTTGGAGAAGTTCCACGGCGAAGTGCCACGCAGCCGCGAGGAACTGGAGAGCCTGCCCGGCGTCGGCCGGAAAACGGCGAACGTCATTCTCAACACCGCTTTCGGCGAACCGACCATCGCCGTGGATACGCATATATTCCGCGTCTCCAATCGCACCGGCATTGCGCCCGGCAAGAACGTGGTGGAAGTGGAGCGCGGGCTGATGAAATTCGTTCCGGAGGAGTTCCGCCAGGACGCGCATCACTGGCTGATCCTGCACGGCCGCTACGTCTGCAAGGCGCGCAAGCCGGATTGCCCGGCCTGCGTCATCCGCGATCTCTGCGAGTACCGGCACAAGACCCGCGCCGATGTTTAATCCCAGCCGCGAGGAAGTCCGCCGGTTTTTCTTCGAGGCCTGGCGAAAATACCGCAATCAACTGCCGCTCGAAGGACTGGAGCAGACCGCAATCGAGGTGATGCTGCTGCACCC
>DASVNF010000195.1:0-3203 GCA_036384015.1 Burkholderiales bacterium
GACGTAGGCCACGCGCCTGACGCCGTGCGTGGCACGCAGGGTCTCGATGACGACACCCAGATCGTTGAACACGCAGAACCCCGCGGAATGATCGCGGCCGGCATGATGCAATCCGCCGACAGGCTGCAGCGAGCGCCGGAACTCGCCTTTCATCATGCGTGACAGCCCGTCCAGGGCCGCGCCTACCACCAGCGCCGAAGCCTCATAGACGCCTGGGAACACCGGCGTATCGCCATTGTCGAGAAATTCCAGGCCGCCTTGCTCGGCTGTCATGACCTTGTCGACATGGCGCGCGGTATGAAAACGTTCGATCTCCTGACGGCTGGCCGGCCGCGCTGCGCGCCTGGACACCCGGTCCAGCAACCCCTGGGCCGCCGCTTCGCGGAGAAAGGCGCCCTGCCGATCCGCGCCCAACGGATGTCCCGCCGGAAAGCCGTAGCGCGACAAGAGTTCATCGGCGTACAGCGCTGCGCCGGTTTTGGCATTCTGTTCGCGCGCCATCAACATGGCGGGGGCCGCCGACAGCAGCGCGGCAGCCATGAACTTGCCGAGCACTGCGCGGCGCGATTCACAGGGCTTCGCCACAGTTCCAGCACACCTGAAAGTTTCCGGGATTGTCTTCCGCGCACGCCGGGCAGCGCAGCATCGCCATGCGTGCAACAGGCCGCTCGAACTGGCTGATCACTTCGCGGGCGCGGGCCGCATCGCCTTCGTCCACGATCCACACCTCGGGATAGGCATGGGTGAATGGGATCTCGCCCATCCCGCCTTGCGCATTCTCGTTGAAGACTTTGGCCTGGATCCCCGCCTGCCCCAGCAGCCCCCTTACCAGGTGGGCATCGGGGAGCGTGGCGGCGGAATAGATTTTGCGCATTGCAGGACTGCCTCCATGCGGGCCTCAGCCGAACAAGTCCATCTGCCCATCCAGGCGCGGCCGCTTGAATTGCGAAACGTCGAGCTTGCGCCTGTGTTCATTCAGCCCCAGGCTCTTGCAAGCCTTGTCGAACCGCTGCGCCAGCAGGTCCGCGAATTCGCCGCGGCCTCGCATGCGCGAACCGAAATTCGGATCATTATCCTTGCCGTCCCGCATCTGCCGCACGCGGCTCATTACATGCTCGGCCTTGAGCGGATAGTGATGCATCAGCCAGTCCTTGAACAGGTCCTTGACCTCATAAGGCAGGCGCATCAGCACATATCCCGCCGATTTTGCACCGGCTGCGGCGGCCGCTTCAAGAATTTGTTCGGTGGCCGAGTCCGTCAGCAACGGCACGACCGGCGCCACCATGACGCCGACCGGCACGCCCGCCCGCGCGAGTTCTCCTATGGCTTCGATGCGGCGCGCAGGAGCGGAAGCCCGCGGCTCCATTCTCCGCGCGAGGTCGTGATCCAGCGTCGTGACCGAGACGAAGACCGAGGCGAGTCCCTTCCGTCCCATCGGCGCGAGGATGTCGAGGTCGCGTTCGACCATTGCGTTCTTGGTGATGATGCCGACGGGCTGGTTGCACTCCGCTGCGACTTCGAGGATCGAGCGCGTTATTCTCCATTCACGTTCCGCGGGCTGGTAGGGATCGGTGTTGGCCCCGATGGTGATGGTGCTGCATTCGTAACCCGGCTTCGCAAGTTCCTCGCGCAGCTTGTCCGCCGCGTTGACCTTGGCGAACAACCTCGTTTCGAAATCCAGGCCGGGCGAGAGGTTCAGATAAGCGTGGCTGGGACGGGCGTAGCAATAGATGCAACCGTGTTCGCAGCCGCGATAGGGGTTGATGCTGCAGGTGAACGGGATGTCGGGGGATTCGTTGCGTGAAATGATGCTCTTCACGCGCTCCGCCGTCACGATGGTCTTCGGCCTGCCGGGTTCATCCTCGACCGGGGCATCCCAGCCGTCGTCGAAGGCTTCGCGCAAGCCCTTCTCGAAACGCCCTTCCGGATTGAGCGTTGCCCCGCGCCCCTTGTAAGGAGCGCCGTGATTCCCGGTGACGGTTTTGAGCGGCATACTGTTTATATTAACAGTATTCCGTCTTTGACGAGTGGCTGCTGTCTGTGCCAGGTGTCCAGTCGCTGCCAGCGGCCGGAACAATGATCACCCGAGTTTGATTTTCACCAACCGCCAGCCACCAACCACTAATACAAGCTCATCATCCTCAACGCCGCCTTGCAGACGCTGTTTTCCGGATTGGAGAAAGAATTGAGGATGGTGAAATGATTGTCGTCGGGGCTGACGATGTTGTCGGCAACGACGTTCGACCATTTGTCCGCCAGAAGGTCCTGCTGGTAGCGGAATCCGTCGATTTCACGGCCGCCGACCACGAGGTGCACCGGGGCCCGGGTCGCCGGCGGCATGAAGGCCGGGCTCACCTTGATGGCCCCCGCCTCGTTGAGGCGGATGTCTGCATTGACCGAAGGCGTCAGGCTGATTTCCGTGAGATCGTAGATGCCGCTGATCGGCATGCCCGCCTGCATGACCTTTTCGGGCAGCCCGCGGGAATAGCGTGGCCATTGCGCAGCCATGCACATGGCTGCGAGGTGGCCGCCGGCCGAATGGCCGGCCACATAGATGCGGTTCCGCGGCGCGCCGACTTCGGCGGCATTGCGATAGAGCCAGGCGCCGGCCTTGAGGCACTGGATGACGATGTCCTCGACCCTGACCGCGGGGCAAAGGGAGTAGTTGATGGCGGCAACGGCGGCGCCGGCCTTGACGAAGGGCGCGGCGACGAAGGAATGATCTTTCTTGTCCAGCGACCGCCAGTACCCCCCGTGGATGAACATGAGCAGAGCCGTGGCCTCCCCCTGCGGACGGAAGATATCCATGGTTTCCATCCGGTCGTCCCCGTAGGGCACGTCCAGTTCGACGTCGAGTTCGCGCCTCGCCTGTGCTGACGCCAGCGCCCAGCGGTCGAAATGACTCTGAAACTCCGGGACCGCCGCCCGGTTGTTGTATCGGGATTCGTAGTACGCGGCGTCTCTCAGCATGCGGCCTCCACCTGTTCCGGTTTGGTTTTAAGGACTTATACGGCGGACGGGCAAGTTCACGTCAGCAAGAAGCGCATCATGCAGGAATCGGCAGCAGATGAGAATTCCCCTTTTCCGGTTTCACCGCCTAAAACGCGGACCGGCCTTGCGGGTACCGACATTTGCGGCAATGATCCGAGCAGTCCACCGACACGGCAGGGAGGAGCCGATGGCGGAAGACTTTTCGAAATCAA
>DASVNF010000196.1:0-12551 GCA_036384015.1 Burkholderiales bacterium
GTCAACATGCAGACCGAAATCACGCTGGGGCTGCATGCCGCGCTGCGTCTCGGCCGGCTGATCGACGAAGGCCGCGTCGCGCCGGAAATGATTTCCATGCTGAAGCGCAATTCCTGCGGCAAGTCGCTCGACATCGCGCGCCAGGCCCGCGACATGCACGGCGGCAACGGCGTCTCCGACGAATACCACGTGATTCGCCACGTCATGAACCTCGAGGCCGTCAATACCTACGAAGGTACGCACGACGTGCACGCCCTGATCCTCGGACGCGCCCAGACGGGGATCCAGGCTTTTACCGGCTGATCGATTCAACAAACTAGAGAGGGCACGCCGCGGCGTGCCCTCTTTGTTTCGGAAACCGGATCCAGACTCAGACGCAGCGACCGCCGTCCACCTCGATGCAGGCGCCGGTGATGAAATCAGCTTCGTCCGACGCCAGGTACAAGCAGGCATTGGCAATGTCACGGGGCTGGCTGAAGCGGCCCAGCGGAATGACGGACATGAACTTGGCGCGCATCTCCGGCGTATCCTGCCCCATGAATTCCGTCAGCAGCGGGGTGTCGCCTGCCACCGGATTCACGACGTTCACCCGGATCTTGTCCGGCGCCAGTTCGACGGCCATGGCGCGACTGGTGACGATCGCCGCGCCCTTGCTGCCGTTGTACCAGACCAGGCCCGGACGTGGCCGCACGCCGGCGGTGGAAGCGATGTTGACGAACACGCCTCCGCCCTTCTTGCGGAAATAAGGCACGACCGCCTTGGCGCTCTGGAAAATGCTCTTCACGTTCACGGCATAGACACGGTCGAAGCTCTCCTCGCTCACGTCGAGCAGCGGTTGGTTGCGATGGGTGGTGCCGGCATTGTTGATGACGATGTCAAGGCCGCCGAAGGCCTCCAGCGTGGCTTTGACCATGCGCTCCCAGTCCGCCAGCTTCGAAACGTCGCCCTGGACAAATTTCGCCTGGCCGCCCTTGGCCGCAATGTCCTTCGCCACCTTCTCGCCGCCTTCTGGTTTCAGGTCGTTGACGATGACCTTGCAGCCTTCGTCGGCGAAACGCCGGGCGATGCCCTCGCCGAATCCCTGGCCCCCGCCTGTAACGATCGCAATCTTGTTTTTAAGCCTCATGTTCTTCATCCTCCGGGAAACGCGCATTCTAAACCGGTAAAAAAGATGGGAGCCTCTGCGGCTCCCATCGCTCGGATTACTGAGCGGCTCTCAGGCGCGCTGCGCGACCACGCAGACCTCCTGGTTGCCGTCGGCGGACACTTCCTTGCTCTCGCGGGTCCCCACGCTTGCCAGGTCGACACCGTGCCTGACGGCGGTCATTTCCGCAAGGATGGATACCGCGATCTCCGGCGGGGTCTTGCTGCCGATGGAGAGGCCGATGGGACCATGCAGGCGTTCGAGTTCACCCTGCGACAGGTCGAACATGACGAGGCGCTCGCGGCGCTTCTCGGAATTGAGCCTGGAACCCAGCGCGCCAACATAAAAAGCGGGAGACTTCAGCGCCTCCATCAGCGCGAGGTCGTCGAGCTTCGGATCGTGGGTCACGGCGACGACGGCGCAGTGCGAATCCAGTTTCATGGTCAGCACGACATCGTCCGGCATGCCGCGGTCGAGCACCGAACCTTCGACATCCCAGGTATCTGCATATTCCTCGCGGGGATCGCATACCGTTACGCTGTAGTCGAGGGCCTGTGCCATCCGGGCCAGGTACTGCGACAACTGCCCTGCCCCGATGATGAGCAGGCGCCAGCGCGGCCCGTGCACGGTCGTCAGCCGCTTGCGATCGAATGCGAGATCATCGCCGCGACTCGCCGCCTTTATCGTTACCACGCCGGTTTCCAGGTCCAGGGTTCGCGCCACCAGTTCATGGCGGTCGACGCTCTCAAGCAACCTGGTGAGGACCTGCTTGTCGTTGACGGGCTCCAGCACCAGTTCCAGCTTGCCGCCGCAAGGCAGGCCATAGCGGGTCGCTTCGTCCTTGCTGATGCCGTACGTCGCGATCTCCGGCGCCTCGACTGCGAGGGAGCGGTTGCGGATGCGGTAGATCAGGTCGTCCTCGACGCAACCGCCCGAGACGGAGCCGGCGACCTGGCCGTCGCCACGCACCGCCAGCATCGCCCCCGCCGGTCTCGGCGAAGATCCCCAGGTCTCGACAATGGTGGCGAGGATCACCCGATGGCCTTCGTTGAGCCACGCCACGCTGGTCCGCAGCACCTGCAAATCGACGCTATCCATATCACCTTAACCCCTGCATGCTCCCGTTCTGCTCAACGGGGAATAACGATTGTAAACCAGGGCCCGTCCCGGGCCAATGAAAAAACCCCCCGATGCGGAACATCGGGGGGTTCAGGTTCTGCCGCTGGCCGGCTTGCGCCGGCCAGCGCTGTTGCTGTTACGCGCTGCGGATGTGCTCGGCGGTGAACGGCAGGGTACGGACGCGCTTGCCGCAAGCGGCGAAAATCGCGTTGCCGATCGCCGGCTGAATCACCGCGGTGCCGGGCTCGCCCAGACCACCGGGCGTGCTGTCGCTCAGAATGAAATGAATATCCAGGACCTTCGGAGCTTCATTCATCCGGGCCACACGGTAGGTATCGAAGTTGTTCTGTTCGACGCCACCGTTCTTGATGGTGATTTCACCCCACATGCAGGCCGATTGACCGAAGTTGATCGTCCCTTGCATCTGGGCCAGCGCCTGATCCGGGTGAACCAGGGTACCGGCATCGACCACGGCGGTTACCTTGTCCACGCTGACGTCGTAGTCAGCAGAGACGGTCACTTCGGCAACCATCGCGATCACGGTGTTGTAGCCTTCCATCACAGCCACGCCCATGCCCTTGCCTGCCGGGAGTTTCTTGCCCCAGCCGGACTTGGCACGCACTTCCTCCAGAACGCGCTTCATCCGCGCACCGACGGGAACGCCTGCGGACAGGCCGGACCACTGATGCTTGGTGGACCCCATGTCCAGGTTGTCGATGCGGAACTGGATCGGATCCTTGCCCGCGGCACTTGCCAGCTCGTCGATGAAGCACTCGAGCGCGACCGCGTTCAGGTTGTGGGACACACCACGCCAGTAACCCGGCGTCACGCCCGTGTCGTGCATCTGGTACGTGAGCTTGATGTTGGGCGTGTCGTACGGGTAGTTGTCGATGCCCTCCACCGCGAACGGGTCGATGCCGTCCTTGACGATGCTCGGGAACAGGCGGGCCGAGATCGACGGGCTGGTGGAATGGAACCGCATCGCGACGGGCTTGCCGCTCGCATCCAGGCCGGCGCTCAGCTTCATCAAGCTGGCGGGACGGTAGGAATCGTGCGTCATGTCGTCTTCGCGGCTCCAGACCATTTTCACCGGGGCGCCGACGGCCTTGGAGATTTCAGCCGCGTCGATGGTGTAGTCCACTTCCACGCGACGGCCGAAACCACCGCCCAGGAAGGTGGTATGCACTTCGACTTGTTCCGGCTTCAGTCCGGTAGCGCCCGCCACCACGTGCGGCACCAGCTGCTGGAACTGGGTCGGCGTGATGATGATCGCCTTGTCCGCGCGCACGTCGGCCGTGGTGTTCTGCGGCTCCATCGGCGAGTGGGACAGGAACGGCAACGAGTAGGTAGCTTCGACCGTCTTGGCTGCCGAACCGATGGCACCTGCCGCATCGCCATGCTCGCGGAACACTGCACCGGGTTGTTCGGATGCGGTGCGCAGGCCATCCCAGATTTTCTTCTGGTCGTTGTCGCCGTTCGGGCCCGCATCCCAGGTGATGAGCAGCAGATCCTTGGCCTTCTTGGCTTGCCAGTACGAATCGGCCACCACGGCCACACCGCGGCTGTATTGCACCACGGCCTTGACACCGGGCATGGACTTGGCGCGCGAATCGTCGTAGCTCGCGACCTTGCCGCCGATCATCGGCGCCATCGCCACGGCAGCGTACAGCATGCCGGGAACGCGGGTGTCGATGCCGAACTGGGCCGTGCCCTTGACCTTGGCTTCGGTGTCCAGGCGCTTCTGGCCCTTCTTCGCTACGATCTTGAACTGGCTGGAGGGCTTGAGCGGGACATCCTTCGGCACTTCCATGGTCGCAGCCTTCGCGGCGAGCTGACCGTAGGTTGCCTTCTTGCCACCGGGACCGGTGACCACGCCATTCGCTGCCTTCAACTGTGATGCGTCCGCGCTCCATTCGCTGGCGGCGGCTGCCACCAGCATCATGCGGGCGGAAGCGCCGGCCTTGCGCAGTTTTTCCCAGGCGTCACGCACCGAGGTCGAACCACCGGTCAGCTGGCCGCCCAGCAGGGCATTGATGTAGACCTCGGCGGGCGGTGCGAACTCGACTTTGACCTTGTTGAGGTCGACTTCGAGTTCCTCGGCCACCAGGATCGGCATCGAGGTGTAGACGTCCTGGCCCATTTCGGACCGGGCGCACATGATGGTGATGCTGTTGTCGGTGCCGATCTTCACCCAGGCGTTCGGGGAGTGGGTCGGAGCCGCGGCCTGCGCGACGCGCGGGCCGTTGGGAAGGTAAAAGCCGAGGGCCAGGCCGCCGGCGACGGTGCCGCTGACTTTCAGGAAGTCGCGACGTGCTTCGTTTTTGATCATATTTTCCATGGTCGCCTCCTTAAGCCATCTTCGCGGCATCTTTGATCGCCGCGCGAATCCGGGGATACGTGCCACAGCGACAGATGTTGCCGGACATGAAGGCGTCGATGTCGTCGTCCGAGGGATTCTTGTTGGAGGCCAGCAGAGCGGCGGCGGACATCATCTGTCCGGGCTGGCAGTAGCCGCATTGCGGCACGTCCAGTTTCGTCCAGGCCTTCTGCACTCTGTGGTTGCCGCCGAGGCCTTCGATGGTGGTGACCTTCTGGCCGGAGACGGAACCGATTGCGGTTTGACAGGAACGCACGGCCATTCCGTTCAGATGAACGGTACAGGCGCCGCACAATGCTTTGCCGCAACCGAACTTGGTGCCGGTAAGGCCCAAGGTGTCGCGGAGGACCCACAGAAGCGGCGTATCTTGCGGTACGTCTACGCTCGTCTGCTTGCCATTAACGTTGAACGAGATTTTCATTGCAAAGCTCCCCCTTCGAGCAGTGGTGAGGATGAAACTTATAGGTTGTAACGGGATAGAGTTACTTGGCCAAAATACACGAATAGAAACTGCGTTTCAACCTTTTACGCCTCGTTGCGCCTGTTCCGAAAACGCATGCACGCGGCAATGCGAACCCTTCGCAAAGCCGCGTCCGGCGCGGGTTTGCGGACGACGCTCTTTTTGCGCACCAATTCAGTGGATTTGGGCTCGCACGGACGCGGATTTTGAAGCCTCATGCTGCGACGCAATAACCACATCGCGAAATCGCGTCTCAGCCGCTTGCGGCGGCAGCCACGCGATATTTCCAGCGCATCGGACAACGCGGAACCGCATCAGCGATGCGGTTTGTCCCGCTCGAACTTCTTCAGCTCCAGGCGGGCCACCTGGTTGCGGTGCACTTCGTCCGGGCCGTCCGCCAGGCGCAACGTGCGGTTGTGCGAGTACATGTAGGCCAGCGGAAATTCCTGGCTGACGCCGCCGCCGCCGTGGGCCTGGATCGCCCAGTCGATGACCTGCTCCGCCATGTTGGGTGCGATGATCTTGATCATGGCGATCTCCGCTTTCGCCTCCTTGTTGCCCACCGTGTCCATCATATAGGCGGCTTTCAGAGTGAGCAGCCGCGCCTGCTCGATCATCAGCCGGGACTCGGCAATGCGCTCATGCCACACATTGTGCTCGGCCACCGGTTTGCCAAAAGCCACGCGGCTCTTGAGTCGCTTGCACATCAGTTCCAGCGCGCGCTCGGCCTGGCCGATGATGCGCATGCAATGATGAATGCGCCCGGGCCCGAGGCGGCCTTGCGCGATCTCGAAGCCGCGACCTTCCCCCAGCAGGATGTTCGACGCCGGCACCCTCACGTTCGCCAGCGAAACTTCCATGTGGCCGTGGGGGGCATCGTCGAAGCCGAACACCGTCAGGGCACGCTCCACCTTCACGCCCTTGGCATCCGCAGGCACCAGGATCATCGACTGCTGCTGGTGGCGATCGGCGTTGTCCGGATCCGTCTTCCCCATCACGATGTAGATCTTGCAGCGCGGATCGCCGGCGCCCGACGACCACCATTTGCGGCCGTTGATCACATATTCGTCGCCCTGGCGCTCGATGCGGCAGGCGATGTTCGTGGCATCGGACGACGCCACCGCCGGCTCCGTCATCAGGAACGCCGAACGGATCTCGCCGTTCTGCAACGGCGTGAGCCACTGCTTCTGGTGCTCCGGCGAGCCGTAGCGCAGCAGCACCTCCATGTTCCCCGTGTCGGGTGCGGAGCAGTTGAACACCTCCGGTGCCCAGCTGATCCGGCCCATGATCTCGCACAGCGGGGCGTACTCGAGGTTGGTCAGCGTGCCGCCGTGGCCTTTCGGTTGCCACAGGTTCCACAGGCCGGCCGCCCGTGCCTTGGGCTTGAGCTCCTCGACGATCCGGGTCGGGATCCACGGATTGCCCTTGGCGCGGTTTTCTGCGATCTCCTGGAAAAACCGGCCTTCCTGCGGTTCGACGTACTGCTGCATGAAGGTCTGGACCTTTTTCTGCAGATCCTTGACCTTGTCGGTGAATTCGAAATTCATGGTTGTTCCTTGACGTTGGAGTGATGTGCGGCTGCCGGGATTTCCTGCTTGCGGCGCGGGGAAAGCGGAAATGGCGATGCCACAACCGCCTCCCATGGGCGGGGTTTCGATTCGTCGGTCATGCTCCCCTCGCTGCTTTTTTGTTGTTGGTCATCATTTGCAAGCCGCATCTTCGGGATGACGCAGCGCAATACCCGCAGTATGACACCGTGGGCGATCTTTTTTAAGCCGGGGCGGCGGTGGTTTCGGCCGGCGCGATACGCTCGAACCCCTTTATCGCCTTGCGCAGAAAATCCGGTAGCGGCGCCGCTTTGCGGGTGGCCGGGTCGGCATTGACGTAGACCACCTTGCCGCTGACGAGCAATTGCTCGCCCAGGTGGATTTCGACGGCAAAATCGAAACTGGACCGCCCCAGCCGCGCCACCCTGATGCACACATCCAGTTCATTGTCGTATTCCGCCGAGGCGTGATACTCCAGTTCGGCTTTCTTCACGTAGAGGTCGGTGCCGTGCTGGGCAAGGCCGTCAGGGTAAGGGTAACCGAGCGCGCGGTAGTACTCGGTAATGCCGACGTCGAAATAGGCGAGATAGTGGCCGTTGAACACAATGCCCTGCCGGTCCACTTCTGCCCAGCGCACCCGCAGGCGGTGCGCAAACTGGAAATCCTGTCGTGCCATGCCCGGACGCTCTCAGCCGTAGCGGCAAGTCACCCACTCCGCGACCAGAGCGGGCTTGGGCTGGCCTTCGCACTCGACCGTGACATCCCAGATGATCTGCACGCCGCCTTCGATGCGCCGCAGATCCTTGACAGCGAAGCGCCCGCGAAGGCGCGAGCCCGCCTTCACCGGGGCCGTGAAGCGCAGGCGGTTGAAGCCGTAGTTGACCCCCATTTTGGTGCCGCCGAAATCCACCGCCTCGTTGAGGAACTGGCTGAGCAGCGACATCGTCAGGAACCCGTGCGCGATGGGCGCGCCGAAGGGCGACTCCTTGCGCGAGCGTTCGACGTCCACATGAATCCATTGATGATCGCCGGTGGCCTCGGCGAAGGTATTGATTTTTTCCTGCGGAACGTCGAACCAGTCGCTGACGACGAGTTCCTTGCCGACGCTCTTTTCGAGTTCCCTGACGTCCGTGATTGCGACCCGCGGCATTGTTGTTTTCCCCCGATACCGGCTGCAAGGCAGCAATGTACCGGATTCGTCCCTCGGCCGCATTGCGCCGGAACCGGCGGCCCCGGACAATAAGCGTCCCGGATACAGGCAGGAATCAAAATGCAAATCGGAATCGTTGGACTCGGCCGGATGGGCGCGAACATGGCTCGCAGACTGGCGCGCAAGGGTGCCCGGGTCGCCGCGTTCGATGTCAGTGCGGCGGCACGCACCGCCGTTGCAAACGAAAAAGGCATTGCAGCCTGCGCCACGCTGACGGAGCTCGTCGCCTCCCTGCCCGCCCCGCGCGTGATCTGGATCATGCTGCCCGCCGGCGCAATCACCGAGCAGGTTCTGCGCGAGCTCGTCGCGCTCAAGACAGCGGGGGACGTCTTCGTCGAAGGTGGCAATTCGATGTACAAGGACTCGCAGCGACGCGCGGCCTGGCTGAAGGAAAACGGCATCGGCTTCGTCGATGCCGGCGTATCGGGTGGCATCTGGGGCCTGGAGAACGGATATGCGCTGATGCTGGGCGGCGACGCGGCCCACGTCAGCAAGGTCGAACCCTTCGCCAGGCTGCTCGCTCCCGCAGCCGACCTCGGCTGGATCCATTGCGGACCGGCCGGCTCGGGTCATTACGTCAAGATGATCCACAACGGCATCGAGTACGGAATGATGCAGGCCTATGCCGAGGGCCTGTCGATGATGAAGGCCAAGGCTGAATTCGGTCTGGACCTCGCCGGTATCACCGAAATGTGGCGACACGGCAGCGTGGTCCGCTCCTGGTTGCTCGACCTGACCGCGGAATTCCTGAAAAGCGAGCACGCGCTGGAGGGCATCGATCCCGTGGTTGCAGATTCCGGCGAAGGCCGCTGGACCGCCATTGAAGCAGTTGAACTGGGTGTGCCCGCACCGGTAATGAGCCTCGCCTTGATGGCGCGCTTTGCCAGCCAGGGCAAGGACGACTATGGATCGAAGCTGCTGGCAATGATGCGGGCGGGATTCGGCGGTCATGCCGTGCAGGATCGCAAGTGATCGTCATCCTCATGGGCGTATCCGGATCCGGCAAGACCACCGTCGGCCGGCATCTCGCCGAACGACTGCACCGGCAACTCCTGGATGCCGACGATTTCCATCCGTCGGCGAACATCGAAAAAATGAGCCGCGGCATCCCGCTCGAGGACGGCGACCGCTGGCCGTGGCTGGACCGGCTCAATGAAATGGTGACAGCCGCCGATTCGCGCGGCGAGGACGTGCTGCTCGCCTGCTCGGCGCTCAAGGCGCGCTATCGCGACCGCCTGGTCCGCGATTGCGGGAACGTGCGGTGGGTCTACCTGAAGGGTGATTTCGACCTGATCGAATCGCGGCTGATGGCGCGCAAGGGCCACTACATGAAGGCCGGCCTGCTTAAATCGCAATTCGCCGCGCTGGAGGAACCGCAAGGCGCGCTGGTCGTGGACATCGGCGACGAGCCGCAGCACATAGCGGCCCGCCTGATCGAGGCGCTGAACCTGGTCCCGGTCAGCCCGGGGTCTTGAATCGCGCCGCCACCGCGGCGCTTTCGCGCACGAGAAGGTGCTGATCGGACGTAATGGCGACGAATTGCGCGCCATGCGCGATCCAGCGCTTTGCATCGGGTTCGGCAAAAGCCAGGATGCCCGGCACCTTCCCCGCCTTTCTGATGCGGGTCAGCGCATCCCCCATCGCGGCCTGCACATCCGGATGGCCTGGATTGCCGAGGTGGCCGAAGTCGGCCGCGAGATCCTGGGGACCGATGAAGATGCCGTCGATGCCGTCGATGGCGGCCATTTTTTCGATTTCGGCCAGTGCCGCGCGCGTTTCCACCTGGACCATCAGGCAGATCTCGTCGTTGGCATGCGCGAAATAATCCCTCACCCGGCCGAAGCGGTTGGCGCGCGAATTGGCTGACACGCCGCGTATCCCCTTGGGCGGGTAACGCACGGCCGCGACGGCGCGTTTGGCTTCCTCGGCGCTCTGCACGTAGGGGAGCAGAAGCGATTGCGCCCCGATATCCAGCAGGCGCTTGATCAGCACCGTGTCGTTCCAGTAGGCGCGCACCAGCGCCGGGACGGGATAGGCGGCGATGGCATGCAACTGGTGATGCACCTGCACCAGGTCGGCGGGCGCGTGCTCGGTATCCACGAGCACCCAGTCGAAGCCGGCGCCGGCACAGATCTCGGCGGAAACGTGGCTGGCCAGGCTCAGCCAGCAGCCGACCTGGGTGCGGCCCTCCTTCAAATTGCGCTTCAACTGGTTCACGGGCATGTCCATTGCCATCTCCTCATCGTTATTGTTATGGGCGTGGGCGGATTTTACCTTCTCTTTACAGCCCGCCCCGCGCGGCCGAGAATGCGCTGCCGCGCGCACAGGAGATCCCGCAGATGAACGCAGAACTGAAATTCGAAGGCGTATTTCCCATCCTGGCGACGCCTTTCGAACAGAATGAAAGCCCTGACCTGGAGTCCTTCGACCGCCTGGTGCGATTCATCGGCGGGCTGGGCGTGGAAGGCATCACCATTCTCGGCGTGCTCGGGGAAGCCAACCGCCTGCTCGACGGCGAGCGGGAGCAGCTGATCCGCACCGCCATCGCGGCGGCCGGAAAATTGCCGGTCATCGTGGGCACCAGCCACAGCGGATCGCGCGCCGCGCGCGACCTTTCGCAAATGGCGCAGGAATTGGGTGCACAGGCCGTGATGGTCACGCCCCATGCCGAGGCAGTGCCGAACGACGACCGCGTCGCGGAGTACTACAAAGTGATCGCGGAAGGCCTGCGCATCCCGATCGTCATGCAGGACCACCCCGTGTCGACCCAGGTGCACATGTCCGTAGCGCTCCTCCTGAGGATCATCCGGGAAGTGCCGCAGATCGCCTGCATCAAGGAAGAAGCCGTGCCCACCGCCCCGAAGATCCGGGCGCTGTCAGCCGGCATGAAGGAGCGCAAGATCCCCATCCTCACCGGACTTGGCGCGCTGTATGGATTGTTCGACCTCGAAGCGGGATCGAGCGGCTTCAACACCGGCTTCGCCTTTCCGGAAGTCCTGATGGCGATGGTGAAGGCAGCCCGGGCGGGCGACTGGTCGCGCGTGCGCGAGACCTACACGCGCTTCCTGCCGCTGATCGTATTCGAGCAGCAGCCGGGTGTGGCGATTCGCAAGGAAATACTCAGGCTCCGCGGCGCCATCCGCGGCGGCACCGTGCGCCATCCCGGCGCTCCGCTGCAGGCCGCGACGGCCGAGCAGCTGCGCAAGCTCATCGAAGCTTTGCTGCCGGGCCAGGATCTCTCAAAACCCGTGAAAGTCTGATCAGCGGCTCTCGAGGTCGCCGATGCGGTCCTGGTACGCGCGCAACATGCATTCCGTATCGTTGCAGACGTCGCGCGCGTCCCGGATCCAGCTCCGCTGGCTCTCGATCAGTTCCTGCGGATTCACGCCCCGCCGTATCGCGCCCCGGTAAGCGTAGGCCAGTTGCTCGTCCGCCTGCATGAGGCGGGGATTCGAGCACAGCATTTTCTCCGCGTTCGAGCGGGTACGGCTGCAGTCCATCGCCGGCCACGCCGGCGCAGCCGCCAGCAGCAGCGCCATGGCAAAGGCCGCGCCCAGGCGCATGGTCAGCCCGTCAATCGTCCGTCCACCAGGCGCGGCACGGATTGCAGGCTGCTGAGGGTTGCGGCGAAATGCACTTCGTGCAAAAGGTCGCGCTCCGCCATCATGCGCCCGACACGCGCCCGCATCAGGCAATCCGCCGGATCCTCGTTGCGGTACAGGCTGCGAACCGCGAGGGAGGCATCGGAAAAATCCAGGTTCTCGTCGAGCGACGCCGACAGCAGGTCCACCAGATAGCCGGCGCCGTACAGGTCTTCCAGGTTGACCATGCCCATCGAACCGGAACACACGATGAGAATGGTGTGCCCGGGATGATTCCTCAGCACGTGGCGGATCACCGCTTCGCCGTTGAGCAGGGCCGCTGCGTAGACATGGGCCGCTTTCGACGACTGGCGCAATGCCACCGTGCCATTGGTCGTGGAATAAATCAGCTTCCTGCCGGCTATGGGCTCCTTGAGCAGGGCGAGCGGCGTGGGCGAAGCGAAGCCCGGCAATGTCTCCGCGTAAAGTTCCCCCGCCAGCACATAGCTTCCGTCCGGATGCTTCTGCGCCTCGGCGCGGGCGCCGGCTTCGTCCAGCGTGGGAATGACTTCGGTGGCGCCGTTGGCGAGCGCGGTGATGATGGTCGACGTGGCGAACAGCACGTCGAGCACGATCGCCACCTTGCCTTCGAGGCGCTCATGGTCGAGATCCTCCTTGCGATAGAGCACGTGGACCTTGTGTTTGAACAGCATGCTCAAGTCGTCATGCTCCCGGGTTGCGGCGCCGGAACATGCCGTAGCCTTCCATGGACATCACCATCTCCCCATCCTGATTGAACACTTCCCAGAGGTTGCGGACGATCCCGATCTCCGGCCTGCTTTTCGAAGTCCGAGACTCCAGCGTCGTGCGTTGCGCCCGGATGGTATCGCCGGGGCGCACCGGTTTCAGCCACTTGAGATTGTCGATTCCCGGAGACCCGACGCTGGCCGATTGCAGCAGGTACGCGTCGCACATCATGCGCATGACCATCGCGCAGGTATGCCAGCCGCTGGCGATGAGGCCACCGTACATCGATTGCTTCGCCGCGGCTTCGTCGACGTGGAACGGCTGCGGATCGAATTGCTTCGCAAAGGCGACGACTTCGTCGCGTTC